>NZ_JBWKUX010000003.1:0-538893 GCF_059421065.1 Pseudomonas sp. GW821-FHT03A09 | reverse complement strand
CAAGGCGACAAGCTGATTGCCGAGCATCAGGCGCAACGTCATCGCAGTTATGTCTACGAGCCGGACAGCTTCCGGCCTTTGGCGTTACTGGAAGGTTTTGGCCCGAAAGATATAAAACCCTTCCACTACCAACTCGACCACCTCGGCACCCCGCAAGAGCTGACCGACAGCGAAGGCGAAATCGTCTGGTCCGCCCACTACCGCGCCTACGGCGAAATCGCCCGCCTCGATGTCGGCAAAATCGACAACCCGTTGCGCTTCCAAGGTCAGTACTTCGACGCGGAAAGCGGCCTGCACTACAACCGTCATCGTTACTACCATCCGGATATTGGTCGGTACCTGACGCCGGACCCGGTGAAGTTGGCGGGTGGGATCAATGCCTACCAGTACGTGCCTAATCCTACAGGGTGGGTGGATCCCCTCGGTTTGAACACCTGCCCAGGCGTGGGCGATTGCGACCCCAAGACCAAACGTAAAAACCCAAACGAACCAGCAAAGGTACATGAGGAAGCCCCCTCCCTACCCAATTCGGGCAAAAAACGCGAATATCTATATCGTGGAGACTTGAGAAACCCAGACGAGATTTTTAAAAATGGATTCGAAAGTAGAGGAGCAAGCACAGACCTTTTTCTGCACTCCATAAACAACGCAAGCCCACCTAGCTACTTCGTACCCACTTCGACTAAAAGAAAGCAAGCGCTAGTATTCGCCTCAAATTTCGGTTTCGAAGAAGGCTTTCTCTATACTCTTAAAAAAATCCCAGGGAGAGACGTCAACAAGGAGCTGGGCATACGCTCCAAACACAGCAATGAATCAGAAATCGCAATCCCCGGACGCATAGACACAAAAGATATTCTAGGCGCCTCACCAGTCAACGAAGATGGCACCTACAAGGGATATACAATATTGAATCCTAATAGGAAGCACCCATGAAATCACGTGAAATCACCATCATCAAAAACGGTATACGTGAAAGCGCAGCTATCGAATACGAAGGAGGCAAGCCAACCCTTCACTTAGTGCTGAACGACGGGATGCGAAAAACCTATACTGCTTTGGATTTATATGAAAGCTTCGGTTTATTGAGAGCAGATTTAAAAGAAATAAAATTCTTATGCAAGGGTTCCAAAATCAATGTCCATCCGTCAGGAATGTCCTCACATATGTCAAATGGCCTCGTTGCCTACGAAATGACGATGGGGCAGCCAAACGGCGAACTTGTGCATATTTTCTCTTATGAGGAAAACGATCTGACCAATGACATAGAGGAGCAACATAGCTTCTGTCAATGTTGGGCTGAATCGACTTAGAAGTGACCATCGTCGCTGGCAGCCGTAAAAACAACAATCAAAAACTGATAATTAAAATTGGAAACCTTATTCAAGCAGCAGCGGACTCCGAGCAATCAAAAAAAACCACCTCACCTACAGTAAAAATCGATAAAAAACATGTAAAACACTTAACTAAAAACTCAAACAGGAAGCAAAATGAAATCACAAAAAATATCCGTAAAAATCAACAACAAAATAACAGAAGCAACCGTAAAGTACGACACCATAAAATCAATAATGACATTTTCAGAAGCCGACAACTTCAGAAAAATTTACGAAGGAATAGATATGTATGTTTGCCTTGCAAAAATCAGAGCAGACTTCCCCCACATAACTTTCCTTTGCAAAGGTGCCAAGCTAAATGTCAAGCCCTCAAGAATGGCTTCTCAGATGAGCGCCGGCCTTGTTGCATATGAAATGACTTTAGGCAAGCAAGCTACTAACGAGAACATAGTGCACTTGTTCGACTACGAAGAAGAAAACCTTACAAATAACCCACAAGAACAAATCGACTTCTTTAAACAATGGCTAGCCTCACTGGGCGCCCAAGACTATGAAAAATTCAACTAATCCCTATTCATATGAATACTCTCCCTAATCTCCGAAACCCTGTAGTGAGCGAGCTTGCTCGCGCTGGGCTGCGAAGCGGCCCCCATTGGGGCAATGCATTTCTTCAGTTAAATCGGCGGCGCCTGTTTTGGGGCTGCTCCGCAGCCCAGCGCAGGGCAAGCCTGCTCACTACAAAGCTCGCTCATCCAGAATAAGCGGACGAGCGAGCCGATCTAATCACCGCTTCGAAAGCTCCATAATCATCCGACTCAGCAAATAAACCCGCGGCACCACGCTCTCCACCTCCGCATACTCCTCCGGCGTGTGGATATTCCCGCCCACAATCCCAAACCCATCCAACGTCGGTGTACCCACCCCGGCGGACAAGCTCGCATCCGCCGCGCCGCCGCTGCCTTCGATGGTCAGCTTGCGCCCCAGCTCCCCATAGATCCCTTGGGCAATCGCCACCAACTTGTCCGACTCCGGCGTCTGCGGCATCGGTGGCAAACCACGGTGCAGGCTGGTGGTCACTTCGGTGTCGGGGATCAGTTTGTTGGCCGATACGCGCGCCAGGTCCTTCTCGATGCGGTCGAACTCTTCCGGCAACGCGGCGCGTACGTCGGCCTTGGCGGTGGCTTGGTCGGGGATCACGTTGACGCGGTCACCGGCCTTGAGCACGGTGAAGTTGATGGTGGTTTTCTTCTCTTCATCACCCAGCTTGCCCAGTTGCAGGATCTGGTGCGCAGCCTCCATGGCGGCGTTGCGGCCCAGTTCCGGAGCGACACCGGCGTGGGCGGCTTTGCCTTTGACTTCAACCACGGCAGTGGCACTGCCTTTGCGCCACACTACCAAACCATCAGCCGGACGGCCGGGCTCCAGGTTCAAGGTCACGTCGTGAGCCTTGGCGGTTTTGCGGATCAGTTCGGAGGCCGCCTCGGAGCCGGTTTCTTCACTGGCGTCGAGCAGGAAGGTGATTTGCGCGTAGTCCTTGAAGCCCTGGTTTTTCAGGACTTTCAGCGCGTAGATGCCCGCGACGATACCGCCTTTGTCATCCATCACGCCGGGGCCATAGGCGCGGCCATCCTTGATGTGGAACGGACGTTCGGCCGCCGAGCCTTCCTTGAACACGGTGTCCATATGGGCCATCAGCAGGATCTTGGCCTTGCCGGTGCCCTTGAGGGTGGCGATCACGTGGCTGTTGTTCGCCGCCTTGTCCGGCACCAGCTCGATACTGAAACCGAGCTGCTTCAACTCATCCACTGCGATGTCGCGCACTTGGGTCAGGCCCGGCTCGTAGCCGGAGCCTGAGTCGATATTCACCAGGCGTTCCAGCAGTTTCAACGCCTCGGCCTTGTACTGTTCGGCGTCCGCCTGGATCTGTTTATGGGGTTCGGCACTGTAGGCCGGCACGGCGAAGGACAAGGCCAGGGTCGCGGCCAGAAGGGTACGGGAGAAGGTAAAAAGCATGAACCGATCCTTGTTTTTGTTGGGAGGTGCCGCGCTACCCTACCCCACTAAACCGAGCGCAACAAACTCCCCTGCGCCGCACTGACCCGGTTGCGTCCACTGCTCTTGGCCTCGTACAGCGCCAGGTCAGCGTCATTGAGCCAACTGATGGAATCGGCGTGGGTCGGTTGATACGGCGCCAGGCCGATACTCAAACTGGCGCGCAAGGTCGGGTCCTGGGCATACGCCAGGGCGTTGAAGCGATCGCGCAAGGCGTCCATCACTTCGGTGGCACGGTTGAGCGGCATGCCCGGCAGGATCACGCAGAATTCATCGCCACCGTAGCGCCCGGCCAGGTCCGTGGCGCGCAGGTTCTGGCGCAGCACTTTGCTCAGTTGGCGCAACACAATGTCACCGGTCACATGGCCGTAGGTGTCGTTGATGGTCTTGAAGTGGTCGATGTCGATCAAGGCAATGGCCGCACCGGCCTGACCACGGCGGCAGCGTTGAAATTCGATTTCCAGATGGTCTTTCCATGCGCCGTGGTTGAGCAGGCCGGACAGGCTGTCGGTGCGGCTCAGGGCCAGCAGTTCGCGCTTGTGCCGGGCCAGGGTCACGGCTTGGCGATAGCAAATCCAGCCCAAGGCCAGGGGGTACACCATCAGGATCGGCAGGCAAGCGTAGAGTTGGGTCGCGGTGGTCACCGCAATGAATGCTGGCGTGAACAACAGCAGCGACGTACCAATCCCCAACGCTTGCGCGACCCAACCGGTGAGCATAAAACGCGGCCCGCCGATGGCAACGTTGTTCATACTCATCATCGACAGCGTGGTCACACTGGGCAGCGGGTTGAAGTGCATGGCACCAACCCAGAAGCCACCGCAGAAGGAATCGAACAACAGGTTACGCCGCTCACAGCGTAGTGAATTGCTCGCGCGACACGACCATTGGTAAGCCAGGTGCGGCCACACAAAGGCATTGATCACCATCCAGGCCCAGACCCAGAAGGACGGGTGCAACGGGTACATGCCAAACACCACACACACAAAGCCGAGCGTCAGCCCCAGGGCACGGGATTTGTACAAGCGCGAAGCAAGCGGAAGTCCTTTTCCTCCGGCGGCTGGCATGGTGTGGGGCGTCCTGGATGAGTGCCTGGAGTCTATCAGGGCAACGTCAAATCGCCACTACCGCTTATAGGCTAATACTTCAGTGGGAAAACCCGCGCGCCAGCATCAATGCGACGCCCAGCAACAACACCGCCGTGCACCGCTGCAACCACACACGTCGCCTGGGATTTTCCAGCACATGCCGGATGCGCTGGCCGAAATAGCAATACAGGCAGCCGCTGGCAAATTGCAGCAGCAGGAAGGTCAACCCCAGCACCGCGATATCCGCCAGGGAGTTGTGCCCCCCTGCCCCGGCAAACTGTGGAAATACGGCGCTGAACATGATGAGGGTCTTGGGGTTGGAAAAACCGGTCAACAGACCCTTGCCGAACAGGCTGCGTGAACCCGCAACCGGCCCGCCCTGGTCGATCGACACACCACTGCTGGTCCACTGTTTGTAGGCCAGGTAAAGCATATAGGCCACGCCGACAAACTGGAGGGTCTGCGTGATGGCGAGGTTGCCCTTGATCAACGCCGAAAAGCCCACGGCAAAGATCAGGATTGAAATCAGGTACGCCACGCTGGCGCCGATCTGCGCCGGGATCGAACGCCGCAGGCCGTCCTTCAAGCCCAGGCTCAACAGCAGCAGGGTCATGGGGCCGGGGCTGAAGGTCATGGTGGCGCAGAACAATAGAAAGTAGAGAAACGAAGACAGCGTCAGCGCACTGGTCATGGTCCGGGGCCTTGGAGAGAGATCAGAGGAAGTTGAAGTACATCGCCGCCAAGTCAGCCAGGGCTTGATGGGTGGTTTGATGATGGGTTTCGAACGTCACCAGGCCTTTCCACTGGGTGTCGACCATGGCCTGTACCGTATCGGTGCAGTCGCCGCTGCCGAAGGCAATACCCTTGACCCGCGGGTGATACTGACGGAGCACTTGCGCCGGCAGACCGCTCTCGATGTGGGCGTGGCCAACGCCCAGGAAGAAGTAGACATTGCGCTGTGCTTGCAGGCGCTCGGCCACCCAGGCGTATTGCGCGGCGTCGGTAAAGATTCGGTAGTTGACGTAGTGGGCCAGGCTTTCCAAATAAATATCCGTGCCCTTGGCCTCGGCGTACTGCGCCAGTTCCTGCACCGACTTCAGGTAGTGCTCCAGGGCAATCTGCCTGGCCATCTGCGCCCGGTTCGGCTCGACCAGGCAACCGCCGTGGATGATCAACGGCGCACCCAACTGACTGGCGATGTCGATCTCTTTTTTCACGTACTCCACGGCCGCCCCACGAAAGGCCTCGACGTCGCTGCCCAGCGGCGCCTTGAAGTTGCCATGGTAAATCGGTGTAACGCCGGTGACGGCCATCTGCGTTTGCAGCTTGGCGATACGTGCTTCGGTCCAGTCCTCAACCATTTCGCCATACAGGCTGCCGTCGATATACCAATGGGTGCAGCCACCTTCGGCAGCGGCTTGCAGGCCTTTTTCAGCGCCTTGGTATTTCTGTTGCGCTAACCCTCTGCAGAACAGCACAGCGGGGTTGATCAGTTCGTTTGGCATGGCGTGGGCCTTTGCGGTGATGCGATGGCCCGCAGTCTAGGGCAGCCTCCTTGCACAAGGCAGGTAAAGTAATGCCTAATCCGGCCTAACTTCACCGGTAAAATCACCAGAAAACACAAGGAAGGTTTATGTTTGTAACCGCCATCGCTTTTAGGGAAGGCACCCCAAAGGTCCAGCAGATCGTCGAGGCGTTCAGCCAGGCCATCGAAAGCGGTGAGTGGGCGCCCGGCAGCAAGTTGCCGTCGGTGCGTGAGCTGACCCAGACCCTGGGCGTCAGCAAGTTCACCCTCAATGAGGCGCTGGATCGCTTGCGTGGGCGCAACCTGCTGACGTCCAGTCAAGGCCGTGGGTATTTCGTTGCGATGGAAACCACGCGGCCGGCGTCGGTGGCCTGGGTCGATCTGCTGCCCCAGGACTTGCTCAGCGTGTTGCGGCGCCCGTTGGTGAGCGCTGGTAGCGAGCTGCGCCCGGGCAGCGGGCATTTGCCGGAAGACTGGTTGAACACCGAGACCCTCCGCCAAGCCATGCGCAGCGTGGTACGCGCACCGTCCCTGCGTCTCGCCGGGCTGGGCACGCCGGCCGGTCTGTTGCCGTTACGCCAAGCCCTGCAACAGAAGCTGCACGCCGAGGGCCTGTCGGTGCCGGTGGAACAGATCATCACCACGCCCAACACGCTACAAGGCCTGGACATGCTCATGCGCTTGCTGGCTCGCCCCGGCGACACCGTGCTGCTGGACGCGCCGTGCTACTTCAACTTCCACGCCAACCTGGCCCTGCACGGGGTCAAGGTGGTGACGATCCAGCGTCGCCCCGAGGGTTTCGACTTCGCCGCACTGGAGCAGGTGTTGGCCGAACACCGACCTACTCTCTACCTCACCACCAGCGTGCTGCAAAACCCCACTGGCCACTCCTTCAGCCCCAGCCAGGCGTTTCGCCTGTTGCAACTGACCCAGCAGTACCACTGCCATATCGTCGAAGACGACCTCTACGGCGACCTGCACCCCACCCCCTCCCCGCGCCTCGCGGCCTTGGCCGGGTTGGACCACGTCACCTACCTGTCAGGCTTCTCGAAAATCCTCAGCGCCAACACCCGTGTCAGCTATGTGGTGGCCGCCCCGCAACTGGCGGCCAACCTGACCCATATGAAGCTGATGAGCGGTGGCGTGACCTCTGAACTGTTCGAGCAGATCGTGTACCGCATGCTCAGCGAAGGCAGCTACACCAAGCACCGCAAGCGCATGGTGCAACGGTTGATGGAATCGGGTGGACGGGTCGAGCAATGGCTCAAGCGGTGCGGCTGCGAACTGCCTATGGGTTATGAAGGCGGGATGTTTATCTGGGCGCGCTTGCCACCCGGCGTGAACGGCGAACGGCTGGCCCAGGCCGCATTGCAACAGGGCATGGTCTTGGCGCCGGGCGCGCTGTTTGGCTATGACCCGGCACACGCTGACTCGATGCGCTTCAATGTGGCCCACAGTGACGAGCCACGGGTGCAACAGATATTTGAGACGCTGTTGCAATTGACGTTGAGCAATCGTGTCAGCGGCGGCTTAGGTGCCCAAGTGTGTATCGCGCCTTGATCAACCCGGCAGCGGAATCACCCGCAACGGCCGGACCGACTTGTAGGAAAAACTCGAATAAATCTCTTTGACACAAGGCAGGGTCTGCAAGACCTCCCTGGCAAACTCGCCGAACGACTCCAGGTCCTTGGCCACCACTTCCAGTAAGAAGTCATAGCGCCCCGACACGTTATGGCACGCCACGATCTCCGGGATCTCCAACAGCCGCTTCTCGAACGCCCGGGCAATGTCCTGGGTGTGGCTCTCCATCATGATGCTGACAAATGCCGTCACCCCATAGCCCAGGGCCTTGGGCGACAAAATCGCCTGGTAACCACTGATCACCCCGCTGTCTTCCAGGTTTTTGACCCGCCGCCAGCACGGCGAAGTGGTCAGGGCCACCCGGTCGGCCAATTCGGCCACGGTCAGGCGGGCATTGCCTTGCAGCGCGTTTAAAAGAGCTTTGTCGGTGCGGTCCAGACTGATGGGCATAACGTGCCTCTAATCATTATTTTTATAGGGTTTTCATCCCCTGGCGCGGGATTTTCCAACAAATTTCGCAACGTTCATCTCTGGTTATGAGCATAGCATTGTAGGAAATAAGGAGCGCCCGACATGAACAATAAACACAATGCATTCGGCTTTTCCACCCGCGCCATCCACCACGGCTATGACCCCAAGGACCATCATGGTGCCCTGGTGCCGCCGACCTACCTGTCCGCCACGTTCGCCTTCCCGACCGCTGAATACGGCGCCGCCTGCTTTGCCGGTGAGGCGAACGGTCACTTCTATACACGGATTTCCAACCCTACCCTGGCCCTGCTGGAATCGCGCATGGCCACCCTGGAAAACGGCGAGGCGGCGGTGGCGTTCAGCTCTGGCATGGGCGCGATTGCCGCAACGTTCTGGACCCTGCTGCGTCCCGGCGACGAAATCATCGTCAGTCAGACCCTCTATGGCTGCACCTTCGCTTTGTTGCACCATGGCATCGGCGAGTTCGGCATCAAGGTTCGTCATGTCGACCTGACCGACCTGGCCGCCCTGCAGGATGCACTCTCCCCCGCCACCCGCATGATCTATTGCGAAACCCCGGCCAACCCCACCCTGCAATTGGTCGACATCGCCGCCGTGGCCCAGCTCGCCCACCAGCAGCCGAATGTCACCGTGGTGGTCGATAACACCTACTGCACGCCCTACCTGCAACGGCCCCTGGAATTGGGCGCCGACGTGGTGGTGCACTCGGCCACCAAGTACCTCAGCGGGCACGGCGACATTACCGCTGGTATTGCGGTGAGCAGCCACGCCCTGGCGCAACGCATTCGCCTGCAAGGGCTCAAGGACCTGACCGGCGCCGTGATGTCACCGCAGGACGCGTCACTGTTGATGCGTGGCCTCAAGACCTTGGCCCTGCGCATGGAACGCCACTGCAGCAGCGCCCAGACAGTGGCCGAAACCCTGCAGGCGCACCCCGCCGTGCAGTGGGTGACCTACCCCGGGCTGCGTTCTTTCCCACAGTACGAATTGGCGGCACGCCAGATGAAAATGGCCGGTGGCATGATCGCCTTTGAACTCAAGGGTGGGATCGAGACCGGCCGGCGCTTCATGAACGCCCTCAAACTGTTCACCCGCGCGGTCAGCCTGGGCGATGCGGAGTCACTGGCCCAGCACCCGGCGAGCATGACCCACTCCACCTACACTCCGGAGGAACGGGCGCACCATGGCATCAGTGAAGGTCTGGTGCGTTTGTCGGTGGGGCTAGAGGACGTCGCCGACCTGCTCGCCGATATTCAACAGGCCCTGGCCAAGTGCACCCGTGAAGCGGCGCGCCCGCGCTCGGTCACCGCGCATGCTGTGAGATAAGCCCCACGCTCAGCGTTATCCTTTCCCACAAACGGTGGTCGGACTGGTCCGACCATCGTTATGCTTTTTTAATCTGATTTTTTATAGATTGGATCCCCATGCAATCGCCAGGCTGTACTAGCATACGTGCCGGCGGAAAGCATTATCACTGTGGGTTATTCGCATTGGCCAGCTTGTTAAACCCCGCCGTTATAAAGCCGAATACCTGCACCTGAAATTCATGGACGAACTGATGAACTCACACCTGTTCCCACATATAGGCAAGGTCATCGCCAGCACCGGCAGTCGCCATTTCCCACGTTTGCTGCATGACCTCATCCTGACCCAACTGGCAGTGGACGCTACGCATATTTCGCAATTGCAGGTCAGTTGCACGGGGCACACCCGCCGTAAGATCAGCCCGGTCTACACCGATTCGGTCCTCGCCCTGGATCAAGAACAACCCGCCGCCCAGCTACACCTCACACGCCGTAAGGATGACATGCGTTACGTGCTGTCGGTGTACCGCTCCCACCAATCCGAAAGCTTCTCACCGCAAGAGCGCAGCATGCTGCTGGACTTTTCCACTCTGCTGCTGCCGATGGTGGAAAAACACATCATCGCGATCCAGCCATGCCGCCAGGACAACACACCGCTGGCCCCACAAAACCAGGGGATCGAAACCCTGCGTCGACGCATCCAGGAACGCCTGGTGCAATCCGGGCTGACCCTGTCCAACCGTGAGCTGGAAGTGTGTGTCGGCCTGCTGGCCGGGCGCACCGCACCGGAGTTGGCGGAGCAATTGGCGCTGAAGGTCAATACCATCGAAAGCTACCTGAAGCGGGCGGCGATCAAGCTGGGCATCAGCGGGCGACATTCATTGTTGCGGTGGATGTACGCCACCGAAGACACAACAGGCCTATAGACGAACACCGATCAAAATGTGGGAGGGGGCTTGCCCCCGATTACGGTGGATCAGTTGATGATGTGTTAACTGACTTATCGCTATCGGGAGCAAGCCCCCTCCCACATTTTTGATCTTCATTGTTGGGAAGGGCTTAGTCCCGGGCCAGCGCTTCTATCGGGTCCAGCCGCGCCGCGTTCCGCGCCGGCACAAAGCCAAACACAATCCCGATCAACGTCGAACAGGCAAACGCGGTGATGATCGAGCCCACGGAGAACACCATTTCCCACTCTTTCACGAACAGCGAAAACAGATAGCCGATGGCGTAGGACAGCGAAATCCCAATCACCCCGCCGATCAGGCACACCATCACCGCCTCCACCAGAAACTGCTGACGGATATCCGATTGGCGCGCGCCCACCGCCATGCGAATGCCAATCTCGCGGGTGCGCTCGGTGACCGACACCAGCATGATATTCATCACCCCGATGCCTCCCACCAGCAACGAAATCACCGCGATCAATGACAACAGCAGCGCCAAGGAGCGACTGGTCTTCTGCACGGTCTGCATGATGCTGTCGAGGTTATTGGTGAAAAAATCCTTGGTGCCGTGGCGTTGCAGCATGAGTTTATTGACGTTGTCTTCCACCACCTTGCTCGGCTGGCCGTCCTTGATGCGCACAGTGATGCTGTCCAGATGGCGCTGGCCCAACAGACGTCCCGCCGCTGTTTCGTAAGGCACCCACACATTCAGCGCTTTGCTGGCGGCGAACATGTTTTTATTGTCGGCCGTCACGCCAATCACCGTGCACGGCAGGTTGCCCACCAGGATCACCTGGCCAAGCGGGTCGACATTCGGCCCGAACAGGCGATGACGAGTGTTGTGATCGATCACCACCACTTGTGCCTGGCGTCGTGCGTCGCTTTCGCTGAAGGCAATCCCAGCTTCGAGTTTCAAGCCCTTGACCTTGAAGTAGCGGTCACTGACGCCATTGACCTGGGCATCCAGGTCGATGTTGCCATAGCGCAGCAACAGGTTGCGGCCCACCACCGGCGTGGCGCTGTCGACGTAATACAGCTGGTTCAACGCCTCCACATCCGACGGCATCAAGGTCTCGATGGCCGACGCCCGACTGTCACCAAAACTGGTGCCCGAGAAGATGTCGATGGTGTTACTGCCAATCGCCTGGATGTCCTTGAGCACATAGCGCTTGGCACCCTCGCCGATGGCCGAGATCGACACCACCGAAGTGATGCCGATGACAATGCCGAGCATGGTCAGCAAGGTGCGCATGCGATGGGAAATCAGCGCGACCCAGGCCATGTTGAACGCCTCCTTGAACAATCCCAGGCTTGCCACCAGGCGGCGTGCCCCACTGCGCTTGGGTTCGATGGGGGCTTCGCTGGGCAGGTCCAGGCCGACACTGTCGTTGGCCTTGTCGCTGACGATTTCGCCATCGCAGACCTCCACAATACGCTGGGCATTCGCCGCGACCTTGGGGTCGTGGGTGACGATGATCACCGTGTGCCCGGCCGCGTGCAGCTCGGCGAGGATACGCATCACCTCTTTGCCGCTGTGGGTGTCGAGGGCGCCGGTGGGTTCGTCGGCGAGGATCACTTCGCCGCCGTTCATCAAGGCCCTGGCGATACTCACCCGTTGCTGTTGCCCGCCGGACAACTGGCTCGGCCGGTGCGTGGTATGCCCGGACAACCCAAGCCGTGCCAACAACTCCCGTGCCCGGCTATGCCGTGCAGTTTCCGGCGTACCGGCATAGATCGCCGGCATTTCCACGTTGTGCAAGGCGCTCAAGTGCGCAAGCAAGTGGTAACGCTGGAAGATAAAGCCGAAGTAATCCCGACGCAGTTCTGCCAGTTGCTCGTCGCCCAATGAACGGGTTTCGATGCCGTTGATTTTGTAGCTGCCGGCACTGGCGTAGTCCAGGCCGCCCAGGATATTCATCAGGGTGGATTTGCCCGAACCCGAAGCGCCGATGATCGCGACCATTTCCCCGGCGTGAATGGTCAGGTCGATACCCTTGAGCGCAATGAATTCACGCTCGCCGGCCATGAAACTGCGGGTGATGCCTTTGAGTTCCAACAGTGGCTGGGTCATGCGTCAGCTCCCCGCCACGGCAGGGGTTGCGTCGCCAATCACCACTTTGTCGCCCTCGGCCAGGCCCTCCAGGATCTGCACCTTGACGTTGTTGTTGATGCCCGTCTTCACGTCCCGGGACACCGCCTTGCCCTTGGCATCCAGCACCCGCAACGGGTAACTGCCATCGTTATTGCGCGCACCCAGCGCCGCCACCGGCACCATCAGCGCAGCCTGGGCGGTGTCGAGCACGATACGCACCTGAGCGGTCATGGCGATGCGCAAGCGATGGTCCGGGTTGGGCACGTCGAACAGCGCGTTGTAGAACACCGCGGTGTTTTGCTTCGGCGTGCCGGCGGGCGGAGTTTCCAGGAAGTTCTGCGGCGCCGGTTCCGTGCCGCGCAGCTTGGCGTAGTAGCGCTTGTCGGCCTCACCGAGGATGGTGAAATACACCTGCTGGCCGGGACTGATATGGATCACATCGGCTTCCGATACCTGGGCCTTGACGGTCATGGTGTCCAGGTCTGCCAGTTTGAGCAGGACCGGCGCCAGTTGGCTGGCGATCACGGTCTGGCCTTCCTGGGTGACGATGCCCACCACGTCACCATCGATGGGCGCGACGATGCGGGTGTAGGCCAGGTTGACCTTGGCGGTGTCGATCTGGATATGCGCGCTTTTGATCTGTGCATCCAGGGACAACAGATTGGCCTGCTGCACCTGGAAATTTGACTCGGCGTCCTCAAAGTCCTGGCGCGACACCGACTCGTCGACCTGCAAGCCTTTGTAGCGCTCATACACCGACTTGGCCTGCTTGAGCTGGGCCGCCGTGGCCCGGCGCTGAGCCTGCAGGTTTTCTTCATCCACCTGGGCTTTGCGCAGGGTGTTTTCCAGGACCAACGGGTCGATTTCGGCTAGCCACTGGCCCTTCTTGACCTTGTCGCCGACCTTGACCTTGAGCGACTTCAACTGCCCGGAAACCTGGGCCCCCACATCGACCTGCTTGACGCCCTCCAACAGGCCGGTGGCCAATACAGCGTTTTCAATATCGCCGCGTTCGGCGGTGGCGGTGAGGTATTGCGGGGCATCTGCGGGGGCTTGCACCGTATAGATAGCCAATGCCACCGCGACCGCCACTGCCAGGCCTAATCCTACTTTGCGAAACTTTGACTTTTCCATAAATGACCATAAAGAAGTGATGAGGTCCGTTCTAAAGCGAGCACGGTTCAATGTGGGAGCGGGCTTGCTCGCGAAAGCGGTGGGTCAGCCGACCAATGCATCAACTGACACTCCCTCTTCGCGAGCAAGCCCGCTCCCACATTTGGACCTCCATACATCAGGGAGATAGCAATCTGCTTTTGATCTGCTTTTGATCTGGCTGTTGATCTTCGGCGCCCCGTAAAACCACGACCGCCATCGAAGGCACCCCCCCTCCCACATTTGGAGCCGTGTGCAAGCGTCAAGACACCACCTCCCCAATCACCGCGGGCTCAAGCCACCACTGTGCCAACCCCTGAACATTCGGCGCTTTGAGCAACGTAAAGTGGTTCCCTGCGCCATACCAAACCTCCAACCCATTGCCCTGGCGCCGCCAGCCTTCGATCATCAACCCCTGCTCCCGCTGATTGCCCGCCGCATCCAACGCCGGGTCTTGCGCCAACACCAAACGCACCACCCCGCGATAACGCTGCGATGGTCGATACACCGTACGCAACGCCACCGCATACGTACGCGAAGGTCCGTCCATCGCATCCACCGAAGAACGCCCCGGCAACAACCCCACACCCACCATCCCCGCATGCAACCACTGCCGCTGGGCCACTTCATCGCGCCCGGCAAAGTCCGACGGGTCGATTCCCAGCGACTTCCCGGCCGACAGTTGCATCGCCTCGATCAAGCGCAGCAGCGCCGCCGTCGAGGTATACGGCCGCCCCACCACACCATTGCCACCAGGCGACTCACTGTCGATCACCGTCAACGACGCCACTTCACGCCCCGCCGCCTGCAAGCGCAACGCCATCTCCAGCGCCACCCAGCCGCCGAACGAATGTCCCACCAGATGCACCGGCCCCACCGGGCACTCGTGTTCCAACGCAGCCAGGTAGCACTGCGCCGCCGCTTCCACTTGACTGTGAGGTACCGCTTCGCCGTCCAGACCACGGGGCTGCAAGCCATACAGTGGCCAGTCGCGCCCCAGTGCCTCACTCAAGCCGACGAATCCAGTGACGCTGTCACCCGCCCCCGGCACGCAAAATACTGGGGCATGCCCAGCCCGGCCGCTTTGAATCCGCAGCAAGGGTTGATGATGGCTTTCACTGACCGGCACACACGTGGCCAACGCTTCGTTCAGTGCGCGGCCCAAGGCCTGAATATGCGGGACCTGCATCATGCTCTGGTGATCCCCAGGCACTTCGACCTGACGCAGCTGCCCTGGCGCCAAGGCGTCGCTCCAACCCAAGGACGGACTGCGGCGCGACAGTTCCGTGGGCCGCTCTTGCGCACTGAACAGATGCACCGGGACCGGCAGCGGGAACAGGCTGTAATGCGCCAGCGCATGCCCATGCCCGACTTCCCGCTCGATAAAATTCAAGAGGTCCGTGTCAGCCGCTTCCGCCATTTGCGCGTATAGCAGACTTTGATCGCGACAGCGTTGCAGCAAGCCCGCAAAGTCCAGCTGTCCAATGCCTGCCTCCAATTGCTCAAGGCTCGCCAGCTCATTCACACCTCCCTGGTTTTTCCAATACGCGGTGCACTGCAACAGCAGATGGCGCTTGAGTGCATCCGCACCGCTCCAGCGCGACTTACCTTGGTCGGTCATGCGCGGCACGTAACTGTCGATCAGCCCGAGAAACGCCACCGGCTCGTCCAACCCCAGCAGTTGCATGGCGACCTCATACGCCAACACACCACCGAACGACCAACCGGCGATCCGGTACGGCCCGTGGGGCTGGAGCCCCCGAATCAAGCCGACCAGGCGTGCTGCCAGGCCTTCCAGGGTGTTCAGGTGCGGCTCGCCAAGGGCAATACCCGGCAAGCCATAGATGGGATAGTCGCCCGGCAGGTGCTGGCCCAACGCCGGGAAATACACGTGCATACCGCTGAACTCGTGCACCAGAAACAGCGGCGGTTGCGAACCGGCGCCACGCACCGTGATCACCGACGTTTCACGCACCGGCTCATCGGTGCGCTGGCGCAGCATCGCGGCAATGGACGCCACGCTGGCATGCTGGAACAACTCCGCCAGCGACACCTGCAAGCCCGCTTCTTCCGTCAGGTTGACCAAGCGAATCGCCAACAACGAGTGCCCACCCAACTCGAAGAAACTGTCATGGCGCCCCACTTGCTCGAGCTTCAGCACCTCGGCCCATAGCGACGCCAAGGTCTGCTCCAGCGCGTCCGCCGGGGCCTCGAAATCACGGCTGACCTGGGCATCCATTACCGGCATCGGCAAGGCTTTGCGGTCGACCTTGCCATTGGCGGTCAGCGGCAACTGGGCCAACGGCACAAAGGCCGACGGCACCATGTACTCCGGCAACTGGCCGTGCAGGTGGGCACGCACAACCTCAACACCGACGGGGTCGCCCGCCCACGTGAAATACGCCACCAGACGCTTGTCGCCCGGCACGTCCTCACGAGCCAGCACCACCACGTCCTGGATGCCCGCGAAGGCAGCCAGGCGCGCTTCGATCTCGCCCAGCTCGATACGGAAACCGCGGATCTTCACCTGGTGATCATTACGCCCGATGCACTCCAGCAGGCCCTCCGCCGTCCAGCGCCCGAGGTCGCCGGTACGGTACATCAGGCGACCCGGATTGAAGGGGTCGTCCACGAACTTCTCGTCCGTCAGCTCAGGCCGGTTCAGATAGCCGATGGCCACGCCATCGCCACCGATGCAGATTTCGCCACTCACGCCCAACGGCACCGGCTGCAATTGCGCATCCAGCACATGAATCAGGGTGTTGGAAATCGGCCCGCCGATGGGCACGCTGTCGGCGTGTTCGGCCACCGTACGCACCTCATAGGTGGTGGCATAGGTGGTGGTTTCCGTCGGCCCGTAGCAATGCACCAGGCGCAAGCCCGGTGCCCGCGCCAGCAGTGTGCGGAATGCTGCCGGGTCGGCGCGCTCACCGCCGCAGAGGAGGATGCGCAAACCGGCCAGGGCATCCGGAATCATCTGCACGTACTGGTTGAACAGTGCCGTGGTCACGAACAGCACCGTGGCACCCTCCAGGGCAGCGCCGAATGCAGCCGGGTCGAGCAGCGTGGCAGGGTCGATGACCTGCACCTGGCCGCCATTGAGCAACGGACCCCACACGTCCATGGTGCTGGCATCGAACGCCGGGTTGGAGGCGAACGCCACGCAATCACTGGCATTGAAGTCGGCGTAGCCATTGTTGAGCACCAGGCGGGTGATGCCGCGATGGGGCACCAAAACGCCTTTGGGCGTGCCGGTGGAACCGGAGGTGTACATGATGTACGCCACCTTGTCCGAAGACTGCGACATATCCGGGTTGTGGCTCGGTTGCGGGTCGAGGGCCAGGGTGTCCAGGTCCAGCCGTTGCGCCGAGTGCTCGGCGCCCGTATCGCTGCGGGTCAACAACCAAGCCGCGCCGCTGTCTTGCAGCATGAAACCCTGGCGCTCGACCGGTGCGTTGATGTCCAGCGGCACATAGGCAGCGGCGCATTTGAGAATGGCCAACTGGCTGACCAGCAAGTCCAGCGAACGCGGCAACAGCATCGCCACGTTGTCACCCGGCTGTACGCCCAAGCCCAACAGGTGGTGGGCCAGGCGGTTGGCGCGGGTGTTCAAGTCGCCGTAGCTCAGGCGTTGCTCGCCGTGCAGCGCCGCCACCGCGTCAGGCCGCGCCTGGGCTTGGGCTTCGAACAGACGCTGCACCGTGTGTTCACGGGGATACGTGCGAGTGGTCGCATTGAAGCCCTGCAACTGCTCGCGTTCAAGGGTGGGCAGTATCGGCAAGCGGCCGATGGCGATGTCGCTGTTCTGCTCCAGTGCCTGCACCACATGCTCAATGGCGACATTCAGGTAATCGCACAAACGCCGGGCGCCCTGCCCCATGGCCTTGAGGCTGAAACCGTCGCCCAGGTCGTCGACGCTGACCGACAAACCATAGTTGGTGTGTTCCTCGGCCTTGAGCAATTGAATGCCTTGCCATGCCTCGTCCACCCCACCGGCGCGGGGGGCGCTGTGACGGTAGTTGAACAGCACGCTGAACAACGGCGTTCCCACCGGTACGCCACTGCAACGCTGGGCCAATGCCAATGGCGCATGCTCGTGGCTAAGCAGTTGGGTCAGGCGCCCATGGGTGGCGCGCAGCGCATCACGCACCGAGTGCTCTCCCAGGTCCACCCGCAGCGGCAAGGTGTTGATAAACACCCCCATGGCGCGTTCGGCCCCTTCGCCCCCTTGCAGGCGGCCAAGCATTACCGTACCGAACACCACCTGTTCGCGGCCCGACACCTTGCCCAGCACATGGGCCCAGGCCAGGTGCATCAGGCTCGCCGCGCTAACACCGGCAAGCCGCGCCTGGCTGCGCAGGCGCTGGCTCAGTGGCAGCGCAATCGCCAGTTGCACCTGCTCGTTGAGGCCCAGGGGCTGCACCTCGGTCGGTTCATCGATGTCACCGAGCATCTCGCGGAAAAATCCTGCGTGATCCTCCACACCCAGCCAAGTCTGGGCTACGTAGTTGCGATAGGGCACGGCCACGCCCAAGGTGCCCTGAGTCCCCAACAGAAATGCCTGCAAGTCGTGCTGCAGGATTTCCAGGGCGATGTGGTCCATCACCAAATGGTGGAACAACAACGTGGCGACCACCCCCTGGGCCGCCTCGGTGCAGACCAGGCGCATCAGCGGTGCCTGGCCCAGGTCGAGCCGTTGCGGCAACGGTCCGGTCTCGACCTGTAGCGACGCGGTGCGCCACACCACTTGCACCGGTTCTTCCAGGCCATCCCAGTGGAACGACGAACGCAGCACGTCATGACGCTGGATCACCGCCTGCAACGCCTTGGCAAAGGCGGCCAGGCGCGACTGACTGTCAAAGGCAAACTGCGCCTGCAACACGTAGGCATCGGCGGCCTGGGTCGCGCGGTGGTGATAGAGAATCCCCGCCTGCAACGGCGCCAGGGCGTAGATATCCTGCACATTCGCAGCACCACCGGGAATGCACGCGACAATGCGGTCGATGGCCGCTTGGTCGAGCTGGATCAACGGCAGCATGTCCGGTGTGATGTGGGTGCAATCCCCGGCAATTGCGTTGGCCGGCACCACCACTTCGCGCCCGCCACCCAATGCCGCCGCCAGGGCCGACAACGTCGGTTGGCCAAACAGCACCTTCACATCCGCCGACAACCCAAGACGCCGCATGCGCCCCATCAGGCTGACCGCCAGCAACGAATGCCCGCCCAACTCGAAGAAGTTGTCGTGGCGGCCTACGCGTTCCACATTGAGCAACTCCGCCCACAGGCTGGCCAGGGTGATTTCCGTGTCGCCCTGGGGCGCTTCGTATTCACGCACCACCCGCGAATCCAGGCCGGGTGCCGGCAGTGCCTTGCGGTCGAGTTTGCCGTTGGGGCTCAGGGGCAACGTCTCCAGATGCACGAAGACCGCCGGCACCATGAATTCCGGCAGGTGCTGCAGCAAATGGCTGCGCAACGTGTCGATGGCGGTGTGCTCACCGGTGTAATAGGCCAGCAGGCGATTGTCACGGGCAATCACTGCCGCTTCCTTCACTTGCGAAAACTCGGTGAGTCGCGCCTGGATTTCCCCCAGTTCGATACGCAGGCCACGGATCTTCACCTGGTCGTCATTGCGCCCCAGGTATTCGATCGTGCCGTCGGGCAGGTAGCGACCCACGTCCCCGGTGCGGTACATGCGTCCGGCGTTGAAGGGGTCGTCGAGGAAGCGTTCGGCGGTCAACTCAGGCCGATTGAGATAACCCCGTGCCACTTGCACGCCGCCGATAAACAGTTCGCCCACCACGCCCAGCGGCACTGGCTGCAACTGCCCGTCGAGCAGGTACATGCGGGTGTTGGCAATCGGCTTGCCGATGGGTGTGTTGTCCGGCGTCACCGGCCCGGCGCAGTTCCACGCCGTCACGTCCACCGCGGCTTCGGTGGGGCCGTACAAGTTGTGCAACTCGCTGCCCGGCAGTTGCTGCTTGAAACGTCGCACCAGGCTGCCCGGCAACGCCTCACCGCTGCACATGACCCGTACCAGCCCGGCTGCCTGGCTCACGTCGCCGTGGGCAAGGAACACGTCGAGCATCGACGGCACAAAGTGCAAGGTGGTGATGTGTTCCGCCTCGATCACCTCACAGAGATAGGCCGGGTCTTTATGCCCGCCCGGGCGCGCCATCACCAGGCGTGCGCCGGTGAACAGCGGCCAGAAGAACTCCCACACCGACACATCGAAACTGAACGGGGTTTTCTGCAGCACCGTATCGTCAGCCGTCAGCCCATATTCGTCCTGCATCCACAGCAGGCGATTGACCACCCCGGCGTGTTCGTTGATCACGCCCTTGGGCTGGCCGGTGGAGCCGGAGGTGTAAATCACGTACGCCGTCTGGCTCGGCACGTGAAGATTGTCGACGGGCAGGTGTTGCCAGGTCGGGCGGTCCAGGTCGACCACCGGCACCTCACGCGCCAGCGTGTGCGTAGTGCCCTGGGCCAGCACCACCTGCGGCGCGCTGTCCTGGAGCATGTAGGCAATGCGATCCAGCGGGTACGCCGGGTCCAACGGTACATAACCGGCACCGGCCTTGAGAATCGCGTACAGGCCCACCACCATTTCCAGGCCGCGCTCCACACAGATCGCCACCCGTGAGCCCGGCTGCACACCGAGTTCCAGCAGGTGATGGGCCAGCTGGTTGGCCTGTGCGTTGAGTTCGGCGTAGGTCAGTTGCTGGTCACCGGCCTTGACCGCCACCGCGTGGGGCGTGCGTTCCACCTGAGCCTCGAACATCCCATGCAGGGTCTGGTCGAGGTTGTAATCCACCTGCGTGGCGTTGAAGTCGGACAGCAGGTGCTGGCGCTCACGCTCATCCACCAGTGGCGTATGTTCCAGTACCGCCTGGTCGTTATCGACCATGGCCTGCAACACGCGGGTGAAGTAGCCGACGTAACGCTGCATTGTCGACTCATCGAACAACGCGATCGCGTATTCCAACGTGCCGATGATGCTGCCCTGCACTTCTCCCAGGTCCAGGGACAGGTCGAACTTGGCGAAGTGGCTGTTCTCCACGATGCCTTCCAGGGCCAGGTCGCCCAGCGCCAAGGCCGGGGCGCTGCTGTCCTGCCAGGTCAGCAGGGTCTGGAACACCGGGCTATGGGCCAGGCTGCGCACCGGACGGATGATTTCCACCACCTGTTCGAACGGCAAGTCCTGATGGGCCTGGGCCGCCAGCGTCAGGCCCTTGACCCGCGCCAGCAGCGCCTCGGCGCTCAGCTCGCCCGAGGTGTCGATACGCACGGCCAAGGTGTTGACGAACAGCCCGATCAGCCCTTCCACCTCGCTGCGCGTGCGGTTGGCCACCGGCGTGCCGATCACCAGGTCCTGCTGCCCGGACAGCCGCGCCTGCAACGACGCCCAGGCCGTCATCAAGGTCATGTACAGCGTGGTGCCATGGCGTTGGCTCAACGCCTTGAGCCCGGCGGTGAGGCGTTCATCCAGGTGCACGGCGACGCTGCTGCCAGCGTAGTCCTGCTGCGCAGGCCGTGGACGGTCGGTGGGCAGTGTGAGCAAGGCTGGTGCGCCGTCCAGCGCCTGCTGCCAATAGGTGCTTTGGCGATGCAGCACTTCGCCGCTCAACCACAGGCGCTGCCACACGGCAAAGTCGCCGTACTGGATCGGCAGTGGCGGCAACGGGTCGGGCTGGCCATGGCTGAACGCACGGTACAGCGCCATCAACTCACGGGTCAGCACGCCCATGGACCAGCCATCGGAAACGATATGGTGCAAGGTCAGCAACAGCACATGGTGATCGTCGGCCATCACCACCAGGCGCCCGCGCAGTAACGGGCCGCGCTCCAGGTCGAACGGCGCCGACGCTTCACCGTGGATCAAGGCGTCCAGCGCCTGTTGCGGTTGTGGGTGGCGGCGCAGGTCCTGCACTTGCAAGGGCAACATGTCCTCGGCCGGAACGATCAGCACATGGGCCTCGTCGCCGTGCTGGGCAAAACGGCTGCGCAGGGTGTCATGCCGTGCGACGATCCGCGCCAGCGCACGTTGCAATGCCTCCACATGCAATTGCCCACGCAGGCGCAGGCCGATGGGGATGTTGTAGGCGGTGTTGGCGCCTTCCATCAATGCCAGGAACCATAGGCGCTGCTGGGCGAAGGACAGCGGGATGTCTTCATCGCGATTGGCCGGGAGGATATCCGGCAAGGTGCTGCGTCCGGCGCGGGCCAGCACGTCGGCAACCGCGGCCAGTTCGGCGTTGGCAAATAGATCACCGAGCAGCAATTCGACGCCCAGGCGCTGGCGGATCTGCGACACCATGCGCATCGCCAGCAACGAATGCCCGCCCAGTTCGAAGAAATGATCGCGGCGCCCTACCCGCTCAACCTGCAATACATCGGCCCAGATCTGCGCCAGCACGCTTTCGATTTCACCGTGGGGCGCTTCGTACTCGCGGGTAAATACGGCGGCCATGTCCGGTGCCGGCAAGGCCTTGCGGTCGAGCTTGCCGTTGGCGGTCAGCGGCAGCGCCTGCAGTTTCATGAAGGCGACCGGCACCATGTAATCCGGCAGGTGCGCCACCAGATGGGCGCGGATGTCGCCTACGGTCAGCGGGTCCAGCTGTGGGTTTTCGGTGAAGTACGCCACCAGCCGCTCGTCACGCACCAGCACCACGGCTTCGAGGATACCGGGCAACTGGTTGAGCTGGGTTTCGATCTCGCCCAACTCGATGCGCACACCGCGGATTTTTACCTGGTCGTCGTTACGGCCCAGGTACTCGATATTGCCGTCCGCCAGCCAGCGCACCAGATCGCCGGTGCGGTACATGCGCCCGCCGTTGAACGGGTCTTGCAGGAAGCGTTCGGCGGTCAGCTCCGGGCGGTTCAAGTAACCCCGCGCCACGCCCTTGCCGCCCACGTACAGTTCGCCCGCCACACCCAACGGCACCGGGCGTTGCTGTTCGTCCAGCACATACACCGTGGCGTTGGCCACAGGTTTGCCGATATGCAGCGGCTGCCCCGCCTCGACCTTGCCGGAGGTGGCGACCACCGTGGCTTCGGTGGGGCCGTAGTTGTTGATCAATTCAAAGCGCTGGGCCCGGGCAAACTGGCGCAGGCGATCGCCACCGATCAGCAAGGTGCGCAACGTGGGATGTTCGATCTGCTGGCTGAAGGCATATTCGGCCACCGGCGTCGGCAGGAAGCACACGTCCAACGGTTGCGCACACCACCACGCCAGCAGCGCGTCGATGTCCTCGGCGCCGTCATTCGCGGGCGGCAGGTGCAGGGTCGCGCCCACACACAGCGCCGGCCATACTTCCCAGGCCATCGCGTCAAAACCGAACCCCGCCACGCTGGCGGTGTGGCGCCCGGCACACAGGTCGAAGGCGCGGCAATGCCAGTCCACCAGATTGGCCACGGTGTGGTGCTCCACCATCACGCCCTTGGGCAAGCCGGTGGAGCCGGAGGTGTAGATCACATACGCCAGGTTCGACGGTGTGACCGCGACCGTGGGGTTGCTCGCCGAATGGTGCTGCCAGGTGTAGCGATCCAGGTTGATCACCGGCACGTCCAGCACCGGCAGGCGCTCAAGCAAGGCGTGCTGGGCCAGCACCGCCACCGGGGCGCTGTCGGTCAGCAGGTAGTTCAGGCGCTCGGCCGGGTGGGACGGGTCTACCGGCACATAGCAGGCACCGGCCTTGAGGATCGCCAGCAACCCGGCCAAGGTGTCCAGGCCTCGGCGGGCGACGATGGCCACGCGGTCGTCGGGCCTCACGCCCAGGGCGAGCAAGTGGTGGGCCAGCAGGTTGGCTTGCTGGTTCAGCTCGGCATAGGTCAACTGCCGGCCTTGATGCACGGCGGCGATAGCCTCGGGCGTGAGCGCGGCCTGGGTTTCGATGCGACCGTGCAAGGTGGTGCCTTGGGGGAAGTCGGCCTGGGTCGCGTTGAACTGTTGCAGCAGCTGTTGTTGCTCGGCGGCGGGCACGACCGAAACCTGATTGAGCGGTGTGTGCGGCGCCTGTTCCAGCGCGGTCACGAGGTTTTCCAGGGCGGTTTGCAGGTAAGCGCAGACGCGCTGCGGGTCCACCAAGGTGCTGGCAAGCAAGCTCAAGCCAAAGCCATCGCCCAGGTCATCCACGCTCAAGGTCAGCGGGTAGTTGGTGCGTTCTTCGGCACTGAGCGCCGCGATGCCTTGCCAGGCTGACACGGCTGCAGCACTGGCGGTCGGGGCACTGTGGCGATAGTTGAGCAACGCACTGAACAGCGGCGTCGGCGCCACCACGCCGCTGCAACGCTGGGCCAGGGCCAATGCGGCGTGTTCGTGGCGCAACAGCGTGGTCAGCCGCGCGTGAGTGGCCTTGACCCCGGTGCGCACGTCTTCGGCGCCCACGTCCACACGAAACGGCAAGGTGTTGATGAAGATCCCCAGCGCCCGATCGGTGTCATGGCTGCCTTGCATGCGGCCCATCAATACCGTGCCGAATACCACCTGTTGTTTACCGGCCAGCACACCCAGTACTTGCGCCCAGCCCATGTGGAACAGGCTGGCGGCGCTCACCCCCAGTTGCCGGGCTTGCACACGCAAGCGCTGCCCCAGCGCCGGCGCCAGCGGCAGGCTGACTTCGGCAATCCCACGGGCATCGCCCTGCACATCCTGCAGGCCAAACGGCAAGGTCGGCTCACTGATGTCGCCGAGCATCTGGCGGAAGAAGCCCTCGTGCTCCTGCTCGCTGATCCCCAGGCGCGCCTGGGCCACGTAGTTGCGAAATGGCACCGCCTGACCTAATGCTGCGCCCTGCCCCAGCAGGCACGCCTGCAGTTCATGGCACACCACTTCCAGGGCGCTGTGATCGAGGGCCATGTGGTGGAACAGCAAGGTGGCGACGATGCGCTGATTGGCCGGATCTTCGGCACGCACCAGACGCAACAGAGGCGCCTGGGTCACGTCGAGGCGATAGTGGCGCGCATCGAACAACGCGTGCAGCTGCGCGGCGATATCACCGTCAGCCGGGTCCAACGCCAACGCCTGTACCGGCAGCCGCGCCTGGCGCCAGACCACTTGCGACGGTTCCTGCAAACCGTCCCAGACCACACCGGTACGCAGGATGTCATGGCGGTCCATCACGCTTTGCAGGGCTTGGGCGAATGCGTCGAAACGCGCCAGGCTGTCGAACGCAAACTGCGATTGCATCACGTACGGATCGCCCTGTTCGGCGCTGACGTGGTGAAACAGAATGCCTTCCTGCAATGGCGCCAGCGGGTAGATATCCTGGACATTCGCCACGCCGCCCTCCACCGTGGCGACGATGCGGTCGATCTCGTCCTGGCTCAGTGTCGACAAGGTCAACATGGCCGGCGTGATGCGCTCGGCGCCCGCCGGGATGCCATTGGCGGGGACTTCCACTTCGCCAGCCTTAGTCGCCGCATACTCGCCGGCCTTGATCAACTCGATCAGCGCCGGTTTGTGCTCGCGCAACGCGGTGAGGATCGCCGGGTCACCCAGCGCTTGTTTGTTGCCTTGCACCGACAACTGCTCGCCTTTCAGCGCCAATTGGATGTCCTTGGTTTTCAGCGTCGCCAACAGCTCAGAAATGCTCACAGGACGATCTCCATTCGTTCAGTTATAGCGGCGTAGCCGGCCAGGGTCGGCTGTTCGAACAGCGCCCGCACATCGGCTTCCAGGCCTTCCTGGCGCAGGCGTCCGATCAAACTCACGGCCAGCAGCGAGTGCCCGCCCAGTTCAAAGAAGTTGTCATGGCGCCCGACCCGCTCTACGTTGAGCAGCTCGGCCCACAGCTTGGCCAGGAGGATTTCGGTGTCACCTTCCGGTGCCGCGTACTCGCGTACGATCAGCGCGTCCATACCCGGCGCTGGCAAGGCCTTGCGGTCGAGCTTGCCGTTGGGGCTCAGCGGCAGCGCGTCGAGGTGCATGAACAACGCAGGCACCATGAAGTCCGGCAGGTGCAGCAGCAGGTGCGCGCGCAGGTGTTCGATATCGGTGGGTACGCCCGTGTAGTAAGCGACCAGCCGGTCTTCGCGGGCGACCACGGCGGCCTCGTTGACCTGCGAATGCTCCAGCAGCCGCGCCTGGATTTCGCCCAGTTCAATGCGCAGGCCACGGATCTTCACCTGGTCATCGTTGCGACCCAGGTACTCGATATTGCCATCGGGCAGGTATCGGCCGACGTCACCCGTGCGGTACATGCGCCCGTCGTTGAACGGGTCATCGAGGAAGCGCTCGGCGGTCAGCTCAGGACGATTCAAGTAGCCACGCGCCACTTGCACGCCGCCGATAAACAGCTCGCCGACCACGCCCAACGGCACTGGCTGCAACTGCGCATCCAGCAAGTACATGCGCGTGTTGGCAATCGGCTTGCCGATCGGCGTGTTGTCCGGCACGTCGGGGCGCATGCAGCTCCAGGCGGTCACGTCCACCGCCGCTTCGGTCGGGCCATACAGGTTGTACAGTCCGATCCCCGGCAATTGCTGTTTGAAGCGCCGTACCAGACTGCCCGGCAAGGCTTCGCCACTGCACATCACGCGTACCAGTCCGGCCGCCTGGCTGACATCGCCATGGGCCAGGAAGACATCCAGCATCGACGGCACAAAGTGCAACGTGGTGATGTGTTCAGCCTCGATCACTGCGCACAGGTACTCAGGCTCTTTATGGCCACCCGGGCGCGCCATGACCAGACGTGCGCCGGTGAACAGCGGCCAGAAGAACTCCCACACCGACACGTCGAAACTGAACGGGGTTTTCTGCAGCACCGCGTCATGGGCCTTGAGGCCGTAGGCGTCCTGCATCCACAACAGGCGGTTGACCACCCCGGCATGTTCGTTGATCACGCCTTTGGGCTGGCCGGTGGAGCCGGAGGTGTAGATCACATAGGCCTGATGCTGCGCCGTAAGGCCCGCAACCTGTGGGTTGCTGGCGGGCTGCTGTTGCCAGGTGCCGTGGTCGAGGTCGACTACCGGCACATCGCCCAGCAACGCACGGGTTGCGCCTTGCGCCAACACCACCACAGGCGCGCTGTCTTGCAGCATGTAGGCCAGACGCTCGCGTGGGTACGCCGGGTCCAGCGGCACATAACCGCCGCCGGCCTTGAGGATCGCGAACAGGCCAATGACCATGTCCAGGCCACGTTCGACGCAGATGCCCACCCGCGAGTCCGGCTGCACGCCGAGTTCACGCAGGTGGTGGGCCAGGCGGTTGGCGCGCTCGTTCAGCTCGCTGTAGCTCAGGTACTGGTCACCGGCCTTGACCGCCACGGCCTGCGGCGTGCGTTCGACCTGGGCCTCGAACAGGCCGTGCAGGGTTTGGTCGAGGTTGTAGTTCACCTCGGTCGCGTTGAACGCCACCAACAGTTTTTGCCGTTCCTCGGTATCCAGGATCGGCAGACGGTTGAGTGCCTGATGCGGCGCCTGCTCCAGCGCTTCAACCAGCCCGGCCAAGGCAATCTGCACGTAACCACACACCCGCCGCGCATCGAATTGCGCCAGCGCGGTGACGTCGTAACCATCGCCCAGGTCATCCACGTTCAAGGTCAACGGGTAGTTCGTGCGGCCGTCGTTGAGTAGCGTCTGCATGCCTTCCCAGGCCTGCTGCGCCTCGGCCGATCGCGTTGCCACGCCGCGATGGCGATAGTTGAGCATCGAGCTGAACAGCGGCGCCGGCGCCGCCACGCCGCTGCAACGCTGGGCCAGGGCCAGGGACGCATGTTCATGCCCGAGCAACGCGGTAAGCCGCGCATGGGTGGCACGGACGGCAGCGCGTACGCCTTGCTTGTCGATATCAAGGCGCAGCGGCAAAGTATTGATGAACACACCCAGTGCGCGGTCGGCGCCCTCGCCACCTTGCATTCGACCCACCAGCACGGTACCGAACACTACGCTGTGGCGACCCGAAGTGGCCGCCAACACTTGGCCCCAGGCCAAGTGGAACAGACTCGCCGTGCTCACGCCGAGCAAACGAGCCTGGGCGCGCAGGCGGCGGTTGAGGTCGCTGTCCAGGCGCAGGCGGTGTTCTTCGATCGCATTGCCGTCGCCACGCACATCCTGCAGGCCGAAGGGCAACGTCGGCTCATCGACATCACCGAGCATCTCGCGAAAGAACGCTTCGTGCTCCTGCTCGCTCACGCCCAAGCGCGCCTGGGCCACGTAGTTGCGATACGGCATCGGCGCCGAAGTCGGGGCGGCCTGACCGAGCAAGTGCCCCTGCATTTCACGCAGCACCACGTCGAATGCGGTGTGGTCGAGGGCGATATGGTGATAGAGCAGCACCACCACCACGCGTTGATTGGCCGGGTCCTGAGCGTACTTCAAGCTGATCAAGGGTGCCTGACTGATATCCAGGCGATAGCGCCGCGCATCGAAACGCGCATGCAGGCCGGCCAATACATCGCCTTGCAATTGCAGCTCTTCAAGCGGTAATTCAGCCTTGCGCCACACCACTTGCAGCGGTTGTACCAGGCCTTGCCAGACTACGCCGGTGCGCAGGATGTCATGGCGGTCGATGACCTGTTGCAGCGCCTGGGCGAAGGCGTTCAGGCGCTCGACACTGTCAAACGCCAGGTGCGATTGCAGCAGGTACGGGTCGCCCTGCTCGGCGCTGATGTAGTGGTACAGGATGCCTTCCTGCAGCGGCGCCAACGGGTAAATATCCTGCACATTGGCAGCACCGCCGGGTACTTGGCTGACGACGTGGTCGATAGTCGATTGATCGAGGTCCACCAGAGACAACATATCCGGGGTGATGCGCGCGCAATCAACAGCAATGCGGTTGGCCGGGACCTGCACTTCGCGGCCACTGCCCACGGCGGCAGCCAGAGCGGCCAAGGTCGGCTGGCCGAACAACACGCGCACATCGGCGCTCAGGCCCACCTGGCGCATGCGTTCGATCAGGCTGACCGCCAGCAACGAATGCCCGCCCAGTTCGAAGAAGTGGTCATGACGACCGACTTGCTCCACCTGCAACACCTCGGCCCAGATCCGCGCCAAGGTGGTTTCAACCTCGCCTTGGGGCGCTTCATAGTCACGGCTGAGCAAGGCGGCTTGATCCGGCTCCGGCAGGGCCTTGCGGTCCAACTTGCCATTGGCGGTCAGGGGCAGCGCGTCGAGCTTGACGTAGGCCACTGGCACCAGGGCGTCAGGCAGTTGGGCTTGCAGTTGCTCGCGCAGGCGCTCGATAGCCTGGGGGTTATGTT
Organism: Pseudomonas sp. GW821-FHT03A09; assembly: GCF_059421065.1. Lineage (NCBI taxonomy): Bacteria > Pseudomonadati > Pseudomonadota > Gammaproteobacteria > Pseudomonadales > Pseudomonadaceae > Pseudomonas > Pseudomonas sp. GW821-FHT03A09. The sequence continues at coordinate 510,126 of NZ_JBWKUX010000003.1, read as the reverse complement.
CGGTGAACCAGGCTACCAAGCGGCCGTCACGCACCAGTACCACCGCTTCGGCGATACCGTCCAAGGCCGCCAGGCGGCTTTCGATTTCGCCCAGTTCGACCCGCACCCCGCGCACTTTCACCTGGTCGTCGTTACGGCCCAGGTACTCGATATTGCCGTCTGGCAACCAGCGCGCCAAGTCGCCGGTACGGTACATGCGCCCTGGATTGAACGGGTCTTGCAGGAAGCGCTCGGCGGTCAGGTCCGGGCGATTCAAGTAACCCCGTGCCACGCCGCTGCCGCCCACATACAACTCACCGGCCACACCCACCGGCACCGGGCGCAATTGCCCATCGAGCAAGTAGGCATGGGCATTGGCGATGGGCCTGCCGATGTGCAACACCTGCCCGGCGCGTACGCGGCCGGAGGTGGCAACCACCGTGGCTTCGGTGGGCCCGTAATTGTTGATCACCGCAAAGCGCCGCTCCTGGGTGAACTGGCGCAGGCGGTCGCCACCGATCAGCAGGATGCGCAAGGTCGGGTGCAGCAGGTTCTGGCTGAACGCGTATTCGGCCACTGGCGTCGGCAGGAAGCTCACATCCAGAGGCTGTGCCAGCCACCAGGCCAGCAGTTCATCAATGTTTTCATTGCCGATGTTGGCTGGCGGCAGGTGCAGGGTCGCCCCCGCACACAAGGCCGGCCAGACTTCCCAGGCCATCGCGTCAAAGCCAAAACCGGCGACGCTGCTGGTGTGGCTGCGCGCATCCAGGCCAAAGGCCTCGCCATGCCAGTGCACCAGGTTTTCCACGGTACGGTGTTCCACCATCACGCCCTTGGGCTGGCCGGTGGAGCCGGAGGTGTAGATCACATAGGCCAGGTGCGCCGGGGTCAGGGCCAGCGGTTGTGGGTTGCTGACGGCGTGGTGCTGCCAGCTGTCGCCATGCAGGTCCACCGTGCTCACCGCCCCCAGCAGGCCACGGGTACTGGCCTCGGCCAACACCGCCACCGGGGCGCTGTCCTGCAGCAGGTAGGCAATGCGCTCAGCGGGGTAAGCCGGATCGATGGGCACATACCCGGCGCCGGCCTTGAGAATGCCCAGCAGGCCGACCAGCATCTGTGGGCCGCGACGGCAACAGATTGCCACGCGATCATCTGGCTGCACGCCCCGTTGCAACAAGTGATGAGCCAGTTGATTGGCGCGTTGGTTGAGTTGCTGATAGGTCAGGGATTCGCCGTCTTGCTGCACGGCAATCGCGTCGGGTTGACGCTCGACCTGAGCTTCAAAGGCACCGTGTACGGTGTGCCCCGTGGGAAAGTCCGCCGCCGTGGTGTTGAACTCGCGCAGCAGGGTGTCGCGCTCCGCCGCCGGCATAATGTGCAAGCGGTTCAGGGCTGCGGTGGCGCTACTTTCCAAGGTCGCCACCAACTGCTCCACGGCGCTGTGCATGTAGCCGCACAGCCGCTGGGCGCCGATCTGTGGCAGCGCCAGTACGGTCAGGCCAAAGCCTGCGCCCAGGTCGTCCACGCTCAGGGTCAGCGGATAGTTGCTGCGCTCTTCACCGCCCAACAGCTGCACGCCTTCCCAGATACCGTGGCCGTCACGGGCCATTTCGCCGGGGGTGCTGTGGCGGTAATTGAGCAGTGCGCTGAACAGCGGCATGGACGTCGCCACCCCACTGCAACGCTGGGCCAGGGCCAAGGAGGCATGTTCGTGGCCGAGCAAGGCACTCAAGCGTTTATGGGTGGCCTTGACCGCATCGGCGGCACCGACGGCCACATCCACCCGCAGCGGCAAGGTATTGATGAACATCCCCAACGCACGGTCGGCGCCTTCGCCGGCCTGCATACGGCCCATCAACACGGTGCCGAACACCACATCGTCGCGACCGGAGACCAGTCCCAACACTTGGGCCCACGCCAGGTGCATCAGGCTCGCCGCGCTGACGCCGAGCAACCGCGCTTGTTCACGCACGCGCAGCGCCAGTGTGGCATCCACGGGTTGCTCAGCCTCTTCGATATCGCGGCCGTCGCCCTGCACGTCCTGCACACCAAATGGCAAGGTCGGCTCATCGACATCGGCGAGCATCTCGCGGAAGAACTGTTCATGCTCCGTCACGCTCACACCCAGGCGGGCCTGGGCCACGTAGTTGCGAAACGGTGCGGCGGCGGGCAAATCATCAGCCTGGTTGAACAGGAACGCACGCATCTCCTGGCCGACCACTTCCATGGCGGTGTGGTCCAGTGCCAAGTGGTGGAACAACAGGATGGCCGCGACTCGATTATTCGCCGGGTCCTGGGCGTAGACCATGCGCAACAGCGGTGCCTGGGTGATGTCCAGGCGGTAGTGACGCGCATCGAAACGGGCGTGCAATTGCTCGATGACGCTACCGTCGGCCGGGTCCAGGGCGACTTCTTGTACCACCAGCTGTGCGTCGCGCCACACCACTTGCACCGGGCTGTCCAGGCCTTCCCAGACCACGCCGGTGCGCAGGATGTCGTGGCGCGCGACCACCTGTTGCAGCGCGCCCATGAAGCCGTGCAAGCGCTCAAGGCTGTCGAACGCCATGCGCGATTGCAGCAGGTACGGGTCGCCCTGCTCGGCGCTGATGTGATGGTAGAGAATACCTTCCTGCAACGGCGCCAGCGGGTAGATATCCTGCACATTCGCCGCGCCGCCCGGGACGCTGGCGACGATCCGGTCGATAGCGGTTTGATCCAGCTGCACCAGTGTCAGCATCGACGGATCGATGTGGGCACAGCCCGCAGGGATGCCATTGGCCGGCACCACGATTTCGCGACCACTGCCCACCGCCGCCGCCAATGCCGCCAGGCTTGGCTGGCTGAACAACACGCGCACGTCAGCGCTCAGGCCGACTTGGCGCATGCGTTCGATCAGGCTGACGGCCAGCAATGAGTGCCCGCCCAGTTCAAAGAAGTGGTCGTGACGCCCTACACGTTCGAGTTTGAGCACGTCCTGCCAGATCTGCGCCAGCTGGGTTTCCACCTCGCCTTCCGGTGCCTCGTAGCCACGGCTGAGCAGCGCACTCTGGTCCGGCACCGGCAGGCCCTTGCGGTCCAGTTTGCCGTTGGCGGTCAGGGGCAACAGTTCCAGCCAGACATAGGCCGAGGGCACCATGTAGTCCGGCAACTGGCCTTGCAGGTGGGTGCGCAACGCTTCGATCGGCAACGCTGCGTCGGCGGTGTAGTACGCCACCAGGCGCTTGTCACCCGGCTCGTCTTCGCGGGCCAGGACCACGACATCCTTCACCCCGGCGAACGCGGCCAGGCAGCTCTCGATTTCTCCTGGTTCGATGCGGAAACCGCGAATTTTCAGTTGCAGGTCATTACGCCCCTGGTACAGCAACGTACCCTCGGCCTGCCAGACGGCCAGGTCGCCCGTGCGGTACAGCAGGCCCTCACCAAAGGGGTTCGGGATAAATTTTTCAGCGGTCAATTGCGGTTGGTTCAAGTAACCCTTGGCCACACCCGCGCCACCGATGTACAGCTCGCCGACCACGCCCAGCGGCAGCGGTTGCTGGCGAGCGTCGAGTACGTAGGCTTGGGCATTGGCAATCGGTCGACCGATGGGGATGCCGCCCTCGCCCACGGCGTTGATTTCAAAGGTGGTGGAGAACGTGGTGGCCTCGGTAGGCCCGTAGCCATTGAGCAGGTGCTGGGGTTTGCCGTGCTGGAGCACGCGGCCGATCACCAGCGGGTCGAGCACATCGCCGCCGACGATCAGGTAACGCAGCTGGCGGAACACCGGCATCAGCGCATCGGCGTACTGATGGAACAACCCGGCGGTCATCCACAACACGTTGACGGCCTGCTCCTGCAACAGCGCCGCGAATGCCGCCTGGGACAGCAACACCGCATGTTCGACCACCACCACGCAACCGCCATTGAGCAACGGCGCCCACACATCGAGGGTGCTGGCGTCGAAGGCCGGGTTGGAGGCGAAAGCCACGCGATCATGCTCGTTGAAATCGGCGTAACCGTTGTTGAGCACCAGACGCGAGATGGCGCGGTGTGGCACTTGCACGCCCTTCGGCGCGCCAGTGGAACCGGAGGTGTACATGATGTATGCCACGCTTTCCGAAGTGTGTGCCACGTCGGGGTTGCGCGGTGACAGCGCGTCGAGGTTCAGGTCGGCCAGGGTATTGAGCACCCGGTGTGCGCCGCTGTCCTGCACCATGAACGCCTGGCGTTCCAGCGGGGCGTTGATGTCCAGCGGCACATACACCGCCGCGCACTTGAGGATCGCCAACTGACACACCAGCAGATCCAGGGAGCGTGGCAGGGCAACTGCCACGCTTTCGCCGGGTTGCACGCCTTGGTTGATCAAGTGATGGGCCAGGCGGTTGGCGCGACGATTGAGATCGCGATAGCTCAACGACAACGGTCCATGCACGGCTGCCACGGCTTCCGGTCGGGCCAGGGCCTGGGCCTCGAACAGTTGGTGCACGCTGAGCTGCGACGGGTATTCGCGGCGGGTGGCGTTGAAATCCACCAGCAGTTGGTGACGCTCGGCAGGCGGCAGGATCGACACCGCCTGCAACGGCGTGGTCGGCGCTTGTTGCAAGGCGCTGACCAGATGGCGCAGCGCAGTGAGCATATAGTCACCCACCCGTTGCACATCCAGGCTGGCTACGCCCTGCACTGTGACCGCGAACCCTGTGCCTAGGTCATCGACGTTGAGCACCAGCGGGTAGTTGCTGCGCTCTTCGGAGCTGAGGATTTGGATACCGGAAGCGGCAAACGGGCTGTCTCCCGGGGCTTCACCCGGCGCACTGTGACGGTAGTTGAGCAGTGTGCTGAACAGCGGCAACGATCCCGGCACGCCGCTGCAGCGCTGGGCCAGGGACAACGAGGCGTGTTCATGGCCCAGCAGTTGCGCAAGCCGTGCATGGGTGGCACGCACGCCGGCTTGCACACCAACAGCGCCCAGATTGACCCGCAGCGGCAAGGTGTTGATGAACATCCCCAGTGCACGGTCGGCCCCCTCGCCGCCTTGCATTCGGCCGAGCAATACGGTGCCGAACACCACATCCTGCTGGCCGGAAACCTGACCCAACACCTGCGCCCAGGCCAGGTGCACCAGGCTGGCGGTGCTCACGCCCAACTGTCGAGCCTGTTCGCGCAGGCCCTGGCTCAGCGCCGGCTCCAGGGGCAAGTGGGCTTCGATGATGCCGCTGCCGTCGCCATTGACGTCCTGCAAGCCGAACGCCAGGGTCGGCTCGTCAAGATCGCCGAGCATCTCGCTGAAAAAGGCTTCGTGCTGGGCCTGGGTCACGCCGAGGCGGGCCTGGGCCACGTAATTGCGATACTGCACCGGCTCGGGCAAGTGCGCGTCACTGCCGGCCAGGCTCGCGCTCATCTCCTCCACCAGCACTTGCAGGGCGGTGTGGTCGAGCAGAATGTGGTGCAACAACAGGATGCCGACAAACCCGCCTTGCTCCTGGGTGTAGGCGAAGCGCATCAGTGAGGCGCGAGACAAGTCGAGGCGATAGTGGCGCGGATCGAAGCGTTGCTGCAGGTGAGCCAGGCCTTGGGTTTCAATATGTTCGACTGCCAGTGGCGCCTGGCGCAGCACCACTTGCACCGGCTCATCCAGGCCTTCCCAAAGAATGCCGGTGCGCAGGATGTCGTTGCGGGCGATCACGCTGTGCAGCGCCTGGATGAATGCGTCCACCGCCGCTTGATCATCAAAACGCAGCTGCACCTGCAACACGTAAGGATCGCCTTCAGTGGTTGCCAGATGGTGATAGAGGATGCCGGCTTGCAACGGCGCCAGGCCGTAGATGTCCTGCACGTTGCCGATGCCGCCGGGCACGCTGGCGACGATGTGATCGATGGCCGCCTGATCCAGCGCCACCAACGGCAGCATCTCGGGCGTGATGTGCTGGCTGCCTTCAATGATGAGGTTGGCCGGGACCTGGACCTCGCCCTGCCCACCGACCGCCGCCGCCAACGCTGCCAGGGTCGGCTGGCCGAACAGTACGCGCACATCGGCACTGAGGTCGACCTGGCGCATGCGTTCGATCAGCTTGACCGCCAGCAGGGAGTGGCCGCCCAACTCGAAGAAGTTGTCGTCACGGCCCACGCGGTCGAGCTTGAGCAGGTCCTGCCACAGGCCGGCGATGGTGGTTTCCACCGCGCCTTGCGGGGCTTCATAGCCACGGCGTACCAGCGCGTCGGTATCCGGGACGGGCAACGCCTTGCGATCAAGCTTGCCGTTGGTGGTCAGTGGGAATTTATCCAGCACGACGAAGGCGCTGGGCACCATGTAGTCGGCCAGGCTCAGTAGCAGATGATCGCGCAGGACGGCGGTGCTCAGTTCGCCCTCAGCGATCACGTAGGCCACCAGGCGCTTGTCGCCCGGCTCGTCTTCACGGACAATCACCACGGCATCGCGCACGCCATCGGCGGTGGCCAGGCGCGCCTCGATTTCGCCCAGTTCGATACGGAAACCCCGGATCTTTACCTGGTCGTCATTACGCCCCAGGTATTCGACGCTGCCGTCGGCCAGCAGACGGCCGAGATCGCCGGTCTTGTACATGCGCAGGCCGGTGGCCGGGTCGGCCAGGAAACGCTCGGCGTTCAGCGCGTCGCGGTTCAAGTAACCGCGCGCCACACCGGCACCGCCCACGTACAACTCGCCCACCACGCCAAACGGCAACGGTTCGCGGTGTTTATCCAGCACATACAGCTGCAAGTCGGGGATACGTACGCCAATCGGACTGACGCCGACCAACTGGGCATCCGCCGCTTCCAGGGCGCGATAGGTCACATGCACGGTGGTTTCGGTGATGCCGTACATGTTCACCAGTTGCGTACCGGCGTTGATGGCGCGGGCATACCAGGGTTTGAGCAGGCCCGGTTCCAGGGCTTCACCGCCAAAAATCACCTGGCGCAGGGAATGCACGTCCGGGCTGCGGCCCTGGGCGGCGATCAGTTGACGGAACGCGCTGGGCGTCTGGTTGAGAATGCTCACGCCCGCTTCACACAGCAGCGTGTAGCACTCATCCGGCGAGCGGCTGACCAGTTGCGGCACGATCAACAACTGTCCGCCGTGCATCAGCGCCCCCCAGATTTCCCACACCGAGAAGTCGAAGGCGAAGGAATGGAACAAGGCCCACACATCGTTGTGATTGAACCTGAACCAGTGTTCGGTGGCGGTGAACAACCGCGCCACCTGGCGGTGTTCGATCATCACGCCCTTGGGTAGGCCGGTGGAGCCAGAGGTGTAGATCACGTAGGCCAGGTTGGCCGGGCTCAGGTGCAGCCGCGGGTTGACGATGGACTCCTGGCGCAAGCTGTCGAGGTCGATCTGCGGCAGGTCGCCGACCAGGTGGCGGGTGTTGGCTTGTACCAGCACGGCCAGGGGTTCGCTGTCCTGCAAGGTGTAGGCGATACGTTCCAGCGGATAAGCCGGGTCGATGGGCACATAACCGGCACCGGCCTTGAGGATGCCGAGCAAGCCGATGATCATTTCCGGGCCCCGCTCGACGCAGATCGCCACACGGTCGTCGGGGCGCACGCCTTGGGCCAGCAGGCGGTGGGCGACCTGGTTGGCGCGTTCGTTGAGTTGGCGATAGGTCAGGCGTTGGTTGTCGAAACGTAGCGCGATGGACTCGGGATGGGCGGCGGCATGGGTTTCGACTTGCTGGTGGATCAGGGTGGTATCGGCGTAGTGCGTGGGGCTTTGGTTGAGGTCGTGAAGCAGGGTTTGACGCTCGGCGTCGGGGAGAATGTTCAGGCCGCCAAGCGGCGTATCCGGTCGCTGCTCCAGGGCATCGGCCAAGCTTTCCAGGGCCGTGTGCAGGTAACCGGCCACGCGCTGCGCGCCGATGGACATCGCCACCATCACGGTCAGTGCGAAGTCTTCCCCAAGGTCATCGACATTGACCGTCAATGGGTAGTTGGTGCGTTCCTCGGCGCCCAGCACTTGGATACCCTCGGCGACGTCAATCACTTCGGCCATATCGGTAGCGGCGCTATGCCGATAGTTGAGCATCGCACTGAACAACGGCGTCGGTGCCGCCACGCCGCTGCAACGCTGGGCCAACGCCAGGGACGCGTGTTCGTGGTTGAGCAAGGTGGTCAGGCGCTCGTGGGTCGCCTTGACCCCGGCGCGCACGCCCTGCTCGCCCACATCCACGCGCAGTGGCAAGGTGTTGATGAACATGCCCAAGGCACGCTCACCGCCCTCACCCGCGCCCATGCGGCCGAGCATCACCGTGCCGAACACCACCGCATCACGGCCAGACACCACGCCCAGTACACGGGCCAGGGCCAAGTGCAGCATGCTCGCCACGCTCACCCCCAGTGGTCGCGCCAAGGCACGCAGGCGGCGGCTCAACGTGCTGTCGACGAGGATGCGCGCTTCATCGATACCCTGGCCATCGCCTTGCACATCCTGCAGGCCGAACGGCAAGGTCGGCTCGTCGATATCCGCCAGCATCTCGCGGAAGAACGCCTCGTGGGCCTGTTCGCTGACACCATGGCGCACTTGGGCGATGTAGCTGCGAAACGGCACCGGCTCACCGGCCTGGGCTTGTTCGCCGGCCAGGTACAGTTGGATTTCATGGCGCACCACATCGAGGGCGGTGTGGTCGAGGATGGTGTGATGGAACAGCAGCATCGCCACCACCCGCTGGTTGGCCGGGTCGGCGGCGAACACCAGGCGCAGCAGCGGCGCCTGGCCCAGGTCCATGCGGTAAGTGCGTGCATCATAGCGAGCCAGCAGTTGCGCCAGGGCATCGCCGCCACTGACGCGGACTTCCTCACAGGCCAACGTCGCCTTGCGCCACACCACTTGCAGTGGTTCGTCGAGACGCTCCCAAGCCATGGACGTGCGCAGGATATCGTGGCGATCGATCACCCACTGCAAGGCCTCGGCGAAGGCGTCCAGGCGAGCGCGGCTGTCGAACACAAACTGTGCGTGCAGCACGTAGGGGTCGCCCTGCTCGGCTGAGAGATGGTGATAGAGCATGCCTTCCTGGAGCGGCGCCAGGGGGTAGATGTCCTGCACATTGGCCGCGCCACCGGGGATGGCGGCGACGATACGGTCGATGGCCGGCTGATCGAGGTTGACCAGGGGCAGCATGGCCGGGGTGATGCGGTAAGCCGGGCTCAGCCAGTCACCGCCATGCTCGGCCACCAGCGCCAGCAGCCGTGGCTTGTGGGCGATCAGTTGATCCCACAGCACGTCGTCTAGGGCTTCGTCGTCGCCCAGGATAATCAGGTCGCCTTCTTCAGTTTGCAGACGGATCGCATGGGTGGAAATCGCTGCCAATAATTCGCTGAACTGCATGGGGTAACCTGCCTGATAAGTCACGGTTGAAAAGAAAGTCCGTTTTCAGCTACCGCTTGGATCGGGTGTGCTGGACGCCCTGGATAAATGGCGGGCGCAGCCGCAAGCCTGGAGAGGCTTCCGGCAGGCTTGGAAAATTAAGGGATTTGACAGGCGGGGGGTGACATGGGAAGCGGGGACAACGGGGGATGAGGATCGTTCAGCTCGGCGTGTGCGTGCCTCCCTGCCCAAACCGACGAATTGCCAGGCAATAACCGATCAGTGCAACCGCCGCCAACAACCCACCCGCCGCGCCGATCCAGGCGAAGCCGAAGTGGCTGCCGACCCAACTGCCCATCAGGGCACCGCCGCCGATGCCGATGTTGTAGATGCCGGAGAACATCGCCATGGCCACGTCGGTGGCGTCCGGTGCCAGCACCAGCACTTTGGACTGCATGGCCAAGCCAAAGCCCATGATCGCGATACCCCAGAACACGCTGAGCCCGACAAGATAAGACTCGGCGCCACTCAGCGGCAGCAGCAAGGCCAGGCACGCCGCCAGCAGGAACACCGCCCCGACCACGAACAGATGGGGGTTGAAACGGTGCACCAGACTGAACAACAACGAACCGATGATGCCGGCGCCGCCGAACACCAGCAGGATCAGCGTGACAGCATTTCCGCTCATGCCCGCCACGCCCTCAACGAAGGGCTCGATGTAGCTGTAGGCGGTGAATTGCGCCGTCACCGTCATGGCGGTGAGCACGTAGAGCGCCACCAGCGCCGGACGCTTGAACAGCAACGGCAGGCTGCGCAGCGAGCCGGAGTTCTGGCTCGGCAACAGCGGCAAAGTGCGCGCCAGCCAGAACACCAGGGCAGCCGCGAAGGCACCGATGACCAGGAACGTGGTGCGCCAGCCCATGGCTTCACCGAGCAAACGCCCGAGGGGAATGCCCAGCACCATCGCCAGGGACGTGCCGGTGGCCAGCAGGCCGAGGGCTTGCACCTGCTTGCCTTCCGGCGCCAGGCGCACTGCAAGGGACGCGGTGATCGACCAGAACAACGCATGGGACAAGGCAATGCCGATACGACTGAGCATCAGGAGTCCGAAGCTGGTGGCAACGCTGGAGAGGATATGGCTGGCGATAAACAGGCCGAACAACACAATGAGCAATTTGCGCCGCTCGACGTTGCGGGTCAGCAGCATCACCGGCAACGAGGTCAAGGACACGATCCAGGCATAGATGGTGAGCATCAGCCCAACGCTGGCGATGGGCATGTCGAAGCTGGCGCCGATGGCGCTGAGCAACCCGACGGGGACAAATTCGGTGGTGTTGAACACAAAGGCGGCCAGCGCGAGGGCGATGACCGGTTGCCAGTTGGCTTGGGGGGTGGCGGCTGAAAGGCTCATGGAATGGCGCGGTACTCCGACGGTGATCGAGCGGTCACCCAGGACAAGCGCCGCCACCGAGCATTCTATAGGTTTCTCGGCGGCCTGTTGGCGCTGATCCCGATCAAAGAACCATCAGTTTCATCAAGGCGAGGTGACGGTGACGATGTAGGCCCCCGACTGAATCGGCTTTCCACGGGCATCCACCACCACATACCGCTGGTCGTAATAACGCCCGCTACCGCTGTCGGCCACCAACTTGACGTTGGCCGTCGCGTTGCCCAGCGCCTGTACGCTGCGCACGGGCTGAACCTCTAACCGGCTGCCGCGCATGGCCTGTGGACATGCATTGAACGCGACTGTCGAGCCGCCCAGCGTGGCGGAATTGCAACCCGGCTCGACAATGCTGCCGTGAAAGTGAATGACACCCGACGGTGCCGCCAAGCACGCCCCCGCCCATACCACCAGGAAGCCGGTAACCACTGACAAACGTGTAACGTTCATGACGACGCTCCTTCTTGGGTTCTTAAGAAGGTCATCGCCCGTTTGCGCGCAGACTTGAGCGGTTTCGTCGTTTTCAGGATCGCCTGATAGCCCTGCGGCGCTACTTTACGGGTCCACTTGCCCCATCAGCTCGGGAATGCTTTCCGGCCGCTTGGCATAACGCTGGGCCAAGGCTGCACAGACCATCAGCTGGATCTGGTGAAACAGCATCAATGGCAGGATCAGCACGCCCATGGTCGCCCCGGCGAACAGCACCTGGGCCATGGGTACGCCGGTGGCCAGGCTTTTCTTCGAGCCGCAGAACAAGATGGTGATGCGGTCTTCCTGGTTGAAGCCGAACACCTTGCCCAACACCGTGGATGCCACCAGCACCAAGCCCAGCAACACGCAGCAAGCGACGACCAGGCCGCCCAGCTCCCACAGTGGGATCTGATGCCAGATGCCTTCGTTGACCGCTTCGCTGAACGCGCCATACACCACCAGCAAAATCGAACCCTGATCGACGAACTTGAGCCAGGATTTGTTGCGCCCTACCCACTCGCCGATCCAGCGGCGGGCAATCTGCCCGGCAACAAACGGCAGCAGCAGTTGCACGCTGATTTTCAGGATCGCGTCGACGGTGGAGCCGCCATCGCCGTGCACATTGAGCAACAGCGTCACCAGTAACGGCGTGAGGAAGATACCGAACAGGCTGGACGCCGCCGCGCTGCAAATCGCCGCCGGGATATTGCCCCGAGCCAGCGAGGTAAAGGCGATCGCCGATTGCACCGTGGCCGGCAACGCGCAGAGGTACAGCATGCCCATGTACAGGTCTTTGCCGATCAACGGCGACAGCAGCGGCTTGAGCGCCAGGCCCAACAACGGGAACAGCACGAAGGTCAGGCTGAACACCAGCAAGTGCAGGCGCCAATGGCCGGCACCGGCAACGATGGCCTGGCGCGACAATTTGGCGCCATGCAGGAAAAACAGCAGCGCAATGGCCAGGTTGGTCACCCAGCCGAACGCCACGGCGGTCTGGCCGCTGGCGGGTAGCAGGGAAGCGATGATTACCGTGGCCACCAGGGTCAGGGTGAAGTTGTCAGGCAGAAAGCGTGGGCGGGTCATAAGCAAATCGTCCGGGGGTTGCAAAACGCATCGTCGCGACTCTAACGTAACTGCTTGTTACCGACTAACGCCAATGAGCCAGTAAATGCCGCCTAAAGGACATGATAAAACCGTGCGCCGCAGCGTGCCCGGGCTCTCCAGCCTGCCTCGGCCGGTGTATGGCCGCACCGAATCCCTGCCCAACCGCGCCTTGACGCGCCGGCACAGCCACCCGTGGGTGCAGCTCTCCTATGCGATTTCCGGGGTGTTGGAAATTCAGACCAGCGTCGGGCGTTTCGTCGCTCCGCCCCAACGTGCGGTGTGGATTCCCGCCGGCGTGCCGCACCGGGTGTTCAGTTCGCCCCATACCGAAATGCGCAGTTTGTACCTGGATTGCAGCGTTACGAGCTGGGCAGCCGAACGTTGTCAGGTGTTGGAGGTGAGCAGCTTATTGCGCGAGTTGATCCGCAGCTTCAGCGAACTGCCGGTGGAATACGCCGAGGATGGGCCGGATGGGCGCCTGGCCCAAGTCGTCCTTGACCAACTCGCCGCTGCCCCGCAGGTGGATTTGATGCTGCCCCTGCCTCACGATCCACGCTTGCGGCAGATCTACCGCAGTTTGAACCTGCACCCTGAGCAGCAGACCACGCTGGGACACTGGAGCGAGAAATTGGGGGTCAGCGAGAAAACCCTCAGCCGCTTGTTCCTCAGCGACACGGGCCTGACCTTTCGCGCCTGGCGCCAGCGCCTGCGCCTGCTGAGCGCCCTGCCCGCCCTGGAGCAGGGCGAGCGTGTGACGGATGTAGCGCTGGGGTGTGGGTATGAATCGACGTCGGCGTTTATCAATGCGTTTCGCCAGCAGTTCGAGGCTACCCCCGGCGAGTTCTTCCGCTGATCTGCCAGATCAACAAAGATTCAATGGTGGGAGAGGCTTGCTCCCGATAGTGGTGTGTCAGTCATGGATGTTTCAACTGACAGTCCCTCATCGGGGGCAAGCCCCCTCCCACATTGACCGAGTGCGGCCGGTTAGCTGCCATTGCCGCCATGGGCCTCTTCGAAGAAGTAGTCCTTCCAGCTGGCGGCTTTGTTTTTCAGCACGCCCAGTTCCTGCAGTTTCTCGGCATAGATAAAGGTGCGCTGGGGCACGATGGTAAAGTCGATCTCCGGGTCCTGGACGATTTTCTCCACCAGGTCCAACGGCAGCTTGGATTGCTCTACGCGGATATACGTTTTGGCGGCAGCCGGCTTGTCGGCCTTGATAATCTGCTCGGCCTCGGCCAGCGCGGCATAGAACGCCTTGTAGGTCTTGGGGTTTTCGTCGTGGAACTTCTGCGTGGTATAGAGCACGTTGAACGAAGCCTGGCCGCCAAGGATGTCGTAGGAACTGAGCACCTTGTGCACGTTAGGGTTCAACAGTTCCTGATACTGGAACGGCGGGCTGGAAAAGTGCGCGTTGATCTCCGAACCACCGGCAATCAACGCCGCCGTGGCGTCGGGGTGGGCCAGGCTGATGGAGATGTCGTCGAACTTCTTGTAATGGGCGTCGCCGAACTGCTTGGCGGTTTCGATCTGCAAGGTACGCGACTGGAAGCCCACGCCGGCGGCAGGTACGGCAATGCGGTCTTTCTCGGTAAAGTCCTTGAGGGTCTTCACGTTGGGGTTGTTGGTCAGCAGGTAGTTGGGCATCGAGCCGAGGGAGGCGATAGCCTTGACGTTCTGCTTGCCCTTGGTGCGATCCCACAAGGTGAGCATGGGCGGCACACCGGCCGACACGATATCCAAGGCGCCGGCCAGCAACGACTCGTTCATCGCGGTGGCGCCGGAAATACTGTTCCATTCCACCTGGATATCCAGGCCCTGTTCCTTACCGTGTTTTTCGATCAGGTGCTGGTCGCGCACTACATCGAGGATCAGGTAGCCGATGCCGAATTGCTGCGCGATGCTGATCTTGCCTTCGGCCTGGGCGCCGAGACTGATCATGGCCGTCGCAGCCGCCAGGAGAGCCAGGGAGGAACGCTTGAAAGTCATGTAGGAATCTGCCGCGTTTTTAAGAAGGTGATGGAGCCTAGCGGCGATTTTTAAGACAGGAAAAGAATATCGGGATCTATTGTTATGCAAATAATCCCCAAAACCCCGTTCGGCTGGTATTGTTCCGCGCTTTGAAAAACCGCTGAACCTGCGAGGAAATGGACGTTGAACACTGACGAAAAAATGACCGGAGACCTGTTCGAGGTCGATAAGCGCCTGTCACTCAAACCCGTGGTGGACTTCAACGCCTACCTGCGCAGCGCGTTCGGCGACGGCCCGTGCACCTGCGTAAGGTGCGCGGCTGCCAATGGCGATGAAACCGGCTACGCGTTTCAGCACACCTTCCACTTCGACGGCAAACCCAGCCACCGCCGCTTTGCTTCCACGTCGGGCAGCGATGTGTTGCAGATGCTGAAGAAGGCATGGCTGTCGTACACCAAGGCCGAGTTGCCACTCAGCGGCGTGTTGGTGCTGGATACGGTGAAAGAGTTTGTTGAGCCGCAACTGCACAAGCGCCTTGCGCCGCTTTTTTTGGCCAGTGGGTTGGTCAGGGATATGGAAGGACACTTGCAGTTGTTACCGCAGTCGGCCGCCTGATAAGGGCGCACTGAGCGCGTAGACTGCCCGCCGAACAGGGATGACTCGGCGTCAAACACGAAGGAATGAAGTTGATGAGTCAAGAAAGCATCACCCGCTACTGGCATGCCGTTGAGCTGCTGCAACCCCAGGCGGCCCCCAAGATCCAGACGCGAGACAGCCTGTTTTCGTCGTTTTTCCACGATGTCAACGCGGCCCGTCCCGTCATGCCTTGGTCTGACGCCAGCCCCGTCGCCCACCAGCAGGTGCCTGACAAAAGGGTCTGGAGCCATACCCTCTTCGCCCATCTGTATGACAGCCGAACCGTCGCCGAGAAACTAAAGCAACTGTACGGTGCCGACCAGGGCTATAAGGAAAAGCCAAAAAGCCGCGAGTCCGCACTCTTTGCCTTGAAGTTCACCGCACAGGGGCTGATGGTGCAGGACAGCCTGGTGCTCTCCAGTGAAGCCTGGTTCCTTGGCCGAGCGTTGGCTGGCCGCGACTGGACCAGAGGCTTCGACGAAGATCAGAAATGCCTGCGGGAAAACATCAAGACACTGATGGGCGGCCGTGTTGAAGCCGCTACCCTGCACCAACTGACCGCTCACATACGCGATTTCCTGGGCCTTCAGACGTTTTTCCCGGACCAGGCGTTGCTTCACCACCGCTGGCGCTCCACACCGATCAAGGTGAAGAAACCCGAGCAGGAAGACGATCCGCTCAACAGTTTTTTGCTCGCAGACCTGGCCGATGTGTCAGACAGCCTGCGAAAAGGCATATCGAGCCGACCGCTGACCCAGTACCTTTCTCGACATGCCCCTGAACCCCGGCTGCACGTGGACGATGACGATGCCAGCCTGGCCGTTATCGAGCGTTTGACGCCCCAGCATTACGCCGCCGGGTGTTGGCCTGCCGAACATCATCTAGGGCTGGTGCATTCACAGCAACTGGCCGTCAACACCCTTCTCGGCACGCTGGCGGAGGGCGAAGGGATACTCGGCATCAACGGCCCTCCCGGCACCGGGAAAACCACGTTGCTGCGAGATCTGATTGCAGCGGTAGTGACCCAGCGTGCCGACGTCCTGGCTGGCCTGGCACGTGCTTCTGATGCCTTTGTCGATGCCATGCCAGAAAAAATGGGCGACGGTACCGATGCCCAAAACGTCTATAAGCTCAACCCTGCCCTGTTGGGCTTTGAAATCATTCTGGCGTCGTCCAACAACGGCGCCGTTGAAAACGTCACCCTGGAACTGCCGCAACGGGACAAGATCGACCCTGGTTGGTTGCCCGATGCGGACTACTTCAGCGACCTGGGTGAACTGGTCAGTGGTAAACCTGCCTGGGCCCTGATTTCCGCCGCGCTGGGCAGCAAGGCCCGGCGTAACACCTTCATCAGCCGCTACTTCTACGGCACCCCGCCCAGCAAGCCCAAAGCCGGCAGTGCTGTCGACGACAAAAATGACTGGATGACCGCCCAAGACGCCGAAGCGCTCGAAGACGAGCAGGAGGCCAATGAGTCGGAGTCGGACGAAGTGCCGGATGACGCAGAAGAACCGACACCCCGTGGGTTCCTGGGCTGGCTGAAAACCCAGGCGGATGTGGTGCGGACCACTCCCCAACGCCAGCACACCTGGAAACAGGCAGTGGCCGCCTATAACGCGGCCAAGTCACGGGCCGAAGCGCTGAGCGCCGATGCCATGCGCATCAATGCTCAGCTCACGACGCTGAATGACCTGCGCCTTCAGATCACAGAACAAGCTCATGCGCTGAAACAGTTGTCCGGCAAGCTCAAAGACACCGATGGGCGCCTCGCCCAGGTTGACGAAGCTCAGTTGAAACCGGCGCAAGAACAACTGCAACAGTGCCTGCTCGAACTGCAATCCCACCGACATAGCCCACCGGGTTTCTTAAAGAACCTGTTCAGCCTCTGGGGAGCACAGCGCCGCTGGGACCAGGCAGAGCAACTGATCAGCAGTCGTTCGACGCTTGCGCAAGAAAACCTTGAGCGCATCAAGCGCGACATCCTTCGCCTGGAGGGTGAGCGCAAGACACTTGAGGGCCTGAGTAACGAGGCCAGTGCCACCCTGGCACACTTGCAGTCACGTCACAGCCAGCTGGTAGACAACGTCAGCGCAATAGCCAAAGCCTGTAAAGCCGACCATCTATTGGCATGGCTCAAACACGGCATTATTGGCCGCGGTGAAGCCATCGAGCTGCTCGAACCCTGGGCCATCCCGGGATGGCGACAGGCACGTGCGGCGGTCTTCATCCAGGCGCTCAAGTTGCATCAATGCCTCTTCGAGCTGGAAGCCAAACGTATTCGCGCCAACTTGTATTTCATCAACAGCGTACTGCAAGGCGGCCGCTGGCACGGTGTCTCCCGTGACGCCATTCGCTCCAGCTGGGCGTCGTTGTTCATGCTGGTGCCGGTGTTGAGCAGTACCTTCGCGTCGTTCGCCCGTTCGTTCGGCTCGCTGGGCGTAGGAGACATTGGTTGGTTGCTGGTCGATGAAGCCGGCCAGGCGACACCGCAAGCAGCCGTGGGCGCGCTATGGCGGGCTCGACGTGCGGTGTTGGTGGGCGATCCCTTGCAACTCAAGCCGATTGTCACCGTGTCCGATGCAGTGCTGGAACATATGCGGACCCGCTACGGGGTCGACGAGCACTGGCTTCCCACCCGTCAGTCGGCACAAACCCTGGCAGATGAAGCAACGCCATGGGGCCGAATGATGGGTCCGGCCAACGATAAACGCTGGGTGGGTTTGCCGTTGGTGGTTCACCGCCGTTGCGACCGGCCGATGTATGCCCTGGCTAACCGGATCGCCTATGACGGTGTCATGGTCTTTGGTACTCGCCCTCCGTCTGCAGAAAAAGAGACCACTGCCAGCTTGCCCACGGGTTGGGTTCAAGCCAGCGGCCGATCGATGGGCAATTGGGTGCCCGCAGAAGGTGATGCCCTGACACGCTTGCTGGACAGGCTTCGCGCAGATGGCGTACCGCCGAGCGATATCTGTGTCATCACGCCTTTCCAGGCAGTGCGGGACCGCCTCAAAGACCTGCTCCCACGCAAGATGGTATACGGCACCATCCATACGATGCAGGGCAAGGAGGCACCAGTGGTGATCATGGTGCTGGGTGGCGACAGCGAAAACCCCGGCGCACGGGATTGGGTGGTGAGTGAACCGAACCTGCTGAACGTTGCGGCTACGCGTGCCAAGCGGCGCTTTTATGTGATTGGCGACCGTACAGCCTGGTGTGATCGCCCGTTATTCTGCGATGTGACGGACTTACTCGTACCACGAACGTTGGTGGAGCCGGTCCCGTCCTAAGGTTGCACGATTCAAACATCGATGATGCGCGTACCGGCAATCGTCTGCGCCGAACAACTTCGCAGGACCATGGCACGGAGCAGCCAGGCGCTCCTATGCCGCCGGCCAGAGATACGGCGAGCATCCTGCAAGATGGCAAAGGTTCAAAGACCTCGCGCCCGGTGCTCTCGTTTATTTTGCGAGCAAAGTCGACGTGCGCTGTAAATATAGGAGGGCTAATCCATGGGGGCGTGGACTCCTTCGCCCCAACATCCGTGGAGAATCAACCTACCTCAAGCGCATTGTTCACCTCACCCTAGGCGGCAGTCCTACAACCGTCCCCTCATGACTCCCAGTCACACCTGCAATAACTGTCAACCCGTAAATTGAGGCGACTGATTTCCAGCAGCCTGCTCCAGAGGCGTCGCAACAACAGGAGACATTTGCCCTGGCTCACCATTTTTTTATAGGTTCCAGCTGTGCCGAACAAAGGCACACAACTCACCTATCCAATAAAAATGAGGGTTTGAACATGGGATACATGGCTAGCGCAAACGCCAACAAAATCGCCGAGATGGAACAGCTGAACCAGGACAGCGCCGACGATTTCATCGACAGCCTGCAACTCACTGAAACCGAAACGGCCGAGCTGGAAGCCGAGTAAGTGAGTCGAGGAGAGGCAACGCCTCTCCTCCTTCCCTGGAGCCATTCTCATGGACAAGGATTCAATCAAAGCCCCGGAACGCAGCCTGCCTTTGGTGCAAGCTCATCAACAAATTCTCGCCCAACTGGATGAACTGGGATTACACGCGAGCAGCCGCACCCTGGGAGACAAGATTGTGTGTGTGCAAACCTGCTTGCATACATCCGACTCGAAGGAGGTGGCACGCGGCGCGGGTAAGGGCGACCCGATAGCCGCAAGCGTAGGAGCGTTGTATGAAGCGCTCGAACATTATTTGAGCGATGAGTGGAACAGCACCCCGCTTCACTGGCAAACCTACCGTTACTTTGCCAACCATCCGCAGTTTGTCGATGACTCGCCCTTGTCATTGCTGGTGAAACAGCAGGAAGCGCGTATCGTCTGCCGCAGCTATCGCAGCTTGATTGATGGGCCGCTCTTTTCGTACCCACTCGCCCTCACCTGCCCCCGCTACTGCGAGCACCCACTGCACGATGATCCAACCGACCTGCGTGCCCTACGCCGTTACGCCAGCAACAGTGGCACCGCTATCGGTGCTACCTATGACGAGGCCGTGCTGCACGCACTGAACGAAAGTATCGAGCGCGATGCTCTCTCTTTGTTTCTGTTGAAACACTTCTACTATCAACATCAGTACACCCTGCGCCGAGTCATTCCGACCAGCCTCGGCCCGCAAGCCCACGACGCCTTGCTCGCCGTGAACCAACAATTCAACACGCAAGTCGTCTTGCTGGATATCAGCACCGAATTTTGCGCGACCACGTGCCTGGCCTTCATTCCCAACTCATCAACGCTGCCCACCGTGTACGGTACTGGCACTTCGTTGGACCCTATGCATGCAGCCTGGCGAGCCCTGACCGAGCTGGCACAGCTGAAATGGCTGGCAAGCGAACCGCCACTGCACGGTTATTTGCTCAATGCCCAGCGGCACCTGGCCCGTTTCAAACGCTTGCAGCGCAGCCTGCACTTTGACACCCGCCACCTGATGGCGCGGCCTGTCGAATGGGTAACACTGCAGCAGCGCCAGTATCCTTCGCGGCTGGAGGGGCAGATCAACGGCCTGGTGGAGAACCTGGCCGGGCATGGACTCATACCCGGTGTCTGTACGCTGTTTCAAAGCCAGCTGGGCACCACCCTCGTCCATGTGACTATCCCTGGGTTGGAACGGTTTTTCCTGGTATCCACCGGTAATGTCGTGGTGCCACAAGCCAGGGGCAAGCGTCTGTGCGGCGAGCATCAGGAGGTGATGGCATGACGTTTGAAAACGATCACTCACGGCGTTGGCAACGCCATGTAGAGCCGAAGGGGTTCGGACTGGCCCAGGTGTTTGTGCTCAATACGGGGAACACTCATTGGGTTGGACGAAACCGGCCGTTGCGCAACGGTCTTGGGCAGCGCCGCCTGACCAGTATCCTGCGCCCCTCGATGCTGTTCGGCCCCCTTGAATACCTGCATTGGAGCGACGACGGACTCTCGCTGTTCTATCAAGCCAGTACGCCACAAGACAAACGAATTGCGTTTAGCGAAGCCCATCAACACCCACGAAGTGAAGTGTGCTTCCCTTATCCACCCCTGGGGCCACAGGCCGAAGAATTCATCTGCCCATCCAGTTTCTGGGAGTGCGACGATGAGCGAGCAGCCCAGTTGAATGTGGACGAAAGGCATTTTCGCGAACATTGCGTCGAGGTACTGCGTGACCGCCTCAAGCCCGGGGCGCTGATTCACGATCCGGCCTGCTCGACCGGCGAGTTGATTGCACATCTGGCGCGTGCGTTGCCCCGCTGCCAATGCCTGGGGTCAGACCGATCGGCTTCCATGATCCGTCATGCTCAAGTGCACCATGCGGGTTCGCTCGTGCGCTTCAGACAAGCGCATGCTGCTTTTGAACGTACCGCGTGCGATGCGTTGATCCTGCGATTTCTCAATACCGAGGTAGTTACCCGCCGCGAAGCCGAGATCTTGCTATGTTCCTTGCTGACCACATTGAAGCCTGGCGGTCTGGCCCTGATTTTCGGTCACACGCCAGTGTTGCCGCCAATCCCCTGGGTCACCCAGGAACTGGGCTTTACCCTGGAGTCCTGCCTTGCCGCTCGAGAGGGTCAGCTTGAACTGTTCCAGTTTTACCTGATAAGCCGCCCTCACCCCGGCTCCCCATGATTGACGTATTCGAACGGCACGCAAGCGTGCCGTTGTAATCCGAATGCACTTACTTACGTGCCGCCTCCCACGACTTGAGCAGATCGCTGTAAGCCACCGTCTCGCCTTTCGGTTTCTCATTGGCCAGTTTCGGCTTCGGCGCACCCGGCTGGTCGAACCAGTATTGTGCATCCCGTTCTTCGTTCATTTTCGGACCGCACACCGGCTGCACCTTGGAGCGTTCCAGGCGCGTCATGATCGCGTCCTGTTCCTTGGCCAGGTTATCCAGCGCCTGCTGCGGGGTTTTCTCGCCGCTGGCGGCGGCAGCGATGTTGCTCCACCACAGTTGCGCCAGGCGTGGGTAGTCCGGCACGTTGGTGCCGGTCGGGGTCCACTGCACGCGGGCCGGGCTGCGATAGAACTCCACCAGGCCACCCAGTTTCGGCGCCAGGTCGGTCATGGCCTGGGAGTTGATGTCGGATTCACGAATCGGTGTGAGGCCGACGATGGTTTTCTTCAGCGACACGGTTTTCGAGGTCACGAACTGCGCATACAGCCAGGCTGCCAGTTTTTGTTTCTCGGGCGTGGACTTCATGAAGGTCCACGAGCCCACATCCTGATAGCCCAGCTTCATGCCCTCCTCCCAATACGGGCCGCGTGGCGACGGGGCCATGCGCCATTTCGGCGTGCCGTCGGCATTCACCACCGGCAACCCCGGTTTGGTCATGTCGGCGGTGAAGGCGGTGTACCAGAAGATCTGCTGGGCGATGTTGCCCTGGGACGGTACAGGGCCGGATTCGGAGAAGGTCATGCCCGCCGCTTCCGGTGGCGCATAGGCTTTCATCCAATCCACATATTTTTGCGTGGCGAACACGGCCGCCGGGCCGTTGGTGTCGCCACCACGAGTGACGCTGGAGCCCACCGGATGGCAGTCCTCCACGCGAATGCCCCACTCGTCCACCGGCAGGCCGTTGGGCAAACCTTTATCACCACCACCGGCCATGGAGAACCAGGCATCGGTGAAGCGCCAGCCCAAAGACGGGTCTTTCTTGCCGTAGTCCATGTGCCCGTAGATGCGCTTACCGTCAATTTCCTTGACGTCTTCGCTGAAGAATTTGGCGATGTCTTCGTAGGCCGACCAGTTCACCGGCACGCCGAGGTCGTAGCCGTACTTGGCCTTGAACTGGGCTTTCAGATCCGCACGCTCGAACCAGTCGGCGCGGAACCAGTAGAGGTTGGCGAACTGTTGGTCGGGCAGTTGATAGAGCTTGCCGTCCGGCGCAGTGGTGAAGGACAAACCGATAAAGTCCTTCAGATCCAGGGTCGGCGAGGTGTAGTCCTTGCCTTCGTTAGCCATCAGATCAGTGATGGACTCCGTCTTGCCGTAGCGAAAGTGCGTACCGATCAAGTCGGAATCGTTAACCCAGCCGTCGTAGATGTTCTTGTCGGACTGCATCTGGGTTTGCAGCTTCTCTACCACGTCGCCTTCCTGCAGCAGATCGTGGGTCAACTTAATGCCGGTGATTTCGCTGAAGGCCTTGGCCAGCACCTTGGATTCGTACTCGTGGGTGGTGAGGGTTTCCGACACCACGTTGATCTTCATCCCACGGAACGGTTCCGACGCCTTGATAAACCACTTCAACTCTTCGAGCTGTTGGGCGTCGGTGAGTGTGGACGGTTTGAACTCACTGCCGATCCATTTTTTTGCCGCATCTTCATACGCATCAGCCCAGGCCGTGGCGCTCAAACCGCTGAGGGCCAGTACGGCAGCCAATGAAATGCTATGTCGCAGCTTATTGTTTTTATCGAACATAGAGACCTCCTGGTTGGTATTCAAAGGAGCACTAGCCCCAACGCATCACACACAACAGCCACACCAGGGACAGCGCGGTGGCCACCCAGATGCTCCAGCCGGTAACGCCGATGACCAGCAGATGCAGGTAGGCGCTGCCGAGAAGACCGATAAACAAGCGATCACCACGGGTGGTGCTGATCGGCAGAAAACCGCGCCGGGGAATGCTCGGCGAGCGCAACTCCCAGGTGGTCATGCCCACCAGCAACACAGCAATCGCTGCAAAGAACAACGCGGTGGGTGTGGTCCAGGCCATCCATTCCATCATCGACTCCTCAGACCCGGCCCAGGGCAAAGCCCTTGGCCACGTGGTTGCGAACAAACCAGATCACCAGCATGCCCGGCAAAATAGTCAGCACCCCTGCCGCTGCCAGCACGCCCCAATCGATGCCCGAGGCCGAGACCGTGCGGGTCATCACCGCCGCGATGGGCTTGGCGTTGACCGAGGTCAGGGTGCGCGCCAGTAACAGCTCGACCCAGGAAAACATGAAGCAGAAAAATGCGGTGACGCCGATGCCCGAGCCAATCAGCGGGATAAAAATCTTCACGAAAAACTTGGGAAAGCTATAGCCGTCGATGTAGGCGGTTTCGTCGATTTCCTTGGGCACGCCGGACATGAAGCCCTCCAGAATCCACACCGCCAACGGTACGTTGAACAGGCAATGGGCCAAGGCCACGGCAATGTGGGTATCAAACAGACCAATGGACGAATACAGCTGGAAAAACGGCAGCAAGAACACCGCCGGTGGCGCCATGCGGTTGGTCAGCAGCCAGAAGAACAAGTGCTTGTCACCGAGGAAGCGGTAGCGTGAAAACGCATAGGCCGCGGGCAACGCCACGCTCAGGGAGATCAACGTGTTCAGGCTTACGTAGTACAACGAGTTGAGGTAGCCGGTATACCAACTCGGGTCAGTGAAAATCACCTTGTAGTTGGCTAGGGTGAAGTCCTGCGGAAACAGGGTCAGCCCCCCGAGGATTTCGGTGTTGCTCTTGAAGGACATGTTCAACAACCAATAGATCGGCACCAGCAGGAACAGGATGTAGATCAGCAGTGGAATCACCTTGCGCTTGCTCATGTTGGCGGCCTCAGCGGTTGGCATCGGAATGGGTCATGGCGGTGTAGAACAGCCAGGACACCAACAGGATGATCAGGAAATACACCAGGGAAAACGCCGCCGCCGGGCCCAGGTCGAATTGGCCTACGGCCATCTGGGTCAGCGTCTGGCTGAGGAACGTAGTGGCGTTACCCGGCCCGCCCCCCGTGAGGACAAAGGGCTCGGTGTAGATCATGAAACTGTCCATGAACCGCAGCATCACCGCGATCAGCAGCACGCTTTTCATCTTGGGCAACTGGATATGTCGGAACACTGCCCAGGCGGAGGCCCGATCAATCCGCGCAGCCTGGTAGTACACATCCGGGATGGCCCGCAGGCCCGAGTAACACAGCAGCGCCACCAACGATGTCCAGTGCCATACATCCATCACCAGCACGGTGACCCAGGCGTCCATGGTGTTGGCCGCATAGTTGTAGCTGATGCCCATGGCATTGAGGGTCGAACCCAGCAGACCGATATCGGCGCGGCCGAAGATCTGCCAGATGGTGCCCACCACGTTCCATGGAATCAGCAACGGAATGGCGAGAATGATCAGCACCAGCGACGACCAGCGGCCTTTGGCCGGCATCGTCAGGGCAATGGCGATACCCAGTGGGATTTCGATCAACAGCACGCAGGCCGAGTAGATGAACTGGCGCAGCAGCGAGTCATGCAGCCGCGGGTCGAGCAGTACCTGCTTGTACCAGTCGGCGCCGACAAAGTAGCGGCTGGACTGGTCGAAGATATCCTGCACCGAGTAATTGACCACGGTCATCATCGGGATCACCGCACTGAATGCCACCAGCAGGAACACCGGCAGCACCAGCCACCAGGCCTTGTTGTTCTGCACCTTGTTCATGGCAGCACCTCCAGCAGGTAGTCGTCGGCATAGAGCATCAGCCATTGGGCCGGAAAGCTGATGGAGGCCACGGTCTGGGGCACCGGTTTGTCTTCGGCCAGGCGCACTTTCAGGGGCGCGCCGTCGAGGTTGAGGGACATGATCTTGTAGGTGCCAAGGTCTTCGATATGAACGACATCGGCTTGTAGGGCGTCAGGGTTGTACTCATCCCACACGTGGATGAATTCCGGACGAATCCCCACCTGCAGTTTCTTGTAGTCCGTATCGGCAATGCGTTGCTGCAACGCCTCGGGCAACGGCAGAAACGTCCCGGCAAAGCGTACACCGCCCGCCTCGGCCTGCACTTCGACCAGATTCATCCCGGGGCTGCCGATGAAATAGCCGACAAAGGTGTGGCTGGGCCGCTCGAACAGCTCACGGGGCGTGCCGAACTGCACGATCTGCCCGCCGTACATCACCGCAATCTTGTCGGCGAAGGTGGACGCCTCAAGCTGGTCGTGGGTGACGTAGACCATGGTGATATTGAACTGTTCATGAATCTGCTTGAGCTTGCGCCGCAGCTTCCACTTGAGGTGCGGGTCGATCACCGTCAATGGTTCATCGAACAGGATCGCTGACACATCGTCACGCACAAGGCCACGACCCATGGAGACCTTCTGCTTTTCGTCGGCGCTGAGGTTGCGGGCTTTTTTACTCAGCAGGTTTTGTAGATCGAGGACTTCGGCGATTTCCTGCACTTTGCTGTGAACTTTCGCCTCGGCCATGCCCTGGTTGCGTAGGGGGAATGCCAGGTTGTCGAACACGCTCATGGTGTCGTACACCACCGGGAACTGGAACACCTGGGCGATGTTGCGTTTTTCCGGGGTCAGTTGGTTGACCACCTGGCTGTCAAACAGCACCTGGCCTTCAGATGGGCTGAGCAAGCCGGAAATGATATTGAGCAAGGTCGACTTGCCGCAGCCCGACGGCCCGAGCAAGGCGTAGGCGCCGCCCTGCTCCCACACGTGGTTCATCTCTCGTATGGCGTAGTCCTCAGGCCCCATAGGCGTAGGGCTGTAGCTGTGGGCCAGGTTCTGCAAGTGGATCTCGGCCATCAGGCAACCCTCGCGACGCGGCGCCCGGGCGCCTGGAGCAGACAGCCCTGACCATCGAACACAAATAGTTTATGGGTGGGGATGTACACGCGGATCGGTGCGTCGACGTCGTACTCATGCACCCCTGGCAGGTGCAACACCAGCAGGAAATGTTCACTGCGCACATGCAGGAAGGTTTCCGAGCCGCTGATTTCAGCGACTTCCACAGTCACGGCCAGTTCCAGGTCATCGTCGTTGCTGGGCACCAGGCTGATATGGCTGGGGCGCACGCCAAAGCGGAACTCGCCTTCGCCGATGGGGCGCAAGTCGACGTTCAATGGGAAGTGCACGAAATTGGCGAAACTCACCTCGTTGCCGCTGATGCGCCCGGGCATCAGGTTGATCGGCGGTTCGGAAAACAGTTCGGCGGCCAGCACGGTCTGCGGCTGGTGGTACACCTCGGCGGCCTTGCCGCTCTGGATCACCCGGCCTTCATGGAGGATGGTGGTGGTGCCACCCAAGGCCAGCGCTTCATTGGGTTCGGTGGTGGCGTAGATGGCGATGGTATGGCGTGCCTTGAACAACTCGCGCATTTCCTGACGCAGTTCTTCGCGCAGTTTGTAGTCCAGGTTCACCAGCGGCTCATCGAACAGAATCAGTTCGGCGTCTTTTACCAGTGCACGGGCCATGGCCGTGCGTTGCTGCTGACCACCGGACAGCTCCAGCGGGTGGCGTTGCAGGAACTTCTCGATGCGCAACATCCTGGCGGTTTCCAGCACTTTGCTCTGGATCAGCTCGTGGGACACCCCCGCCTGGCGCAAGGGCGAAGCGATGTTTTCGAACACGGTCATGGTCGGGTAGTTGATGAATTGCTGGTACACCATCGATACGTTGCGCAAGCGCACCGGTTTTTGCGTGACGTCCACGCCATTCATCAGGATGCGGCCGCTGTCAGGCTTGTCCAGGCCGGCCATCAAGCGCATCAGGCTGGTTTTGCCGGAGAGCGTGCGGCCGAGCAATACGTTGAAGGAACCTGCTTCGAAGCGCAGGCTGGCGTCGTCGATCCAGGTTTGACCTTCGACGACGCGGGACACATGTTCCAGGGTCAATGACATGACACGCCCTTTTTATTATTGGAATGAATCTGGCCAGGTGTCAGAGCGAGTTTCGTGCCAAAACGGCAAGCGTTTGATGTGCAAGGGAATGGACTGGATGGGCTGTTCAGGAGTGAACACTCAGACTGAACAACTGAACAGGTCCTGGGTTGACAATGAACAGTTCTGAACAACACTCTTCGAACTCGATTTAACGAACACATTGACCTGGTTCCAACCTTTAGAGTGTGCAAGACCCCATAACAATAAAAAGAAGGTCACCCCATGGCCGAACCCTTGGCTCACGACACCCTTATCCAGGAATCCTGGCGCCGTTGCCGCGCGTTCGGCCTGGATCACCAGAGCGCCCCCAGCTTCGACCTGCTGCCCGCCGAAGGCATCAGCCAATTGTTGGAGAGCCAGCATTCCCTAGTGCAGACCACCCACCAGGAAGTACTGCCCTACTACGAAAACATCCTGAGCAACTCCAATTGCCTGATCATGCTGGCCGATAACCAGGGCCAGGTCCTGACCTCATGGGGCACCCAGCGCTTCATCGAGCCGAAACTGGCCCGAGGATTCAACGCTGGCGCCAGCTGGCAGGAACGCTCCAGCGGCACCAATGCCATCGGCACCGCACTGGCCTGTGCCCAGGCGGTTCATATCGAACACGACGAGCACTTTCTCAAGGCCAATCGTTTCATGACCGGCTCGGCCGCGCCGATCTTCGATGCTCAGCGTGAAATCATCGCGGTGCTGGATGTGTCCAGTGACAGCTATCTGCCACCCTCCCACACCCTGGGCATGGTCAAGATGATGAGCCAGACCGTGGAAAACCGGCTGATCCTCAACCTGTTTCACGGTGAGCATTTCCAACTGACCTTCAATACCGGCCTGAACAACCTCGACAGCCAATGGGCGGGGCTGTTGATTTTTGATGAGAGCGGCCAGGTACTGTCGGCCAACCGTCGCGCGGATAATTTGCTGGGCCTCAGCTTGTCGCGGGTGATGATTGAAAGCTTGTTCAAGGTGTCATTGCTGGAGCTGTTGAACCAACCGGAGGGGTTGCCGTTTTCGCTCCAGGCCGCGGGACGCAATCGGTTCCAATGCGTGTTGAAACGCCCGAAGAAAATGCCGGTGCAGGCGCGGGTCTTCAGTGATCGCGCACCCCGTGAGCCCGCGCCAGCAAAACCCGCCGTGATTGGCCTCAAGGCCCTGCACTTCGGCGATAGCCGCGTGGAGAAAGCCGTGCGCCAGGCGGAGCGTTTGCTGGAGAAGGACATTCCCCTGTTGATCCATGGCGAAACCGGCGTGGGCAAGGAGGTGTTCGTCAAGGCCTTGCACCTGGCCAGCTCCCGCAGCCAGCAGGCGTTTATCGCGGTGAACTGTGCGGCGATTCCTGCGGAGCTGGTGGAGTCGGAACTGTTCGGTTATGAAAAAGGCGCCTTCACCGGCGCCCATCAAAAAGGCAGCGTCGGCCTGATCCGCAAGGCCGACAAGGGCACGTTGTTCCTCGATGAGATCGGCGATATGCCGCTGCCGACCCAGGCCCGCTTGCTGCGGGTGCTACAGGAGCGCTGCGTACAACCGGTAGGCAGCAGCGAGCTGTTCCCGGTGGATCTGCGCATCATCTCGGCGACTAACCGCGTACTGAGGGATTGGGTGCAGGCCGGTCGGTTTCGCGAGGATCTGTACTACCGCATTGGCGGCCTTGCCCTGGAGTTGCCGCCTCTGCGTGAGCGTACCGACAAACAGGCGTTGTTCCAGCAACTGTGGCAGCAACACCGTGAACCGAACCAACGTGCCGGTTTGAGCGTTGAGGTGCTGGCGTTGTTCGGGCAGCACCCGTGGCCGGGGAATTTACGCCAGGCCAGCAGCGTGTTGCAGGTCGCACTGGCGATGGCTGAGGACCAACCGGTGCGCCCTGAACACCTGCCGGATGACTTTTTCGTGGATCTGAAAAATGCCTCGCCCCCGCCCCCCCATGAGCACTTGGATGACGGGCTCGACCTGACGCAACGCTTGAAGGCCGCGGGCGGGAATATTTCCCACCTGGCGCGGGAACTGGGCGTCAGTCGCAATACCCTGTACAAGCGCCTGCGCCAGAACGACCGTTGAACCCGCGTGGTGTGATCAATCAAGCGTCCCTAGCGACTCAACGCCAGCTCCATGACACACCTGTGTAGATGCCACGGCCATCAGCCGGTGTGGAGCGGGCAACATCCATGCCCTTGTCGTCGTAACCCGGCGTGACCGTATTGGCATAACGACGATTGGTGAGGTTGCGCAGGTCGACCCAGGCTTGCCAGTCCTGCTTGGGGGCGTCGTAGCCAAAGGTGGCGCCCAGCGTGGTGTAAGCCGCAGCGTAGTAGGAATTGGCATAGTCCACGGCCACCCGCGAAGCATGTTCGGTGTTGAGGCTGGTGTAGAGCCCCGTCGGATGGCTATAACGCAGTTGAGCCTGGTAGTAGTGCTTGGGGATACCCGGCAAGGTGTTGCCGCCGAAACGGTCGTCGTCGCGGTAGTGGAAATCGCTGAACGTGTAGGCCTGGCGCAGGGCGAGTTGGCCCGTGCGCCCACCGTCCCACAGAGGGCTGAGCACGCTCAGTTCCACGCCTTGATGCACGGTGGGGCTGGCATTGGCTTCGGCCACAATCGCGTTGCTGGTGGCGGTTTGGGCTTGGGTCTCGACGGTCAGCAGCTCATGCCGAACTTCGGAGCGGTACAGCGCCAAGTCCCACTGGCCGAACCAATCTTCGCCACGCCCACCGACTTCCAGGGTGGTAGCCGTCTGATTGCGCAAGTGCACGCCTTCACGCTGCAAGCCGGTAGCCGGGCCGCTGCCGGGCCCGAAGTACTTGTTGGAACCCCAGATCATCGACCAGGCGTGCGGTGGCTCCACCGAGCGGCTCAGGTTGCCGTACACCTGCAACTGCGGAGTGAAGTCATAGCGCAGGCCGATACGTGGTGCGTAGTCCCAATCCTGCTGGCGGGTAGGCGTATGCGTCACCGGATAGGTGACTTCGGTTTCGCGACGGGTATAGATCGCGGCGAGACCGGTGGTCAGCCATAGGTCGGGGATCAGCTCCAGGTCGTTGCCGATATGCACTACGGTGTCAGAGCCCAGGTAGCTGTAATCGCGGGTCTTGGTGCCCGGTACATAGCCGGCCGTGTTGCCGGCTGGGGTGCGCACGTATTCCGAGGCGCCATTGTTCGGCATCGCCTGGGTGGTACGCAGGCCGAGCGTGGTTTTGCTGGCGTGGCCGAACAGCGTGTCTTGGCGGATGTAGTTCAGGGTGCTGCTGATGTCGGTGTACGCGACTTTGAGGCGATTGGTGCCTTCGCGCAGGTCCATCGGGTAGTCGTGATACGCAAGCCCGACCTCGACTCGAGCGTTGTCGTCCAGTTGCAAGGTGGTCTTGTTGGCGATCCAGGTGGAACCCGGTTGCAGGCGTTTTGAATCGCGGGCGGCGTTGAGGCTGTTGGCGGCACGCGGGTCATGGCTGATCTGATAACGCGTCAGCTTGCCGGGCGAATCGTTGGTGGTTTCGCGGTAGCGCAAGTAGAAACGTGTTTCCAGGTCAGGGTTGAAACGGTAGCCGAAGTTGGCGGCGATGCCCTTGCCGGTGCCCGCACCCTGGTGCTGATAGCCGTCGGACTCCGAGTCCGTGAGGCTGATGTAGTAATCGGCATCGCCCAGCACCTGGCCCGAGCTGATCTCACGTTGGGCGTAGCCACGACTGCCGGTTTCATAGCGCACCTGCAACTTGGGCGCATCGTAGCCGGTGCGGGTGACGTAGTTGACCGAACCACCGAGGGCCAACGCGCCCTGATCAAATCCATTGGCGCCGCGTAACACCTCGACCCGACTTTGCCACAGCGGGTCCTTGAGTTCGTAGGGTGTGCCGCCAGGCCCGGTCAGTGGCAAGCCGTCGAGCATTTCATAGAGCCCGGAAGCATGGGCACCGGGGCTGCGGTTCAAGCCCGAGCCACGGATGGATAACTTCACACCCTCGTTATTCGCCGCCTTCGCATATACACCGGCCTGGTACTTGAACACATCCTCGTTGGTGCTTACCCGCCCCTGTTGCACGCTGTCCATGTCGATGAAATTGGTACCGCCGGGCACGCTCTTGAGTTCGGCCTGGGCCACTTCGCCAGCGCTGGCTTCGCTGCTGGTGACTTCGACCGGAGCCAATTGCACCTCTTCAGCGTGCACCATTGAACTGAGGGCCAGAGCGGCAAAGAGCAGTGGAGGTTGTCGCAACAGCATGGGGTAGGTCCTTGGAATGCAGGGGCATGAAAGGCCGTGGCCATCATGCGAACAGTGATGGGAAGACAGGCGACTCCCCGAGGTCACGTCTTGTTAACGGACCGCCCCTTTCCCGCATTAAGGCGAATGGCTTCACTGCTCTTGATGGGTCGCGTCCGCCAAGGCCCTCATCAGGTCGTCCGCCTCCGATCCCGGTGGAAACCTGAAGCCTTGCATTTCATCCTCGGACAGGATTTCGGTGAGGGTGTCGCGTAACTGCGCCTCCGTCGGCGACTCCCTCAGCAGCTTGTGTGCGGACAACAACACCCCGGCGCAGACACCTTGAACACTCGCGACATCAATCACGGCAAAGAGGATAAATCGCAGGCGAATTTCGCGATCAGTAGGCCAAACCGTTTTTCGCTTACCCAAAGCAGGCACTCGTTTTTAGGAAAAGTCCGAGGCTATTGCCGACGGGACAGCGTTTCAATGGGAGCGGCAGCGTATAGGCCGATTCCTACACGGGAAAGAGAAATTACTCACCCTCAGGGTTATGTACGCTACGACGGAGCCGGTCACTGCACCGGTAAGAAATTCATCAGCAACAGACTTTGCGCATAATTAAGGCCGACGCGTCGATAACGCTCATCGAGTATCTGGGTGAGCAGGTCCAGGCGCGCGACGATCTTGCCGAACTCAACGGCAAAGCTGAGGTTGCTGCCCTCCTCCGATATCTCATTCGAGAACAGCAGCAACACGCCATTGGCATCCTGGCGCTGGCTGAGCAGCCAGGTGGCCTTCTCGATGTTACGCGCGGCATTGCTGACAAATTGCGGGTTGATCGAGTCCGTCATATAAAACTGAGTGCGACCGCCATGGGCAGTTACCAGCATGCTGCCAATTGCATAGATAAACGCCCCAACACGGTCGCCGCGAAATTCCGGACTGAGCGAATAGCTCAATGCCGCCAGGTCACGACGCGCACCGAGTGCCGGCAAAGGACGTTGGTTTTCGATGGCCTGGCGGATTTCCCGCGCCGCACTCACCGCATCTGGGTAGCCCGACTGGCGCCACTGATTAGGGTTGCGCAGATAGAGCTTGCTCATCAGTAAATACAGGCTTTGCAGGTTGTCGCGCATTCCCAGTGTGGCCATGCGGTCGACACTGGTTTGAAAGAACTCATCGGGCTTGCCATCGCTGAACTGCCTGACGATATCGCGCCCCTGTTGCTGGCTGCAACCGGTCGCGCACAGCATCCATGACGCGACGAGCAGCAGCGGCCATCGGGTGATTGAAATAGTTAACGTTCGATCCATCGGCACCAGGTCAGTTTCTGCAAGCAACGCGCCGAATGCGCGTCGCCGGAACAGAGATAGATCAGGAGAATGGAAAAAAGTGCAGTGACCGACAGAAGTTGATAGGCCTTGCCGGGTCTAATCGAACGCACCGTTAAGCACTTCATAAATGATGCCCGAGGCAATCGCGACAAGAATCAAGTCAGTGCCCGCCTGCTGCCATTCGTACCCCTCATAATGGGGCAACTGGCCCAGCAACCGGCCATCGAGCTTCTTGGCAATGCCTGGAGGAAGAGGCTTTCCCCTGGCCAAGTTCTTTTGTATCCCTGGGGGCAATGAAGGGCCAGGTCGCCAATAGTCGCGGTAACCACCCAGCACGCCCAACACACCGCCTCGGTCAACGCGCGGGCCATTTTCCCAGTCATCCCCACTGGAGCCTTTGCTCTTATGGCCCTTGCCTTGCTCGCCTTGTGAGTTGCCATTGCCATGGCCCTTCCCATTACCGGGATCGGCCTGAGCCGTCACCGACCCCACAATCAACGTGAGGCAGGTGAGTGCTGCAACAAACGAGCGGGATTTAAACATGGCCGTCTTCTCTGAATGGGGGATGCTCATTGAATGTAGACGGCATTGCCGGTTTTAGTTCCGCATCGCTCATGCCAAGACAAAGGCTGCCGGAGCTGGCAGCCAATCAGATCATTCGCTTCAGACTTTCTTGCATCCGATGCGGGTAGGCAATTGCCCCTGTTTTGACTTCAAAGCAGCTTGAACCGCTTGCGGCAAATTGCTCCAGAACGTGAGCCCTGATCGCTCCTCGATCTGCTCCACGGTCACCTGATAATCGCAAAAGGCCGCGCCCTTTGGCGTTTCCTGATTCATCACGAACGACGCGTAAACACCGTCCTGCGGCGAACTGCCGACGAAGATGACCTTCCAGTAGCCGCTTGGAATAGTGTGGACCTTGTTCGTACCGGGAAGCGTACCGACAAAGTGCTCGTACAGCGGCCCGGTGACGACATACACCTGGTCGACGCCGGCCTCTTTGGCGAGGTTTCGCTCCTGGTCTTCCAGACGCGCCCAAGGCCCCTGGTTCAGATCAGACTTTTGCGGGGTAATGTTCGACAGGTAATTGAGCGTTGGCCAGTCCGCAACTCCGGCCATTGACGCCAGGTTGGCCTGATGGCCGCGATCAACCTTGAGCGCAACATTGGCGCCGTTGTAATCCACGGGATCGAGGGTTTCGCCCGCCGGAATATCCGGGTCCGTCTCCCAGTTGCGCGCCCGCCCGCTCGCCGGTGTGTTCTTGGTGATTCGATACGACACCCAGTTCGCGAACTTGGTCGAGCCGTTATTGTTCAGGGTGTAGGCCTGCCGATTCAACGTCAGGGGGCTGCCGCCGGTAGGGCATCCGACGCCACAGTTATCGAACGACACCGCCTGCCCAGGCACAACTGGCGTGGCAACCGCGGATTCACGGGTTCTATCGGGGGTGGTACAGGCGACAACGAGGGGGATCAACAAAAACGCGAGGTGCTTGAGCTTCATACTTCCTTGCATGGTGTAACTCCTTGTGGGTGAATCAATCATACCGATCACTCGGAAATCAGCTACAACGGTTCCTCCGTTGCCTGACGCAAGCATTCAACCACAAGAACGTTTCAATATGAATGAGGGCTGTGATTGCCTCAGTGCGGGATGTTGCTCAATTGTGCGTAGGAAATGGCAGCCTGTAACACTACAGGCTGCTATTGAATACAAGGGAATCAGTCATCCCGATCATCGCGATCACGGCCGTGATTGCGGTCATACCCTCGATCATCGTAGCGACGGCCTCGCCCCTGATCGTTGTCATCGCCTTGGTTGTAGTACCTGCGATCGTGATCGTAGTGTCGGTAATGGTCACGACCGTACCCTCCTCCGTCGTCCCAGATAGGCACGCAACCACCCAACAGGAGAAGGCCGGTGGTGGCCAAGAGTATTACTGCTGCGCGCTTCATTTTGAATGTCCTGAAAGCTGGGTTCGTACGACCCACCAAACCTGCGATATGACGGGCCGCGAACAGGATTTAGTGGGAGGTTGAAGTGCCGGCCCTGCTCAATCCTCTATCGTTGTGATCACCTGGAGTCGTCGCGGAGATCGCCGCGGCCTTCGACAGCCCCTGGGTTGTTTTCGAACGCGCGACACCCGATGTGGCAACCCCATGACCCCGGTCATTTTTGAGACCACGCCCAACGTGATTGCCACTCACGCCATGATCTCGAACAGCCTTGCCGTCATGGTCGATTTCATGGCCTTCAGCGAGGCCCTTACCGGTGGAACCCGCCGAGTGACCTGTACCCGAATGGCCACCGCCTGCGCCTGCGCCACCGCCACCGCCGCCGTTACCGCCAGCACCATGACCACCACCGTCCTTCGCGTAGGCAGAAGCCATGATAGACAGTCCAGCAGGCAGCAAAGGCGCAGCAGCAAACATCATTGCGCACGACACAACGGCAACTAAGGTTTTCTTTTTAAAGCGCATGGAGGTTTCCATCCGGCGGGGTTGATCTGCATGTCACATCTGACACATTACGTTACATTCAGTTCAACGCGAGCGACGAGTGGGTAGGCAGCGATCAACTGAGCGAGGGGTTGAATGTGTTACGCCAGACAGGCAACCCACAACACCACCAGATGTCCGCCTCTACCCGGCAGCGGGTATTCGATTGCGAACCGCTTCCGATGAAGCCTGAAGTTATCGAAAAAAGCGCCTTCTGCGAATCTCCTCCTTTACCTGTCTAAAGCTTCATAGTTTATGGTTGTACGCCATGGAACGAGGGACAGGTCATGTATCGCATTTCTGAATTGGCGCTGAAAGTGGGTTTAAGCCGCTCTACGCTGCTTTATTACGAGAAACTGGGATTGATCTCATCCAAGCGGCAGGCCAATGGGTATCGAACGTACTCAGAGCACGACCTGCAGCAGTTGAAATTGCTGCAGCAACTTCAAGCAGGTGGGCTGACATTAAAAGAGTGTCAAGCGTGCCTGGACACACGCATAGACAGGTCATTGTTACTTGAGCGATTACAGACTCTGGAACAGGAGATCGCGCAGAAACAACAATCCAGAGATCTGCTCGCAGCCATGCTTGGAAAAGCCTCCATGCGTGGTTGGCACCAAGCTTTGGAAAGCCAAGCGCCGGGGGCTCATCTAGCCTGGCTGCTCAAACAAGGCTTCAACGAAAAGCAGGCGCTGCGCTTGAAGTGGTTATCAAGGGATATGAATGAGCATGATCACTATATGGCCGATTTCGAACGCATCCTTGATGGTCTGGATCGCCTGGGGCCAGGGTCTATCGAGGATACGTTGACGGCCCTGAGTGCGTTACCCGTCGCACCGAAAACCTTGTTGGAGATCGGTTGCGGCCGGGGTGTAAGCACGCTGTTACTGGCACAACAGACCCAAGGGCTGGTCACCGCCGTGGACAACGACGAATACAACCT
Organism: Pseudomonas sp. GW821-FHT03A09; assembly: GCF_059421065.1. Lineage (NCBI taxonomy): Bacteria > Pseudomonadati > Pseudomonadota > Gammaproteobacteria > Pseudomonadales > Pseudomonadaceae > Pseudomonas > Pseudomonas sp. GW821-FHT03A09. The sequence continues at coordinate 474,125 of NZ_JBWKUX010000003.1, read as the reverse complement.
GGCACGTCTAAAGGTGGCCGTCACAGCCAATGCAGTGGAGCAGCACGTTCGGCTACTGTGCGCCAGCATGACCGATCTACCATTCGAAGACAGTTCATTCGATGCTATTTGGGCTGAGGGCAGCGCATACATCATGGGCTTTGGTAACGCCCTCAAGAGCTGGAGACGGTTTATCAAGCCGCAAGGCTTCTTGGTAGTCAGCGATTTGATATGGCTAACCGATAGTCCGCGCCCTGAAGCTTCATCGTTCTGGCAGAAAAACTACCCTGACATGACGACGCTGCAGAATCGAATGTCCAGCATTGCGTCTCTAGGCTATCGCGTCGTGCACAGTTTTCCATTGAGCCGTAATGCCTGGGAAAACTACTTAGGCCCCTTGCGAGAAAAGAGTGTAGAGCTGCCCGCAAAAGATTTTTCCTCAAGGGCCCTGGCAGACATCAGGGACGAGATTGATATCCACGAGCGCTTCCTCGATGACTACGGCTACCAGTTTTTCGTGTTGCAAAAGAACAGCGCCTAGCCGTCAAGGCTCTCGACAAGCTTGCAGCACAACCATGGCAACCCGTACACAAAAAACAATGCCCTGTTCAACACGTTGCAGGGCCTGATCGATCAAGATACCCGAGAGAAATTCAACATGAATTTGAGTATTCGCAATGAGCTACCAGAGGACATCAAGCGCATATCCACGCTGACGGCTGCAGCATTTGAGCAGGAGCAACATTCCAGCCACACAGAGCACTTCATTGTCGATGCACTACGCCGAGCCGGACAATTAACAATTTCGCTGGTTGCCGTGGAGAATGATGAAGTCATTGGTCACGTCGCCATTTCTCCAGTCACCGTGTCTGCCGGTACTGAGGGTTGGTATGGACTAGGTCCAATATCCGTGTTGCCTGGCCGCCAAGGCCAAGGTATTGGTTCTTCCCTGATGAAAGCCGCTCTTGCCAAGCTACAAAACAAAGGCGCATATGGCTGCGTCGTATTGGGCGATCCTGACTACTACGGCCGTTTCGGCTTCAAACCTCACGCTGGATTGGAGCTACCTGGTGTCCCCCAAGAGTATTTCCAAGCGCTGTGTTTTGACGGTGATCTGCCGACAGGTACCGTGCAGTACCATGAGTCTTTTGACGCGGCGGAATGAGTCTGGAGGACTGCCATTCTTTGCCCTACAACTCGATCAACAATCGATAAGAGCGCGATAGCGCCGCCCCACTATTGCTGCTGTGTGGGGCGGCGGCACTTTCTGCCTAGTTGATTTCGGTTACGAAGTTTTCGCGAGACCGCCGCACTTTTTTCAGGTTTACCAGCCAGTCAGACTCTGCTGCCCGATAACCTAAAGGCAAGAGCACCACACTGCGCAGATGCCTGGCCCCCAGTCCCAGAATGTCATCGACAGCCGATGGGTCGAAACCTTCCATAGGCGTCGCGTCGACTTCCTCGGAGGCCGCGGCGATTAAAGCAGAGCCGAGGCCAATATAGGCTTGACGCGCAGCCGCTTGATAATTGGCCTCCTGACCACGCTCGGCGACTATGCCGAGGAGCATTTGGCGGTAGTTTTCCCAATCCTGGTTGACACTACCCCGTACAACATTAGTCAAGTCGAACATCATGTTGACACGCTCAGGCGTGATGTCGTCCCAAGCGGCGAATACCAGCAGATGAGAGCAGTCGGTAACCTGAGACTGATTCCAGCTGACTGCCTTAATCCTTTCGCGAATTTGCGGATTGGTCACCACCAGCAATTCAAATGGCTGGAGCCCGCTCGACGTCGCCGTCAGTCGTACGGCCTCCAGAATTCGCTCCAGCTTTTCAGCAGGCACTGTCTTGGACGCATCGTACTTTTTCGTCGCATAACGCCACTTCAGCAACTCGGTTATTTTGCTCATTTCTCATATTCCACGTAGGTCAACGGTCTTTATCGAGCCCAATCCGATTGCTTTCCAGATTACGCTTGCGCTTATACTGCGGCTTAAAGTCAACTTGAAGGTCAAGCAAAAAATGAAGATAGGCGAGATTGCGCAACGCACAGGCCTTGCTGCTTCAGCAATACGGTACTACGAGGAGCAAGGCCTACTGGACGCCCCCACGCGCGACATGAACAACTATCGTCATTACAGCGAATCCACCATTAAACGCTTGGAAGTCGTAATCCATGCGCAAAGGCTGGGATTTTCTCTCGACACGATTCGTAGCCTTTTCCTTCATGACGGGAGCTGCTCCAAATCCCTCACCTTGGAACAGATCAATGTACGCCTGGGGGAAATTCAGCAAATCGAAGCCACCCTAACCGTACAGCGTGAGGAGTTGTTGATGCTGCAACGAGTCCTCGAAGAAAGCCTTCGGACTGGCATCGACCCTGGAATGCCTTGCCCACGCAGCGCTGAGCGATTTCAACCTGATCGAGCCGTAGTCACGCGAAGCAAGCACATGATGGCTACCTACAAATAAGGAGGCAGAGTTGATCAGGCCCGCATAATTTCCTGCGTAGCAATCAACTGACCGACCAATGCCTCTCGATGATCATCGCAATAAACAGCACCCAAGAAATCACTAGCAATACCGTACCTGCAATCCATCGCCCCCCCATCAACACAATCCAATTCCAGTTGTATGCCCCTCCCTTCTATCACCAAAAAATTAACCTGCATGTAGGCGGTTTCCCAAGCTTTCTCTTTAAGCGCAATACCTCCTACATGCGCCTGGCGCTCACATCGCCAGCGTCGGTGATATCGATAGCTCACTGCTTGAGGAAATCAGGAACCTTTTTCTTAATATGGAATCAGTGCTGGACGCTTCAACATCAACGGTTTAATAGGCTCCCAGCATGATCTTGAGAAACGCCTTCCTATGCATTGCGCTTGTTGCCGCCGGATTCTTCGCTGGATACGCTGCAAAGCCAACAAGCGGAATACAAGTCACAGCAGGTCAGCTCATAAACTGTGGAAAGGTGACCATTCCTACTGTTGAGATGTGATCTCTTTGTAGGTCCGCTCACAGGTGAGGTGCGTTCTTTTTGTGCGGTCATAAATACTCAGACGGTAGCGAGAATAAAGATCCGCTTGAACGGAAACAACGTTCGCCCATTCCCCTCTGGCGGGTAATGCTCATGAACCAGTTTCAGGAAGTGATCCAGGAAACACTGCCGCTCGACCTCATCCAGCGCCAAAAGCACCGGCCGTAGCGCCGAAACCTTGACCCAATCGAAAATCGGCGACTGACCTTCCACCACTTGTAAGTGTTCGGTTTCCCAGATGTCCAAATCCTTGGTCAGTGGTGCCAGCAGACGGTAATAACAATCCAGCGATAGCACCGGGCGCTCAGCCATGAACTGACGTAACTCCGTTGTACCCAATGGGCCGCCATCGAGCCCTGCGTGCTCTAGGGTTTCGAGCATCAGTTGATACCACAACGCGTCGCGCCAATTCGGCATGTGTGCGGCTAGACAACCTCCGGGGTTGAGTTGTCGCAGCAGGCGTGGCAGCAACACGTCGTGACCATTGATGAAATGCAGTACTGCAGCAGCAAACAGTAGGTCGGCAGGTTGCTCTGCCTGCCAGCTCTGTAAGTCGCTTTTGTTCCAGAGGGCCTTGATCGGCAGATAGCTGGCTTCGCCAAGCATCTCCGCCGAGCTGTCGACCCCCGTCAGATCGGCTTGCGGCCAACGCTTGGCCAGGAGATGAGTGGCAATGCCAGTGCCGCATCCCAAGTCATAGATGCGTTCTGGATGCTCCAAGCGAATATGGTCTAGTAACTCGACCACCGGACGCTCCCGTAGTCGAGCGAATTTCAGATAGGCCTGAGGATCCCATTGAGTACTATCAGGCCTTGCCGTGGACGGCTGAGGCTTAATGTTCATACGTGATTCCTTTCGATTAGAGTTGTCTTCCGATGACATTCAAGGTTCTGAGGACCAGTGCCACGCCGCGGCGGGTGTCCGTTTCGCGTAGGAGCGACAGCAACCCATAGAGGTTGGGAGGTACCGCCTCTGCTGCAGTCTCGGCGGTGGCCATGCGTAGCGCATTGCCCAGACTCCAGGTGACGACGGTGGTGCTCTCGAACAACCGGGCGAGTTTTTCCACAGTCGCCAGGTCAAGCAGGTCGACGGTGTCGGAGATCAGTGACAGCAGGTCGACCAGGTTATCCAAGCGTCCACCATCCAGAAGTGGTTTCAGTTTTTCCAGTAAGGCCTCGATCCCAGAATTGTGGTCTAGCGAGTCGGTATTAACATCTGCACTCTTTGCAGGTGACTCATTGAGGACATCCATGTGTATTTACTCCTCCCTGTGCAGCTCAAAGCATTCCGCGAGCCACAGCCCAGTAAAGGCCGCGGTTGAATCCATTGCGCAGAAGGCCACCAAGTTTACTTGGCGGGGTCGGCATCACGTCGTGGGCATAGTCGTACCAAAGTGGCATCCCAGCATTTAGGCCCATCTGCGCCACAGCTTGGACGCGCCCGTCATACACTGCATTGGGGCTACCCAAGCGGATTTCAGAGGCAATATTGTTGGCGATCACCGGCGCCTGGTTGTGGCAAGCCCCACCCGCCTTACTGACGGGTAGATCGACCGTGTCGCCGATCACATAAACGCCTTCGAGCCCGTAGACCTGTAACGTCTCATGATGAGTCGGCAGCCAACCTTCATTGTTCTGAGCCTGTGAAACGCCGGACTCAAGCACCACGTCAACTGCACGAATCGGCGGAGTCGCCATCAGAATGTCGAACGGCTGTTCATCCCCCTCTTCCGAGTAAGCCATTCGTTGTTCCGGGTCGACTCTGCTCAGTGTGAAGCCCCGTTGAAAGCGAATATTCTTCTGCTCGAAGATCCCCGGCAAAATCTCGCCGATGGGTCGTTGCAGGAATAAACAATTGCGCAACAACTGGGCAGTGGTGGGATAGGTGTAAATGATTTCTACCTTGTCCCGGACGCCGCGACGACGAAGGAAGTCATCAAGCATCAACGTGGTTTCGATGGGAGCGATGCCGCACTGATGCGGTACATTGGGGGTCTGGGGAAAAGAAACCGTGACAAAAATTCGACCTTTTTTAATGGTGCTTAACCGTTGAGCCAGTTGTCGTGCTGGTTCGTATTGGTAGAAGTGGTCACCGGCCTCCTTGAGTCCTTCGATACGTTCCGGAGCAGGTACACAACCGGTGGCGATCACCAGAAAATCATAGCTATGACGCTTGCCACTAAGGGTTCTTAGCTCTTGCCTGGCGAAGTCAAAACGAATCACTTCGTCGACTTGAAAATCTATTTCCGGACGCAACAATGAGCGCTCTGGACGTTTGAGTTCCTCCTGAAAAAAAAGATTGAACGCAACGTACATGAAAGCAGGCTTGTAGAAGTGCTCCTCAGAGTTGGAGAGCAGGACGATCTGCAGCTCCCCCCGCAGAATTTCAGGGTAGAGCTTGGTGACTAATTGATTGGCCAGCATCGTACCGCCCATGCCACCGCCGACAATGATTATCCGCGTCTGCATGTTCCACCCTCCATGGTGTATGCAATATCCATTCGACATGAAGGTAGTCGAGAACGGCGGGCGGCAAGGACGAAGTGGCGATAACAAAAAACTCATTATTCGCCAAGTGAATATGCTCTTTACAAGACGCCAGAAATTGTCCTTGATTTCTTAAGTAATGGGCGACCGATTTTGACTGTTAGCTGCCTTTCTCGAACCATAGCAATTGGTTGAAAGCGGACGTTCAACAATTTCGTCTGCTTGGCCAAGTACCCCCTACCCTTGCCATAGCCTGGGCCGCCGGGCTTTTTCATGCTCTCCAGAAACTACAAAGCCCGCATCAGCGGGCTTGGATGAGTGAGCATTCACGCTGTCAGCTCAAACGCTTTACAGCCTGCAAGGTGTAACTCAGCGGCAGTCGCCAGGGTTTTTCGTTCAGACGCCACTCACCGTCATCCTGGGAGAAGGTCATCTGATCGGGTATGGCGGGCCAGGGAACGCTTTGATGTTCGACCAGGCCAGTAATGTCCAAACCATGCGCCAGTAGTGCCGTGATGATTTCCCCAAGGCCGTGGTTCCACTGATGGGTAACCGAGGCCTTTAGCGGCTTATCGACTTCGGTTTCGACGTAAGTATTGGCATCGTCCCAGACCAAAGGTTCTTTGCGTTCGAAATACGGCAGCTCGATGCATAGCGGTGATGCTTCGTTGGTTTCGTCGATCGACCACAGCATCGGATGGCCCTCGCGGATGAACAAACGGCCGCCGGGATTGAGCAGTTCGCTGACATTGCGTGCCCAAGCGTCAATATCGGGTAGCCAGCAGAGGGCGCCGATGCCGGTGTACACCAGATCGAAGCTGTTTTTAGGCAGCACCTGAGAAGCCTTGTATACATCAGACTCGACGAACTGAATGCTTGCCCCTGCGCGTTTACTCAGCTCTCGGGCCTGTTCCAATGACGCTGGGGAAAAGTCCAGCCCGATGACATCTGCACCCTTACGGGCCAACGACAAGGTGTCGGTACCTATGTGACATTGCAGATGCACTGTGCGCAAACCCTTGATGTCACCCAGCAGCGGCAGATCGAAACGAACGACATCGGAAATATAGTCTGGATTGTCGACAAAATTCTGAGCCGCATAATCCTTTGAAGCCGCGTGCAGAGGCGCGCGCTCGTCCCAGTTGGCTTGGTTAAGGTGAAGGTAGTCACTCATGGGCCGGACTCCTGTCTGTCATTGTAAGGTGGGCCGCAGACTAGCGCAGAGGATTCAAGCGGGTCTTTAGGAAATGTGTAAGCACACCAGCCACCCGAAACCGGGCGGCTTCGGTAGATGACTTGTCCAGACGCTTACGGTACATCATCCATTTATGCCACAGCACAGCGTAGGACGCCGCCAGATGCAAAAAGCCCGGCGCGGGGCTGGGCTACTCCAAGGACAGCTTTCGGCCATTAGTAGCCATAGCTCGGCTTAAAGAAACTGCGCAATGTTCGTCATCGCCCGCTCTATATACATGTCCTTTTCTCCCACCGGGGCTACGTAATAAAGCGCACTGCGTGCGGCCTCTACACCCACTAGACGCGAAATAAACCAGGTGGCCAGATACTGCGACGACAGGCAACCGCCTGCGGTTGCGACATTGCCCTTGGCCACGAATGGCTGATTGAGTACCGACACTCCGGCCTCTTCAACCCAAGGTTTGGTGATCAGATCCGTGCAGGCCGGAACGTCGTCAAGCAGACCGAGCTTTGCAAGTATGAGTGTGCCCGAGCATTGGGCGCCCAGAAGTTGGCGAGTCGGGTCGAGCTTCAGTCTAGACATAAGTGCATCGTCCGCGACGACATCCCGCGTCAATCGCCCACTACCCACCAGCACTGCATCAGCGCCGCAAGCGTCCTCTAAAGACACCTGCGCCTCGATCCTCAAGCCGTTCATCGATAGCACCTTGTCCGCAGGACTGGCGATAGACACTCGCCAACCAGGCTGTTGAACCCGGTTGAGAACGCCGAACGCAATGAGCGAATCGAGTTCGTTGAAACCTTCGAAAGTAAGAATAGCAATGTGCATATTGAACCTCACGCCAGAGAAGTCGTGAGGCCAATCGTATAATCGACAAGCCAATACATTCAAAAAATTGTAATGAATACACTCAGCTAACTATGGCGACTTCGCCGCCATTCGGATCGAATCTTGAGCGTCACCTTTAGGTCGAAAGCGGACGTCCCCAATTTCGTCTGCCTGGTCAAGCACCCCCTACCCTTACTACATCCCGCAACGCCTTGCAGGAGATTCACATGCTGCTCTCTTTGGTTTGGCGGGACTGTAGCACTGAGGGGAGATGCAAAAAGCCCAATGCCACAGGACTAATCCTTATAAGCGTTCCACAGTTGGTCCGCCAGATGACGTCGTCACTACATCACTCCGGTAGCGAACAAAGCCGCGCTTGGCGTCACCAGCATACCCGGCCTTGATAAATAGCCGGTGCGCATCAGTACGATGCGTCGAACTCAAAAGCATGATCTTAGAGCAGCCCGCAGCCATGCAGAACTTCTCGACGCCCGCGAGCATAGCCTCACCAATTCCTCTCTTCCGGTACTGAGTGTCGACGACCAGGTTCTCCACAACGGCGAAGGGCTGCAATCCGTACATCACGTCTGCGCAAAGATTCACCAGCACAGTACCTGCCACCATCTGATCAGTTTCACAAATCAGTAAAGCGGCGTGGCCATCTGCAAGCATTTTTATGCCCTGCTCCGTAACCTCGACTTTAGAGTCGCTCAGCAATTGGGTGTAGAGCTCCTGAATCCGGAGGGCGTCAGATGGAAGCGCATGGCGTAATAACACAGAAACTCCGATTGGCTAAGACAAGGTCTGGGCAATTTTCGACCACAGACTCTTTCAGCGGAGTTACAAAATGATGAAGCCAATCGTGCGATAGTTTCGATTCCTCCCCCCTTGCCTACCTAACCACTTTGCTAAGCATCGAGATGCAAAAAGCCCAGCTCGGGGCTGGGCTATTTCTTACTGCTGACGAACATCCAGAATTGTCGCGCCTGGATATTTGGCGAGAATTTTCCGCTCAGCCTCCCGCTGATCCACTCCGTTCTGAAGCACGTTGCTCATTCCAGAACCGTTGCTTGCTTTCAACTTGAACACGAATGTCTTCACTGCTGCCACATTGCGACTCCTTCGCTTTGATTGAGATCCAACGATAGCACTTGACCTGTCCAGGCATCAGTGTGGATGGAATGCGGAGGCTCGACTCACTGAGCGCAGACACTCACGACGCCAGATATCTTGTCTGATGGCGACTGCCACGTACGGAAGAAGTGGTACCGAACCAGGGCCCCGGCCCCTTTCGGATCAACGTCAGCCAGATGCCATGGGTTCTCAGGATTTGGCGCTATCACCGTGTACCGGTCGCCTGAAGTCTGCAAGATGCCTCCGAGACTACCGCCGACCAAATCAGTCGCCTGCCATCCATCTCGAATGCACTCGGCAACAGCCTTAGGCGAATGAGGCGAGTCAATTTCAAGCAATGCCGGATTTTTCCGGATGTCGCTAACGCTTGAACACCCCGCCAGCAACGCCACCAAAGAGGAAAAGACCGCCATCAGGCTTGATTTTCGTAATGAAATTAGCGCTGTCATTTATCTCTTACCTTCAAGCATAACGAAAACCACTTTTCTTTAAATTCTCTTACTGCGCTTTTTTGGTCTTCTGCAGTACGGAATGCCGATGTGCTGTACGCATCTTTGACGATCACCGCCCCTAGCGCAGCAAGATCGGATTCGCCTCCTGAGATGACCTTCATCATTTCGGCCATAGGCATTTCGTCCTGACGCTTCTTCATGATAGATCCGGCCATTTCAGAAAGAGTTGTGCAGTGGCTCAGAGCCTCATCGGACGGCTTCGCCGCCAACGCCACATTGGTGGACAGTGTCAACACAGCCAATGTCATCCCTGCTATCACAATCCGCATGTCGTTCCCTCTTTGGTTTGGCGGGACTGTAGCACTGAGGGGAAATGCAAAAAGCCCATAGATGGTATTCGATGACGATAGCTATGGATTCCCTCACAATTAGGTTGACGTGCCTCGCAACGCTTTGAACACCAAACTTGGCGCTTTACCAGGGACATCATCCAACTGTCCGTAGGGTTGCATGCCGATCTTCTCTAGCACCCGGATAGAAGCCATATGATCGGGTCTGACTAGCCCGTAAACTTCGGACAAATAAAGCTGTTCAAATGCATAGGTAAGCGCGTCTCGTCCTAGCTGGGTTGCATAACCATGACCCCACGCTTCGACCGCGAAGCGATAACCCAGATTGACACGCTGTTCAGTCAAGTAATCATGGAGGGAAATGCCACCGAACCCTATTACGTGCTCCGGCGCATCGCTCCTTGCAATAGCCCACACGCCGTATAAATGTTTGTCCCAATGCTCGATCCAACGACACAGTAAATCTTGTGCGCCTACAAGATCAGTCATTGGGCCTGCCGGGTTGAAAAGGTTGGTTTTGGGATCGCTATAAATAGTGAAAAGCCGCTGTACATCAAATGGTTGCGGCACTCTATAAATCAGGCGGTCCATCATGCTGAAACTCTCCAATGCCGATCAAAATCTACGCAGTCTTAATCGCCTACTGTGGCACGGGACTGTAGCACTGGGGGCCAGATGCAAAAAGCCCAACGCGGGGCTGGGCTATTCCAAGGAGAGCTTTCGGACACATGCGAACAGTCACTGAAGACAGAACTCGAGCGGGAGCGAGATGCGCGTTTTATCTGAAAACAAAAGGGTTTCGTTCGCCGGTCGGAGTGATGCCGATCCGTTTTTATTCCGGCAATTTGGCGATCACCTTGATCTCGAAGTCGAAGCCGGACAGCCAGGTCACGCCGATGGCGGTCACTGTCGAATAGGGCGCTTCGCCCCAGTACTCAGCCGCTACCTCCCAGATAGTTTCGAATTTCGAGTTGGGGTCAACCATGAAGATGGTTGTGTCGACCACATCGTCGAAACTACTGCCGGCCTCTGCCAGGATCGCGTTGAGGTTAGCGAAGGCCAGACGAACCTGTGCCGAGAGGTCCGGCTCCGCCGAGCCATCCTTGCGGCTGCCGACCTGGCCGGATACGAACAAAAAGCCATTGGAGCGAATCGCCGGCGAGTAACGGTGCAATTCGTACAGTGCATGGCGGTCAGGCGGGAAAACGACATCACGTTTACTGGTCATGGCATAGCTCCTTCGGGGCCATCGCGGCCTGTTGTTTAAGATGGAGCCACTGTAAAAAGTCCGCCGGCCTGGATAAACGAGCAACTCTGGTCATGATTGTTTGTAGAATCCAAACTATCCCGACCTTTTGAGGTGTGAAATGGACCGTTTCGATGCGATGCTGGCCTTCGTCCGAGTGGTGGAAACCGGCAGCTTCACCAAGGCGGCAGCCACCCTGCACATGAGCAAGACCAGCGTGACGCAACTCGTCCAGCAACTGGAGGCGAGGCTGCGCGTGCGCTTGCTCAACCGCACCACACGCAAGGTCAACATCACTGCCGATGGCGCGGCCTACTACGAGCGCGTCATCCGGCTGCTGGCCGATATGGACGATGCCGAGACCAGCTTGTCCAGTGCATCGATTGCACCACGCGGTCGATTGCGGGTGGACGTGCCCAGCCCGCTGGCGCGTACGATACTGATACCCGCCTTGCCAGGGTTCTACGCACGCTACCCGGAAATCCAGCTGACCATGGGCGTAAGCGATCGCATCATCGACATCATTGGCGAAAACATCGACTGCGTAGTACGTGGCGGTGAGATCACCGATCAGTCCTTGGTGGCAAGGCATGTCGGGGACCTCAAGCTCGGCATCTATGCTGCGCCAGACTACCTGTTGCGCTTCGGTAAGCCGGCGCATCCACGTGAGCTGGATGATGGCAGGCACACGACTGTCGGCTTTCTCTGGTCGCGTACAGGCAAAGCCTTGCCCTACACGATGCAGCGGGGTGAGGAGATCATCGAGGTCCAAGGCCGCCCGCTGTTGATTATCGACGATGGCAATGCATACCTTGCCGCAGGTCTGGCTGGCCTGGGCGTGCTTTGGCTGCCGCAGTACATGGCCAAACCGCACTTGGCCAGCGGCGAGCTGCTGCCGCTGTTTGAGGACTGGCACATGGAACCGATGCCGATGTATCTGGCATTCCCACCCAACCGTCATGTCAGCACCAAGGTGCGGGTATTTATCGACTGGGTGATAGAGTTGATGGCCGAACATGCACCAGTGGTTGCGAGGGGTTGATGCTGGAGGATCTTTCGGCCAATGCGTGCTTACGCGAACGTTAGAGTGGAAACCTTCGCCAATGTTGGCCCAACGCATTTTGCATTTATCAAAAAAGCGTGCGGTGATTTAGCCGCACTGGAGAAGGCACAGCAAAAAGCAATTGATCAGGGAGATTCAATGCTAGCCGCGAAGATTGGCGGGGTTCAATTTCGTGATATCCGGCCGAAAGCGGCATCGGAAATCGTCGACATTGGCGATGCAAGCTTGCTGCTGGGGCATAGCAAGCAGGAAATTACCAAGCGCGTTTACAGGAGGATCGGCGCTACCGCGAAGCCGTCAAAATAGAAAAGTTCTGGAACACTTCCACAATAGTTATGGAACGCCTAGATAATCTTGGCCTTACCAATTCAGCGACCAGAAACGCAAAAGCCCCGCAATCGCGGGGCTTTTGAGTAAATCTTGGCGGGAAACCAGGGATTCGAACCCTGGGAACGCTATTAACGTTCGCCGGTTTTCAAGACTGCCGAGTATTTCTTTAAAAACAACAACTTAAAATTTTATAGTTTCCGCATCTTAGCATTTATCAATGCCTTGAAAGCCGCGCAGATCAAGGGGTGCTTGTCAGGTTGCGGAAATGATTTACCCCCCTCCCCCGGCGTCCTGCCGACCGAACACAATCACCCAGAAGCACATCCGGTACTACGCTGTTTACTCTACGGAGAAACAACGATGCCAAATTCAGACCTGATCCCCTCCCTGCTTTCAAAACTCTACGAAAACCAACTGGCCCTCGAAGCCTCCATCATGGAGTTGTCAAACTGGGTGGAGCAGCGAGGCTCTGCCGATGTGGCCGAGAATGTACGCGGTGCGCTGGACACAATCGACCGCAACGAGGAATTCATCAAACTGACTCTGGCAGTCCTCATGTCGCCCGAGTGAAGTTAATCAGGTGCTGAGCGCTTTACTGAATCGCTCAGGACTCTCTGGACGCTTCACAGCAAAACCACACGGATCGCGGCCCCTCTCTCCGTCGACAGTCGAAAAGCGCAGGAACATAGGAGTCCGTTTACCTACGGATTCGAAAAGCCTATCGACTGGGAAATTTCCTACACCACCAGCAGAATCCACGCCTTTGAAGCCTTTTTAAAAGCTGAGAAAATTCCTACAACTCTTCTCCAGAGCAAGGAATAACCCCCTCTTTTGTCTCACTGAAATTCTATCTGTTCAGCCTGATCGCTTGGGCCAACTAAATACCAGGTATATACGACATGAACATATTCAAGAAAACACTTTTGACAGTGCTCGCACTTGGAGGGGCCTCCGTCACCATTTCAGCGTATGCCGATTGCACCTTTGCTCCCGGTTACTCTGCCAACACACAAGAGGCGATTAACTTCGGTAACGTGACGGTTCCACCCGCCACCCCCGTTGGCACAGTGGTAGCTTCAAAGACGTCAACATTAATTGCCAGCCGTGGTTATTTTATTACAGGGTGCACAACGTTCAACCAACATGATTGGCGCTCGCCAGGATTACCAGCGGTTTCCTACGGTGGTCAGACTCTTTATCAATCAGGCGTGCCTGGCTATGCCATTCGAATCGTCACTCCGGGAGCGGGCTCAACATCTGGCCGATTTGGTAGCGGACCATTTGACCGAATACTAACTAACATAACTTGTTCATCGGGTAGTGGAACATGGAATTATTGCGGCGGCTCATGGGGAAATGTGACATTTGAGCTAGTTAAAATAGCCCCCGACACCGGTTCTGGGCAACTATCGGCAGGGACACTTGTCAGAGCCAGCATCCGTGGCTGGCAGTATATTTATACGGCCAACCTGACGACTTCTACGATTACCACCCCCGGGTGCACCGTTACCAATACAGCCATCAATGTCCCCATGGGCGATGTAAAGCGCAGCACTTTCACAGGTATGGGCTACCAATCGACTCCGGTCCAATTCAATATCCTAATGAACTGCCAAGCTCGCACGCAGGTCAGTTACAGGATAGATGCGACCGCTGACAGTTCTGGAGTGCCGAATGTTATAGCAATCGATCCACTCTCTACAGGCACTGCTGCCAGCGGAGTGGGAATAACATTGACAGAACGCGGGACATCTGTAGCGTTGGGCACGACTATTCCATATTTAATATCCGCTGGAGGCGTGATGGTGATTCAGTTTTATGCGCGCTATTATCAAACGGCTCCGAGGGTCACTGCTGGCAAGGCTAACGCCACGGCGACCTATACCTTGACATACAACTGACTTAGCGGGCCGGCGCTGACAATACCTCGGAGGACGCCGGGATGAGCTCCCTCCCCCGGCGTCCTGCCGACCGAACACCAATCCCTACTTGCAAGCCACCGACCAAAGCTGATCCAGCCAGTAGGCTAGCTTTTGGAGAAGTACCACATCACAAAAATCACTACCAGTACCCATCCAAGAGTCAGCAGAAACGAAAGACCTGCAAGCTGCTTATCCATGTAGCCCTATCAATTAGCAATTGATCGCAATACGAACGCCCACCCCGAAAAGAGTAGTTCAGTGCACTCAGTGTGCAATTGCGCTCACATAAGCCTGGCAAGCCCGAAGCGCAATTAGTGCTTGGTCACCGCCTTCGGTGGTACCGATAGCGGAATTTTCCATCACAAATTCCAGATAACGGGATACGGTCTGGACACGTAGCCTATTCCGTGACTCCTACAACTTTGGATTCGACGCAAGAAGGTATTCGATCTGGTAGGACGGGGGCCTCTTACGAGACGCCCGCGTTCAACAGGTGATTAACCCTTTCTCAGAGTCTGCCTACGGGTTAACTGTCAGCGACGGTGCGCCCACACTCAGAGAAACCACGGTGCAGTTGCCACTTAGTGACTGGTTCGCACTGCTGAGGGTTTTGGTATTAGGATCCCAGCTAACCAGGATGGAGGTTGGGCCGCAGTTGGTGGTCGGGATCGATTGGATCTTGTAGCTGACATTGGTCATAGTGAGCCCTGTGCTACCTCTCGTGACGCTCAGAAGCCAAGGCGAACCGATGAACATAGGCACATAGATACACAGACCTCCCCCAGTCATGACTACGCGTTCGACTCTGGCCATGCCGTTAATAATATTGCCACCAAGGGTAATGCCACAGGTCACCGCAGCACCAAATGAAGAAGGTGATTTAACGATAATATAGCCGGGCTCAGTAGTGAAGGGACCTTCCGGGCTGATCGACGCTGCGCTGGACATCGAGCTGGCGACAGAGCACACCGCGAAGGCAGTTGCACAAACGAGGTTTTTCAAGATTTTCATTGTTTTTCCTCACATGTATGGCGAATCATTTCGCCGGGCAGCAAGGCTATGATCGAGAGGTCATCGTGAAACTGCAGAACTTCCCTTTCCAGCCAAGTCTCACTTCATTTGCGTACATGTTAGGTCATGCCAATTATTTCGACGGCAAATGTAGGTCAGCGCACCACGGTCCGGACATACGCCTGGCACGCCCGCAGCGCGATCAATCCTTGGTCGCCGTCGTCGGTGATGCCGATAATTCTTTGAGCATGCGCTGGGTCAAGTTGGGCTCGACGGGCTGCATGAACCACGCCGGCGGCGCTGGTGGCGGCAGGCACGTTGCAGCCACTGGCTGAATCCGTTGCGTCGAGAAGGACTGACAGCCGCACATCAGCAGTGGCAAGGCGATCACGCAGTAAAGCCTGGTTGCGTTGGGCATCGGATAATTCCTCGGTGTGTTGTTGGTCGGATTCGGTCAGGCGCTGCTCGAGGGTCAGGCGCTTGGTGGTTTCTTCCCTGACCTGTTTGGCCGCTGCCGCACTCACCTTCCCCAGCTCCTTCTCGAACTGCCCGGCCTGCTCGGCCAGCTTTTCGCCCATGCGCCAGTCCTGTACCTGCCAAGTGCCGGCGGCGCTGACGGCCACTGCCAGCAGGATCACGGCGAGAGCCTGCCCGGGCGTCATGCCAGCGCCCTTCGCACGCCTTCAGCCAGCACCGCGTCAGGGTAGGCATACCCCGCGTTCTCGTGATGGATGATCGCCTTGACGAATCCAGCCATCACCACCGGCTGGGCCAGATCGATCTCGGCGCCAGGCCGGGTGCCGGTGTTCGCTTCGACGGCACGCACGTAGGCGGCGGTGTCGTTTTCCACCGACGGCGCCCACCGGTTGATGATGGCCTTCACGGTCTTCAGGCCGTGCCTGCGCTGATAGGTCAGTAGCACCTTGCCCAGGGCGCGGATTCCGTTCTCGGCGGTGTCAAACCGGGCGAAGCGCTTCTCGATAGCGGGATCTGGCTTGAGCTGGCCTTTCCAGTCGTTGGCTGGGTTGTAATCGATGTTGCCGGGGTTGCGGTTGAGTACCCCGCGGGTTTCGGTGGTCGGCATGCTTTTCTCCAGGCAAAAATAAACCCGCTCGATGGCGGGTGTGGTGGTCAGCTTCGCTACGCTATGGCGCGACAGGCCAGTCAATGGCGTCCGGGTAATGCTCCTGCTCGTGGACTCGGCTCAGCGCAACGCGGTACTTCTTCCAGGCTTTGAGCGAGGCAACCTCTGCATCCGTGGCTTCGTCGACGTCCACGGCATCCTGAAGCGGAGCGACGGCATAATCGGCAATGGTGCGCAGTCGGGTGACTTCGGCCTGGGCCAACTCCAGCGGGTCAACCACGATCGGCTGCGGCGGTGGCAGCTCCTGCAGTGGCAAGTCCGGCACTAGGATGTGCAGAGTGATCATGGTCTTCAGATCGTAGGGCTTGCCGTTCATGGTGACGGCCACAGTCAGCAGCCCCTCGTTGAAGGTTATCTCCACCTTCGCGGTATTCTCCGAAGGGTGCAGCGAATGCCCCCAGCCCTGGTCAACTGGAGGGAATGGCACCATACCCAGCGTGCCGGTGACGCAGTACACGCCCACGCCCGAGCGGTAGCTGTCGACATCTGTACCGCCCAGTGAGGTGAGATCGAACTTCGCGCCGTTCTCGCCCACGATATTGATTGCTGCTCTAGCCATGATTAAATCGCCTTTAGGGTGCCGTCTTGGGCTCGAGTGGTGTTGGAGGTGTCGTAGATCGTTCGCCAGGCGTTTGTCACACCAGACGAGTTGACGGTGCGGTAGTAGAGGCTCCCGTTGAGGATGTTCCCCACCAGGTCCATGGCGAAGAAAGAGCCGTCCCCGTAGCGAGAGCGAATGCCGGCCGCATATTGAACGCCGGGAGGACCGCCAGTGGTGCTGCCGTCCGCGTAGGAGATGAATCGACTACCGTCCACGACAAATGCAGAGTTCCCAGCAACGATGCCGGATGAAGTAATTTCCATCAGGTTGCCGGTGGCGATACCTACCGACCTTATCGCCGCCGAGCCCAGCCCTAGATTTGTGCGGGCCGACGCGGCGTTGTTCGCTCCGGTGCCGCCGTTGGCCACCGGGACAATATCGAACTTCGAGGCAGCACCCAGGGCAGCTAGCGTGGCCCCCCACTGCTGAATCATCGTCCGGGCCTGGTCGGCCAGATCCTTGGTGTAGCCCTGCACGGGCATCAAAACATAGGCGCCGTTCGCGTTGGATGCCCCTCGGTAAGGTGGGAAGATTGACAGCGCGGTATCACTGGCGATGTTTATAACTTCGGCCAGCCCCCCATCCGGACCAATAAAGGCGTCGCCTACTCGGCTGTTCGCGAGGAATGCCGTACCGATGCCTGTAACTGTATTGGAGTTTGTTGTGACGGAAACAGTGCCGGTTTTATACCAAGGCATATTTTTCTCCAGACATAAAAATACCCGCACTCGGCGGGCCAATTTTGATCAGTGCTTACGCCTGCATTTTTGCAAACATCGCAGGAAGGTGGGTGGTGCTTATGCCTGTGAGTGCAACCATGATTGCCCACAGCCTGTTACCCGGAAAATCCCACCAACAATAAAGCTGTTGCTGTCTTGCGTACCCAGACACGTCCATTCCGAAGTTATTAATCAGCATGTAGTCGCCGCTCGAGAAATCGAAAGGAACACTGAAATAACTTCTAACCTGGCCTTGGGCATCCCGGTCAAATGTCACGTAATTCCACGCCTGATAGGACTTTGTGAACACCGCAGCAGGCGTCCCCGAGTCGAATATAACTTTGCCGGTAGAGTTGAATATCCTAATGCCATAACTCGCCAGCGGGCTTGATTCAAAGGCAGCCGCGAAGTAATCACCCCTAGGCTGTGCTGTAGTGTTGCTGTACGCCCTGACGTAAAAGCCCGTCCAGTTTCCTGGCGTGCCCAGCACCTGCATAAGGCAGAGCCCCGCCACCATTCCGACGGTGTCGGGCCGGACAAATACAAGTGGCGGCTCCTGGGTCGTGATAACTCTGTCAAAATTGGTCGTTGAGCCAAGGCCGGATTCTTGTGTAGGAATGAATCGCCCCTTGGACAAAACGACTAACCTTGAATACTCAGAATCGAGGGTAACTACGTCAGTGTTGTTTCTAAACTCAACTCCATACGCCATTACTTGACCCTCATAACCAGAAGTCGCTGAGTGCCAATTCCAGAAACCGAATCAGCACCCGTCGAGCGGTTATAGTTATACACATTGACCGATCCGCTTAAGACTTCAACCTCGAACTGAACATTCCTAGTTGATCCGGACACATAAATGGAACCAACAGGCACAATCACTGCTACCGCGTTATCTGGAGTAATGCCAGGAACAGAGAAGCTTTGAATGCCTTTTGTGTATGTTGGATAAGTAACCAGAGTGGACAGCACCACCCTCATCGTAAATGAGGTCTCATCGAGCTGTAGGGTGCCATCAGCCCCCCACACCCTAATCCCATAACTCATGCCTTAAGATCCCCCCACTGGAAACGCTTGGTATCAAACTCATCAAAAACCTTGCCACCGCGATTATTGATGGTCTGCCGACCACCTTCGCCTACCACGCTGTTCAACTCGAACTCACCGGTGACGAAGTTGATCATCAAGCCTGTTTTGCCGGGTACATAGTTCGCCGATTGGATGCTCTGTGTAAGCTTCGCCACCCCAATCGACGCATCTTGGATGAACACTGAATTCATAAAGACCTGCCCGCCGCTCACCACAAACGGGCTAGTTATGGCTCCACCAGCAAGCGTGTTCACCACGGCAAACCGATCAGCGCTCACTAGGAACTGACTTTGCAACAAGCCCTCGGCGTTCTGCTCGATACCCAGCCCAATCCCCGCAGCCACGTACTGGCCGTTTTGGTTGATCTGCATCTTCACCGCCCACATCGTGGACAGCTTGCCGTCAGTGTCCGCTTGGGCCTTGGCCGTTATCTGGACCGAAGCTGTGTTCTTCCATTCACTGAGTGCACTTGCAAGCGCGCCTTCGTCCTTGTCATCACGCCCGCCACCGACAACCGCCTGCAGCGTGGTGGATTGAGAGGCGACCACCTTCTTGGTGTCCGCCAGGGATTCAGTAACCGTCTGCACGGCTGCTGAGTTGTTATCGACGTTGCTTTTCAGTTGGTCGATGCGCTCCGCTGTCACCAGCTGGTCAGTGGCTACCACCTTCTCCAGCGTGGTGAGACTTGCCTTGTTGGTCCCTACGGCTGCATCCAATGCAGTGGTGCGCTCCACCATTGCCAGGTTCTCAGATGCTTGAGCCTTAACCTGCTGGGCAAACTTCGCCGACGCATCCCAGTTTTGAAGCGCGTCCGTCAGCGCCCCCTCCCCGGTGTCCTCCCTCCAGCCAGCCTGTAACGATTGAAGGGTTGACGCCTGGGCAGTGACCTTGCCATCCACGGTTTCGATTGAGGCCTTGTTCTGCTGGATCTGGAGTGCCATAGCCTTGGTTGTTTCGGCAATGGTTCCGATGTCGAACCAGTAGTCAGCGTTCGGCGGTGCGGTGTCGACCGGCACCGGGCCTATGGCCTGATACAGGCGCTGACCCTGCCGCACAATCTCGCCCGCAACGTAAGCCTTGGCCGGGTCGTAAACGAGCGCATCCGTTACCTGATCGATCAGGTCTTCCAGTTCTTTCTTGGCCTGTTCCAGACGGTCATTGACCGAGCCCGGGCCAGCGCCCGAGATCAGTTCAATCTTGTCCTGAATCTCTTTGCTCAGTTGGGTGTCCCCAATTTGTCCAGCAAGCGCGGCCAGATATGCCGTAACGTCATTTGACGTCGATGTCGGAACGTATAAGAAGGCGCTCTTCCCATAAGCGTTCGACGAGCGAACGAAGTAGTAATAGTTCGTGTAGAACGCCAGCCCGGTATGGGTGAAGCTCAATCCCTGACCGATGTAGGTAGCATCGCCTGCAGTAGCCTCGGGAGTGACTGCAAAAAAGTACTCGTAAGTTCCTCCGTTCAGGCCGTGAAGAAAGTTACTTGGGATCAGCGTAATCGAATCAATCGATGACTGAACGGCGCACGACTCCGGAATTGGCGGCCCCTGGATGCTGACAGTGATAGCCGCCTCGCCGGACCGCGCCATAGGCCCAATTGCGGCCACGCTCATCGTATAGCTACCAGACGGCAGGCCGTTTATTGGACAGCGATTGCTGGCCGCCTGAACAGTGTGGGACTGCGCGACGCCAGAACCTTGCCGCACTATGACCGCGTACTCGGAAACGATACCTTCAGGAGCGGTCCACGATAGAGTGCCCTGAACAACCTCAGCGCTCGTATCTTGTGTCCAGGTCAGTCCAGTAGGTGATCCTAGGCCGCCGGATGGCAGGCTGATAAAGCCAAGTGGGTCATATGGCTGGCCCACGGCATCATCAAAAATGGCCGCTTCATACTGCTGAACCTGCACATTGCAGCCTTCGTTATCGCCCATCGACCAATTGGTCACGATGAACTCGCCAAGAATGTTCAGCGACGGCAGGTTAACCCGCACCACTCGACCGGGCCGGCAGTTGTAGCCGGAGAAATTCATCGGGATCGTGATGACGCCCCCAGCGCGGCGCCGGCGCAACTCGATGTTGGCTAACCTCTGAGGCTGATATGCATCGGTCACGTAAGAGTAAGTTAGCGTTTCGGCTGCTTCACCACCGTCTTCCGCAATCCATTCGGCAATGCTGACTTCTGGATAATCCGTTTCGGTCCACGACTGCGAGGGGTCAATAAAGGTCCCGCGCACTGTGTTGATAGCTGCATCATTGGTCGGCTCGGTACTGCCCCCGATCGTGCCGATGACCATATCCTCGGTTATTTCGAAGTCGTACGGACCGTAATAGGCGCCAGCCTGAAGCATCCAGCGCCCACCTACTCTAATCAATCTGCCAGCGCAGGCCGCTTCGAGCTTTTGCAGTACTCCGGTTTTTTGTTCATCTGCACCGATAACACAAGCGCTACGATAGCGCTGGCTAACTGATCCATCAGCATTGGTTAACGCCTCGTCACATACGTTCGCCGCACTGGCGAATGTCGAAAATACGATCTCATCATCTGGTACGTTGCAGCGGTTGCGAAGGTACCAAAGGATGTGTAACGCCGTATTAGCGCTGTAGATATTGGTGTTCGTTCGCGGATCGAAGATGTCATTACGCCCGCGAACAACGAATCTGACATCCGGTATGCCTGAAGGAAACTTTTCAGCGCTGTACATCAGCGACAGACGGACGAAAGACAGCCCACGTCCAATTTGCTCATCTTTCCAGTCAGGACAGTTCGCCTTCAAGAAAGCGTTCACTTGAGTTGGGTTTACAACCAGCTCGTGGGTGGCAAATCCAGCAAACGAGGCTATAGGCTCTTCACCGAGATAGATGTCTTCCAGGGCTTCTACAGCTCCCTCGCAGAGTACGTACACCAAGTGCAGCCACTCACCTTCCGTCTGTACACCTCTCTGCTCCTGCGCCCAGACCAGTACGCCACCAGTGGCTACGCGACCAAGGATGAAGCGCACAGGAGCCTTGGAAGACCTGACAGTTTGCGCGGAGGGCTCGTTATCCCGTAGCGGGGATTTTGTGTTGAGTTTCTCCTGCTGCTCGGCCGCATAGAAAGCCAACCCTGCGCCGATAACGGCCCCGACAGGGCCGCCCTGCACAAAACCAATGACGGCGCCGACGACCACCTGAGCAATTTTCTTAACACCACCGCTCATTACTCAATCCTCCACGCAGCTTTCGGCTCGCACTCAATTCGGTGGGCTCCATCTTCAGTTGCCGACCAGTAATCACCGGCCCAGAAAACGGCCATGCTCCGACCACCAGGAGCGTCGTACAGCACCACGTCGCCACGCTGGATGAATGCGAGCGAGACCCTTTGAAAACAGACATCCCAGGCGGCTTCAAGGCTTCCGTGCTTATGCTTCAATTGCCGCTTGGCACCTGCTTCGGTTTTGTATTTGCCGCGGTAATCAGCGGCAGGATCTACGCCGCAAACTGCCTCAGCGCAGTCAGCTGCGAACAGGCAGCAGTCAAATTCGCCCCACGAAAAAGGCTGCCCTTGGGCAGCCTTGATTGCTTCGTTTAGTCGCGTGGTCCAGTCCCGATGTCGCATCGCTAACTCCCGTAGTTGAATGCAGGAGCGTCCTTGCTGGAACCCCAGTAAATAGGCCACTCGGACATCTGCGCGATGGCATAGAAAAACCGGTCTCCCTGGTGTCGAGCACGGTGGTTTTCATCCGTGAAGCGCTCTGTGCCGGTCCGACTCCATTCCGCCATCCGGTCTACCACCGGGACAGTGATGCTGTTGCCGTCCTCCCCGTTTCCAGCGAATGAAAAATTGGCGGCGTCCATACGGCCAGAAAACAGAATGTCCGCGGCGTAGTTACCGTCCTCATCAAACACAATGAAGAGCACCTTGGCCGCCCTTCCCCGGCATCCTCTGATATTCGTCTCGGACAGAATGTAGGAATCCAAGCCGCTAAGGGTGAGGTCCACCGACATGGGAGAGTTGGAGTTATCACTTTCCTGAGACTGGCTGACCTGGCCAAAGTCGCCGACACCCTCGTAGGTGATTCCGTCGACGACAAGCTGACCGGTGCCGGTGTGGGCAAATACCATCCCATCGACAAAGTCCAACTGGACCGCATAGACGGGCATGAACTTGCCGGTGGCGATGATGTTCACCACGCTCTGACTGAATGGAAAGGCTGATGGCATCAGAACGCCTCCCTGAATTGATACGAGCCATTGGCGACAACCGGCCTGACCGACATCGACCAGGTATCGGAAGTCATCCGCATCTCGGAATACGGGTTGAGGTACTCAACGGCGGCGCCAGCGGCAATCGTTTTCCGGATTCGCTTGTTGAGTGAAAGAGTCGCCTGCCCCTGGGCATTCGACGTTGCGATATCAGTTACTTCGAACATCTCGCCGGCAACGGTTACGTAGTCGCCAACGCGAAAAATAACCGCGTTAGGAATAGCGCCTTCGACCACCATCGCCCTTCCCTGGGCATTGCCAGACACCACTTTAATAGCCCCCATGTTTGCCAAACCCCGCCTTGTGAACGCCGGCATATTGAAGGTGCCAAACATCCCGTCCAGTCGCCCCAGGAAGGAGGACATCTCACGCTCCTGGGCTCTGGTGAGCACTTCAAATGTCAAAGTGCACTGCCAATAAGCTCCTGGGTAACCTACGATCTGCTGAGCGTTCGATAACGAGGACGTAAAAGCCCGATTGTTGTTGACGAGGCCCCACGTCATTTCAGACGGGTGCAGCGAAGCAGGCCAAGCGATAGCCATTGATTACTCCTAGTTAGGTTAGCGGCGCTTGATCAGCTGGAGAGCCGGGCCATTCGTCTTCAGATCTTTCAGAATCAACTGATAACCGCCCTCCGCGCCTCGGCGGGCTGCATCCTGGATCTTCGCCAGCGTTGCGTCATCAGCACCGCCCTGAACGGTGATGTGTTGGGTTACTCCGCCTATCGAAATAGCCGTTGCGTCAGAATCGTTCGATTGGCTACCAGCGGGGTTGCCCACCATGCGAACGCCAAGCGAACCGTCAGAGGCGCGCTTAAGCGGGACGATTGCTTCAGGGCCAGCCTCTGCAAAAATCCCTGCTCCCTTGGAGAAGGCAAACGTCTGGGGCGAGTTGTAAACCTGGTTTGAGTAAGTCGACAGGCTAGGTGAGTCGTAAACGCCACCCTTGGCATTAGCTGTGAGAGCGCCCCCCATGCTTGAGCCGAAGCTAGTTGCCCCACCTCCAGTCATAAAACCAAACGCACTACTCAACAAGCCCGCCGCAGCCTGCCTAACCTGAATTCGGATCAAGTCCTCGATAATGGAATCCGCCAGATCCTTGAAAGACAGCTTGCCAGTCTTTACAAAGTTCACAATTCCATCCTCAAGGCTACCGAAAGCATCCGTGAAGAGACTCTTCGTTTGCCCAGCAACATCATTGGCTGACTGCAGGTAGTTCTGAAAAGCTGATGTCGCACCACTGCGCCAATCGCCTTGGGCAACGGACATCTTGTCGTAGTTATCGACGACCGTGTCGCGGTACTTGCGCTCCGCATCCTCCAGGCTGGCCAGGTCACGCATGTACTCTTCCTGGCTGTATTTGTCAGGCGCAGTCTTGCGGCGATCCAGCAGCTTGGCGCGCTCGTCGTTGAACCTGTCAGTGGTTGCATCTAGGCTGGCTTGCAGGCCCGCCTGACGGTCACCGAGCCCCAGTCCATTTGCAGCGCGAGAGCCGGCAGCGGCAAGTGCCACACGCTGACGCTCCAGCTGGTTGACGTATGCCTCTGAGGCAGCCGTCAGTTGCTCAAGACGGCCCTTCTCGTTTGTGGCAATGACCGTCAGCTGGCTATCTGCATCCTTCTGCGCCTTGACCATCCCCTGCCGTGCATCGGCGATCTTCTGGTCAAGCTGGATGCTCTGCACCGCCGTCGTAGACTTCTTGCCCTTGGCCACCTCCAGTGCATCGATCTCAGCCTGGTACGCCGCGGTGACATCGTCCTTTTCCTGATTGATCAGAGTCGATCGTTGCTTGGCATAGTCCGACAGCGAAACCACGCCGCGCTTCTGCTCTGCCTCCAGTTCCTTCTGGGCGTTTCGGTATTCATTGACGATATCGGAGAGGTTGTTTTTGGCGTTGTTGAAGCTGGTCAGGTCGACTTGGCTTGAGGCGGCTTTTGGGTCTTTGTACTTGTCCTGAAGCCCCTTCAATAGTGTGTCATAGGCGCCGCCGGAGAACTTGCTACCGTCATAGAAGACGCCATCTAGAAGCTTGGACTTTTGGCCTGTCCTCTCGGCGTTTTCGTAAAGCGTTCTGAATTTATCGTTAAGCTTGTCCAACCCTGCCGTGCGCTTGTTTAGAGGGTTAATCTCATCTAGCTGCGCATCCAGTTCTTTTTGGACCTTAATAGCTTTCTGGTTTGCGTCGGTGTTCTCGCCAGTGATGATTGCCAGATTGGCGCTGGCTGCTTGCCTGGCTTTCAGGTTCGCGAGCTTCTTCTCCAGCGCCTCAGTGGAGTCGGTGTCCTTTAACCCCAGAAGCGAGTCAAATGCCGTGCTCGCCTTGCCCAGCCCCGTCGATACAGCACCGGAGAGCCCACCTGCCTTGCGGGTATCAAGCACGCGCTGGGTTAGCTCTATCTGTTTCGCGAGGTCTGGGAACGCTTCCGACCGGATGTAGGAATATGCACGTTTTGTCGCGTTCCCGATGTCATCCCAGTCTCGCTCAATATCGGAAAGAGAGCCGCGATAGGCTTTGAGGCGCTCTAGCGCAGTCTCGTTCAAGTTCCCGCTCAGAACATCAAGTGCGCGCTGGTGATCGCCCTGATCGTCAATGCCCTTGATCACCTGATACTGCTCGAGGGTGATCAGCCCGTACTGGCTGCTGATCTTGCCTGCGGCCTCCGTCGCTGTATCACCAGCAGTGGCGAACGACTTTGCGAGCTCGCCAGCCCCCTGCCCCGTGATCTCGCTGATCGCTGCCGCAGCCTCGGCCAGATTGCGCATCTGCGTGCCGCTTGTGGCTGCCCCCGAAGCCAGCGACACAACCGCTTCGCGCGCGCCGGATAGATTCCCAGTGATTCGCCCGGCGCCGTCAGCCATATCCTTCAGGCTGGAAATTGTCTGGCCGGCACCGTTGGTGCCGCCATTGATAGCGGCATTGAACTCGCGAGCCTGCTTCATGGCGTCGAGATATGCGTATGCGAGCGATCCAAGGACCGCAACAAGCAAGCCAGATGGTATGAGCAGTCCCGCCATGCTCTTCGCCGAAGCACCCGCTCCAGCCCCAAGCTGGGCGATGGCTCTCGCACCACTCCCCAGGTCGCCCGATTGCAGAGCGTTGGCGAGCTGCATTACGTTTTCTTGAGCTTGGCGAGTGCCAAGCTTCAACTTATCGAATGCTGTCTCCGCTGCAGTCAGCCCAGCACGATCTTTGCCGATTTTCGCTAAAGCTTCGTTGTAGCGATTTGCGTCGGTCTCCCCGAGTTTATGTAGCTCGTTGAGGGCTCGCTCACGCTCTTCAAGCTTTGCCAGCTTGGAGGTTAGAGGATCAATTCCATTCACGGTGCGCTTCAGCGCATCGATCCGTCGGCCTTCAGCCTCTATCAAGCGCTGCTTCTGCGCCAGCTCTTTGGCTTCAGCCTTTTCAAGCCTGTCGTGAGCCTTCCCAAGCTGGTCCTGATACTTAACCTGGTCCTCTATCGTTACCAGTCCACCCTTCTTGGCACGCTCGAGCAAGCCCTCAGCCTGGATCAGCGACTCCATGCTGGTAATGTTGCCGGTCATTGCCCTGTCGAGCTGGCTGATGACATTGATCTCAGCCACAGCGCTGTCGGATGCTTTGCGGCTTGCACCAGATTTGCGGTC
Organism: Pseudomonas sp. GW821-FHT03A09; assembly: GCF_059421065.1. NCBI lineage: Bacteria > Pseudomonadati > Pseudomonadota > Gammaproteobacteria > Pseudomonadales > Pseudomonadaceae > Pseudomonas > Pseudomonas sp. GW821-FHT03A09. Next base: position 447,668 of record NZ_JBWKUX010000003.1, on the reverse strand, counting down.
TATCGCGGCCGTGGACTTGTCGACGCCCTGGGTCACCTCACTTTCAGCTTGAGTGATCTTCTTGCCGGTGTTGGCCAAGCCATCGCCGGCTTTTCCCAGATCGACAATCGCCTTCTCCGCGCCTTCTGCCGAGTCGACCAACTTGTCCAGATCGCCAGCAGCGTTCACCGCCTCCGATGAATTTACCGCAATGCCCAAGGACGTGAAGTTGGTGCTCATTGTTTTTCTCCGGGCATAAAAAAACCCGCCGTAGCGGGTAGTGGTTGTACTTATGGTCAGCTTCTAAGCAGCCTTGCCTTTTCGGCCTGGTACTCATCTTCCGAAATAAATCCGCGCTCTTTCATGGATACAAGCTTTTCAAGGGCTTCGTATCTGTCGATTTCTGGAACGGTGGTGTTGCTCTTCGCTTCCCCAGGCTTGCTTATGGCAGATGCTGACCAGACCAGCGCTGCTACCCACCCGATGAGGGTCCACCCTAAAAACAAGTTAAGGAGAAATATGGAGTCCATATTTGGATGCTTTCTGCTTTTGCCGTTAATAGTTGGCAAGAAATAAAACACTGCGCCAATAAAAAACAACATCGCAGCGCCAACCACTCCCGATTCGCTAGACATAGACCCTTCTCCTTGATCAAGGAAAGCAATCTACCATTTTCCGCAGGGAGCGCCAAAGCCCCGCGTGGGCGGGGTTCTTCGGGCTAGTGGGAGGCTAGGCTGCGTCGAGGCCGAGCGTCAGTTGCACTTGGCCAAGCCAATACTCCACGCTCTGCTCGAGCGGAGGCTTATCCCAGCGCCAAGAGGACAGGCCTTTTCCATCCTGGCTGGCTTTCGACTTGCGGTCATCAAGGGCTTTGCAAGCGCGGTCGAGTTGTTCGCGGGCACTCATACCGCCGTGGAGGATGGCCTCAATCTTGAGATCGCACCACACTGCGAACTTAGTATTCAACCAGCGGGCAAAAACAATCGCCAGTTTCGGATGAAGCCATGTTCCGCCGTTGGCGCCTGCCTTACTTCGAACCATGCCAGTCGACTTCGATAATTCAAGAATCCTTTTCTTGGCCCCTGGTGCCGATGTGCCCATTGCCTTGATCTCTTCCAATTCTGTCCTGGGGACAGAATTGAATCCAAGAGCTTCGGCCATGAAGGAAATGTACTCAAGGGTCTCGATTTGACGCAGCCAAGCAGTCGGCTCTTTACCCATGCGAGCAGCGATCTTTGTCGCATTCAGCCAGCCATCAAGACTGAAGTGAACTGGCTGACCATCAAAATCAAAGGGGATCACATTCGAATTCATGCCATCTTCCTCAGTTCAATTGACGCAGCCACATTCGGATTGAAACCATCCAGCGGCATCAGGCTCTTCTCGCTGACCGAGTAGCGCTTGCCCTCGACCAGCATCAGCCAGTTTTCTTCGGTCTGGCGGATCAGCTGGTCGGAGCGACCGACCAGATTTGGCCGCTCCGGCATCAGGATCAGGGCACGACCGCCAGCTTTAAGGGTGAAGTTCATGCCACCGCCCTCCGCGCAGCTTGGTAGAGCGAACGGCGACGCAAATTCTCGGTAGCCAGCGCGACGAACTCGAACATCTCAGCCGTCGAAACTGGCATATCCCCGTCGACGAGCATGGCCTTCATGAACTGCTGCCGGGTCAAAACGAACGCGCCCATTGGCACCGGTGTGATCTGCGCATTTCCTTTTGGATCAGCACTGAGGAGATAGCGCTCACACTGGCCAATCTTCTCCGGGATCAAGCTCGACTGACGAGGGATGTACTCGCCCTCGATTGCATAGCTCGCTACAAAATTGCAGGCCGCGTCCATTTGGTCGGCGGGGATCAGTTCCATGCGCGGAACACTGAAGCGCGCGTGAAGCGCAGAGGCCAGCTTGGCGGTGGCGCTGCGCTGATGATCGACATCCAGCTTGGCGACGCGGCAGCGCATTACGTTACTAAGTGTGCGAGCCCCGGCTGCGCCCAGTGCTTCTGTAACTGCATTGGCAACCATGCTCTTGCTCGACAGACCAAGCTGTTCCGCCATCCAGTTAAAGGCGCCAATGTAGCCTTCCTTGATGGCTGCGGCTTTCTTGCCGGTGAATCCCATGACGAGGAACATAAAGCCGTCTTTTGTCATGATCCATTGAGGAAGACGGCGACCCGACCCATCAATATATTCACTGAGCGTAAAATTGCGCTCAGTGAAATCAGCAGAGCAATCAAGGCTTTCCACGCTACGAAGAACGTCTTTGTGCAGCCTACTGAACGCGGCTGCGACGTTTTGGGTGGTAGTGAAAGCCTCGCCATTGCGGGCTTCCACAAATTTGCGCATGTCAACTACTGTGTTAGTATTCATCTCGTGAACTCCGTCGAAAGTTTTCACACCCGAAGCCCTGGCCTGCAAGCCGGGGTTTCTTCGTTTTAGGCTACTGCCTGTTTGCTGCTTTGCATTTCCCGCCACTTGAAGCCCTCCTCGATCAAGAGTTCAAGCTCTGTGTTGAGGCTACGACGGTTAACTGTCGCCTCCTGTTTCGCCCTCCCCTTCAGATGCTCTGCAATCCTCAAGCTGTAAGGCGCTACCTTATGCGCGTCTTTCATATCCCTCTCCTTGCTGTTTGTGGACTCATATTAACTCACAAAGCAAAGGAGTCAAGTGGACTCATTGAGTCTTTTTGATTCATTTCGCATACTGGCCCTAATACAGAATTCAAGGCTCGCCATGAACGACCGACACGTCATATCCCCGTACCCCATTCGGATGCCTCCGGAATTGCGACAGCGCCTTGAAGAAAGTTCCAAACAAGGCTCAAGATCGCTGCATTCGGAAATAATTTCTCGGCTTGAAGCCAGCTACGACCCAAACGCATTTATTGATATGGCCGCGGGAGTACCTGATGAGCCTGGATTTTCTAATGATCCAACCGTCCAGGCGGAAGTGAGGGATATCAAAAAGCAATTCCAGCTCTTCCAAGAGATGATTGAATTACTGAGAGAGCCGCCAACCCCAGAGCAAATTGCTTGGGCTGAAACCAAAATGGCAGAGATGCGTGATCGGCATTCCGCTGCGATTGATATGGACGCTTCTACTAAAGAGACAAAAGTGGCGGCCCCTGAATCCACGGACCGAATTGTGCGAGTTAGAAAAAAGAGATAACCCTACCGGAAATATCTAAGCCCGGCCCGCCGGGCTTTTCACAATTGCATGCCGGACAAACTAACAAGGAGCGTTGAATGTCGTGGTGGAAAACGCTTTTCGGCATCTCAATCCAAGAGGATGCCCCCAAACAGAGCCCTGCCTTCGATATCTCTGATCTGACGGAGAATGAAGACCACCTCTACCACGACGCTGCGCGTTTTGTAATATCGACGGGTAGATGCAGCATCTCCGCCGTTCAACGCCATCTCAAAATTGGCTACGAACGAGCAACGCGGCTGGTTGAATGCCTTGAAGACGACCACGTCGTATCCGAAATATGCGCCAATGGAAGCAGATACTTGCTCAGTGAACAGCAGCGTCAAGATGCACGCCTACGCCCATCTAGAGCAGAAACAGAACGTCAGAGACAAGCGGAAGAGCTTGCTCTTCGGATTGCATACCTCACAGAAAAATACACTGACAAAATCATCGTCCAAGCGATTCTTGATCAAAAAATCTGGGAAGGCATGACGGCAGGTCATTTGTTTGATTCAGCCGGGGAGCCAGAGACAATCGATCAAAAATACATGAAGGCCAAATCCCGCGAAATTTGGAAATATCATCACCAAGGCGGCAACCGATATTTGCTGCGCGTGACCTTGGAAAACGGCATCGTCGTTGGCTGGGACGCAAAAGGTTAACCACAGCCCAGCCAGCCGGCTTTTTGCATTCAACAACGTGGAGTAGTCGCTATGAAAATCCTCAAAGCCATTTCTACTGCATGGCGCAATCGCCCAAAGAAGACCTTGGCAGATCTCAACGACTGGGCGCTCGCATTTATTGGAGGTCCAAGCTTTCTCATTGGGACCTTCTACGTATCGGTCGTCTGGAAAAGCACGCCCGAATTAATCAGCCTTTCCCAGGACCACGGCCTGCCGCCTGCCGCAATTCTGGCTTTTCTTTTACTGGGGGGGCTGGCACTGAGTGGATGGTTTTTTTTGACACTCGCCCGCCGGTGCAACGAACTGCTTTACGAGCGTAATTTCAAATAACCCCACGCCAAGCCCGGCCGCCCGGCTTTTCACGCGCTTTCAGGAGGAAAAGTTCACAGCATGAGTAAAAAATCAGCCGATGCTGCAGCAGCAGAGGTATTCAAGATACCTACACATTATGTGTTTTTTGCTTACGTCCTTACAACGCTCGCACTCGCATTTGGGGTCGGCTTAAGCGTGCACTTCAGCGACTGGATGTGGCTAGCGCGATTCGGTGCACTACTTGTTTGTCTGGCGTTGATGTTTGAGGTTACAGGGTTGCCTGAGCAATTCGTGAACAAAACGATGGATCTCACAGAAGGAATAACCGCTCAGACTGTTTTCAATCAAATAATGAATCGTCGCTATCTGTACGGAGTGACCGACGACACGACCGATGAGCAGCTTTCGCTTATCTTTGATAGAGAACACCGTCGACGGTTAATTCTTACAAAAGAAATAATGATTAAAACGATTAGAAAGAAAATACAGAAGCATGAATTTTTTGTTGCCTCGATTGGTACGTTACTTTGGGCCTTCGCAGACCTTTTGAACAAACTGTAGTACATACACAAAGCCCCATTCTATAACGTATAGAATGGGGCTTTGTGTATACAGACCTAGGACTACAACCATCGGTGACTAAGTGACAGAATCCAACCTTACCTTCAAATGCCTAGGCCACACCAAGCGTGGCGACTTGATTGAGTCCTACCAGCTGGAAGTGACCGACACCCGCGATGGCACGACCGTAGAGATCTCAGTACCGACGAGGAAGCTCATTTCAGCTCATAGCATGAAGAGCATTCTACTCGGCCGAAAAATGTTCTACTTCGTCACACAGCGCAAGCACGCGAAAATGCTGAGCGAGATGTTCGATCAGCAGCTGCTTGAAGCAGTCGAAGACTAGCCTGGCCCGCCGGTTTTTTTCCAATCAAAACAAGGAGCGTTGAATGTCATGCTGCGGATGGACCTACATGTTCTTTAGACCCCCTCCGGAAGAACTAGCCCCGCAGTTGTCACCAGCACAGCACGCGCCAAACATTCGTAATGCGATTCCAGCGGCCGTAGAAACTATAAAGGGACTACAAGCTCTGAAGCTCGTCATTATCAAGTACACGCAGCTTGACCATGAACTATTCAACGCCATCAACGGCACCCTTCCTCTCAAGCCGCCGTTTACTGCTGGGGATTTTGACGTGCTGTATCAAGTCTGCGATAAGATCGAGGCCAATACGGAGCGTGGAAAAATTCTTACAGTCCTCGAATGGGCGAATTATTAGCACTGTAAAACCACAGCCAAGACGCAAAAAGCCCAGCGCGGGGCTGGGCCTTTTCACCAGGTCACCATCCGGAGCCGGCAACCACGGAGCCTAGGAAGTTAGTGTGGGAATGACCACATGCAGCCGCCGAAGATGATAACAACGAGATAAGTGCTATCAAGTATCCGCGCCAATGTAGCGTTGAGCGGCGCTCCAATTAAAGCGGCGCTCAAGAGTTTTTGTCGGTCTTGTTCAATAAATTGAATTTGCATAATTGGTCAGCGGGCGACGCTGCCTTTTGAGAGCAAGACCATCACGGCTTCAGCCACTGCTTTGGGTGACTGAGGGTTTTGTCCCGTCACAAGCCGTCCATCAGTAATGACATAGGAAGTGAATGGCATCCAGCTCTTGCTGTAGAGCGCTCCTTGTTTCACCAGACTATCCTCAAGAAAGAAAGGTACCTGGCTCTTCATTCCTGATAACAGTTCTTCGTGGTTTGAGAATCCGGTGACCGCCCTGCCCTTGACTATGAGTTGACCTCGTTCATCTCTCAGATCCAGCAAACCCGCTACCCCATGGCAAACCGCAGAGACTATGCCACCCTGATTGTATATAGATTCAGCGACTCGACGCAGATCGGGGTTATTTGGAAAGTCCCACATGACACCATGCCCTCCCGTAAAATAAATGACACTGAATTGAGACGGATCAATATCCGCGAGCGGTAATGTGTGTTGCAAGCGAGCGCGAAAATCGGGCGACTGCAAATGCTTACGGGCAGCCTTATCACCATATATCCATCCGAGACTACGCTCGTCCAACGGAACCGCACCACCTTTTGGGCTTGCAAAAACCGTCCTGTAACCCGCCGCTTCCACCACATCGGTAAAGTGTGTCAACTCGCTTAGCCACAACCCTGTGGTATCAGATCGTGAGGGATAGCTGGCGTGATTAGTCATAACCACCAAGATTTGGCGGTCTTTCGCGGCACCCGTTAAAGGAGTTGCATCAGCACTAGCAAGAGTCATGAGACCGCCACCTATCATTAACAAGGCACAAGTTAGAAGGGTTTTCAGCATTATCCAGACTCCACTAAAATCGCAGGTCCGAACATGCTCACCTTAAACCTAGCTTTAAGGTCAACACCTCGCCGCAAAAAATTTTGTGTCGACGCTCGCAAGTCCCGGCCCGGCGCTGGACCGACCTAAATGTTCGGGTCTTCAGCCTTACTGTAGCGCTAGAGATTCGGTGCGTCCTGAAAAGTGTGAGGACCGCTTTTCACCAGAAGTGGGGGTGCCGCACGACCACCTCCCTGTCCAGGCATCCAGCGTGGATGGAATGCTATTTACAGGGGTACTCAGCTTTGAGTGCGAGCAATGCTATTAACGTAGGGCGTTTAGTCGAGAGATCAGAGTGGTCTTCAGAGTGCTTGACGATCGCCTGTACGCCCATTTGATCAATGTAATTTTCTGGCAAGCAAATACCTGGGAACTTGTTTTCCGCTCCTCCGGTAAGGTACTGAAGAGTCTCACGAACCCCAGCAACCATTCCAACGCAGTAGCCCATATCAATTTGATTGTCGTCCTTGGCCATTTTCTTCGTTTCCCAGAAACGTAAGGCGAGCTTGCATCCGCTTAAAAACTTTGTTCCAGCATTACTTTCAGCAAACACCACATTGCTAGCCAGCACTCCAAATAGCGCTACCGCCGCTATCAAAATTCGCATGTCGTTCCCTCTTTGGTTTGGCGGGACTGTATCACTGAGGGAGCAGATGCAAAAAGCCCAGCGCTGGGCTGGGCTTAACGAGCTAGGTTAGCGCATCAATGTCGCTGGACAACTTTCTGCAGAACAACACTGCCGAGGCCGCCTCGGCCCTAGTGAAGCCTTGGTCGACTTTATAGTCGGCTGACACGCGATCGGCTTTAGCAAACCTAAGCTGAGCAGCAAGGACTCGTTGCCCGCAGTCGTCCAGACGGCAAAATAGCTGCTCATGAACACCGCCTTTTACTTTCCTCTTTAACTTGGGCAGTTTAATACGCCGAGCGGCATCAGTCACAGCGTAGTAGGTTGCATAGTACGCCCTGCTCGCTGACGCCCTGAAGGCAGCCTCACTATCAAATGTTTCAGCAAGGCCTTCTGCGAGATCCAGAAGATCGCTGCTAGACACCGGCATTGTAAGTTCTCCAGCTCTCGTCGCGGTGCTCTGGCTTGAACGGCATAGCCCCAATGCTAACGACGCGATCAAGAGGCTCATCAAACCTCTCGACCATGAAGCGAATGATTTTGTTGTTTAGGTCTGCAACATCCTCTGGTGGCATGCGAACCCCAAAGCGATACATCAGGCAATCCTCATCGCCCATTACGATACGCTTGTAGCCTAGGAGGGGATGATTCACCTCTTTGGCAATCAATTGAGTGGCGGCATCCAGGCGTAGAATCAGATCAGAGACGGTTGCCCCGCACTCGTTCAGGATTTCAAGTGCCTCACCTGCATCGCTTTCAAGATCCGCGGGCACTAGACGCTGCACCAAGTCTAGGGCGCCAATCGCGTTAGCTTGAGCCATTAAAGGCCCTGCCTGATCAGTAGTCACCTTTTCCACGTCGATTCTCTCCAGAGACTTAACCGCCTCAGACACTCTACCGACCATTAGTTTTACGGAGGACTCAACCAGGGCGACCACAAATTGATCGGCGCCCAGGCTCTCAGCCGAACGCAAGCACGCCAACGATTTTGTAACATCGCGCTTATATGAATGAAGATAGGCCAACTCTATGTACAAGGCCGCCATCTCTAAGCCAGTGTAACTGCCACCATCAAGCAGCCGCCTGATCTCAGCGGACAATCGAGCAATAGACATTTCGTCCACGACGTAAGTGCGATAAAGCTCGTCCTCTAGCGTAACGCGCTCATCCGAGATCGCTTCACCTCTTCGCTTTGGAATCCCTGCCATGAAGCTTGCCCCGGAAAAAAAGGCAATCTACCACCATTGGACATAAACCCTAACCTGTACGAATTTCCAGTGACGATGTGAACCTGGCCAGGCATCCAGCGTGGATGGAATGCCAGTGGCAAAGTCCTTTATTCGATAGTAGCGTTTGGCCTCTATCCAAAAAAGGAGTAACGGGATGGCAACAAAAGCGAGATTTTTCAAAGTTACTGTTGGCGATGGTCACGGTAGTCACATTTCTTTTCACGCTGCGCACAGCGAACCTGATCTTCGTAATAGCATCAATGCACAGCTCAATTCACACCAAAAACTAGAATCGATCAAGCATCTAGGCTTCCGTGTAGTCGACACCAATCCTGATGAGGAAAATGACGCCGTCGAGTTCAGCGTGCAGCTCAAATCTGGCGGGCGTTGGTACTGCCGCATAGGTGATTTCTCTTATCCGCACCTTCAGCAACAATTTGCCAAGAATGTCCAAAACATAAACGAATTTTATGAAGAGCGAGACGCGGACAGGTATATGGAATAGCAAAGGAAAGGCCCAGTCCTTCGCCTGCAAGCCCAAGGACTGGGATTGCGCCAATATCGGCGCGTTTATGACCTGGAGGTCAATGTGACAGAAGAAGTAAAAGTGAGCATGTCGGCATTCGACGTTGGGGTTGTTAATGCTTTGGGCGCTCTCGCAATCGCCCTGAAGGCCTCACCAGGATTCAATAACGACGCATTGAAAAAGGTGACTCAGTTTTTCTTGGACAACAAAGTGCCTCAGCCATTTCAGGGCCCGGAGGCGGAAGAGGCTTACGCAAGGCCTCTAAGAATCATCCTCAACGATCAAGCTCAGGTCATGCAATGGCTAGGGCAAAATGAGTCTAAGCACTGATAGCTGAAGAATTCGAGCGGCACTCGTTAAGCACCGCGTTTATCGAGATGCTGCCGTCTTCAGAGATAATCCAAACAGGAGATCCATCCGTGTTTTTTGCAGCGCTGCAAATGACAGCACCGACTTTCGCGCGCGTAATTTTGTTCTTCATGCAAATCTCCCGCTGTTGAGTCGCTTCATGCTGGCTACCTTGCGTCTTTGTGCCTGAGGATCAGGCGCTCCGCGCGCTCTCCCGCTGCTCAGCCATCACCTGCAGGGCTTCAGCCTCCATCCGCCGGAAATCGCTGAAAATGGTTTGTCGCTGGCTGATCGGCACCCCACACATCCGAATCACGCCGGAGAGAACGCTGTAGTCCATACCTGTCGCGCCACACGCGCCTGTGCGCCACTGAGTGCTCATTGCCTCAAAGACTTTGAAAGCCTCCCAGTTGTCCGGCCAGATGCCGACCTCTGTGCCATAGTCCTCCGCGGTGAATCCGAAGGCGTCCGTGCCTTCCAGCGTCGGCTCATAGAGCGCGCGTGCAGCGCTTAGGAGTTTCCCAGGCGGGCCTCATTGAAAGCTTCGGCGTAGGCATTCAGCACGGCCTTGGGGGCCGAGTTGATCGAGTTGACAAGGATTCGCACGTTTTCAGGCGTAAACTTTTCCTCGATATCCCAGCCTACGACGACATCGAGCAACTGGTCAGCCTGCAGATCGATCTGAGCAGCAGTGAATGCCTTGAGGTCCATGTCGCCAACCTGCTTGCTCAGCTCGTCGTGCCGCTCGTTCCAGCCGGTATACAGCTCGGCCAGCGCGGTACGGTCCAGGTACTTGAACTCGAACTCCACTTTCTCGGCGTTGTAGCCCGCGCGCTGAATCATCACCGGCGCCTTGAAGGTCGGCTTTTGGATTAACTTGAACTTGGCCATGAGCCCTCCTATTACGAGGCGTAGCGAATGAATTTAGCGACCACGGCGAACACGGCGGTCACTGCCATGATGTTGTTCTTGGTCAGCGACGGCACGTTGTCGAACGAGGCGTAAGCGTTATAGACGATGACGCCACCCGAGGCGAGGTTGATGCGCACTGCGCGCGGCTTCTTGTCGTCGTCAGCTTCCAGCAGTACCTCGTTGTGAGGTAGTGCCGGATCATCCGCCATGGTCAGCGTGAACGACAGCGGGGATTTCGACGTCGGGATTTGGTGCTCGTCGTCTTCCTCAAGAAACGAGTACGTGACGTTTTGTTGCTCGCCGCCGGACTTGTTCGATTCCGTGACCTGGCTCACAGGCACCCAGGTCAGAATCTTGCGCACCGAACCGCCGCCCGCACCAGTGATGAAGCGTGCCGCATTAGCCGTGTTGATCGACTCAAGCACGAACGAGTCGGCGGTCACGGTTTTGATGCGTACAACCCGATTGTTCAGACGCGCCCAGCCAGAGGTGACCTCGACAAAATCGCCAACCTCTAGGTCGTGGCCGGCCGACGAAACAACGGCTTCCGTTGCGTTGGTGATCGCGGTAAAAATGATCGACGCGTCATACGAGGCGGCAATAGCGGCAGTCGAGCCATTGGGTAGAAAAACGGCCATTGGTGTTTCCTCTTATCAGAAATGACAAAACCCGCACAGAGGCGGGTTTCGGGGTTGCCCAACGGGCGGATTAGAACGTGTCGGCTCGATACTGAAACGACAGAGGCAAGGTACTCGTAGTCTCGCCCTGTATGGATGCAGCAGTGGCCATGGGCGAGCGGACGTAAACTGTGAAGTCCGCTTTTGTCAGCGGCAGGTTGTTCGGGTACAGCTGTGCGATCTCTTCGGCAATTGCGCCGGCGCCCCCGGTGCCCGAGCCCGACGCGGTAACCACGCTGACCTGAAATACGCCCCGATAGGAGACGTGTTTGCCGGCCAAGTCCTCGCTGTCGGTATTCCCGGGCATCAGGTACGCCCTCAGGTAGGTAGCTCCACTGGCCGGCGGCGTGAATGTCACGCCTTCATAAGCGATCACCAGCTTGGGTACACGCGCTTCGGCCCAGGCCTTTAAGCGTGCCTCGAACAGACTTCGGATAATCCGGTCGCTCATGTTGAAAGCTCCGAGACAGCTTTGTTGATGTACATCTGAAACTCCGTCACGGTGATCTGCACCATTCCGGACGGTGCCTGGTTGGACCAGCCTTCGTACTCAAGCCGCGGGCCGTATGGGAGATTGTTTGTTATCCAGATCGCCCCCTTGCCAATCGTAAACGTCTGAATAAGAGCTGCGCCCGCATCCCTTGTCGCACTGCTCTTTGGATCAATGCGGTCGATGCTAGTGGTAATTGCTGTGTCGAAAGAGACCTGCCAGTTACCCCTGAAACGACCACCTACATAGTCATTACCTGCAACGAGATCCATGCCATCCTTGATCAAGCGCCCAGGCTTTAGGCGGCCATTTTTGGTGAGGTTCGCAGGGTCGTTACGTAGTTCTGTATTCAGTTTTCTAACTTCTTCGTTGTACTGAGCCGCGGTGGCGTTGACCGCCCAGAGCTCTGGGTTGCCAACCGGTGACCGATCGATAACAGAAGTCAGAAGGTCGATGGCGGTCTTCTTGACCACCTCCTCAAGGTCACTCTTGGTCTTTTCGACAAACTCCCTGATATCGATGCTGAAGCTCATTTTCTGGCCTGCACACTGAAGCCGACGGCAATGCCGGCGTAGTCCCAAGGATCGACGTGCTGGACCGTGTAGGTGTCGCCGTCGAAGGCGATCTTGTCCAGTGTCACCGGCTGCGGAGTGTCCACGCCATCCAGCAACACCGGTGAGATCAGGATCTTGACGTCTCCCTGCTTGATCAGTGAGCCGTCGATGTCTTGCTGGCGATAGTTCTGGCGAAGCCCTGATCCGTCGAACTGCTCAGTGGTGACAGGACTGCCGCCGGCCTCAGGGTCGTACTCGCCGGTCGTCACCCGAATCAGTGAGAGCTCCAGGCCCTTGCCACCCCTGGATCGCGGGGCGAGCATCCTTGCTGCACTTGCTTTTGCCCGATCATAGATATCTGCCATCAGCTTCGTACCAGGTTGACCTGACTTGAGGATTCCAGCAGCCCGGCGAACTGCGCATATGACTGCCGGGTTGCTGCTGGCTTGCTCACCGACCTGCTGGCAACTGCAAACGTGGTGCTGATCGGCCCAACCGTTTCGGAAACAACAGCTCCCGTTTTGGTTTCGGGGGCGACCAGGTCATCGGCATGGATCTCGGCGGCCAAGGCCATCTGGCCGGCCTTGATCTGTGGCGGGATCTCGTCGAGGCGCAACACCCAGCTCTGACGCTTGACCTCGGCCCTCGGCCAGGCCAGCGCCTGGTCACGGCTCACAGCCCTGCCCTTCCATGGCATCGCATCCATTTGCAGGGCGGCGCGGCGTAGCAGGGATTCCTGAGCCACCTCGTCAACGGGGATTGTCTTGCCGAAGTTCGTGGCATAGGTGACCAGTTCGGCGGCCGTTGCGAAGCTGTCGGCGCCTGGCACCACGTTGCCGTTCTCAATCACCAGAGCCATGTCAGACCTCTTTCCAGCCGAGTCGCTTGTGGTCGTCCAAGCAGGACGGATGGACATGGATCTCTTCGCCGCCCAGTTCAACCTTCACCAAGCCGGTGTAATCCGGCTCATCGTCTTCCACAACAGGCTTGCTTTGCGATTTAGCCGCCGCAGCCTCATCCGCAAGACGCTGAGCATCTACCGCAGCCAAATCAATCGCATCCTGTGCGCTTTTGCTCCAGTCGGCACGTTCCTGCTCGCCCAGCGCCTCAAAAGCTTCCACGCTCAAACCACTGAGCTCGATAGCCTTGGCCAGCAGCGCCTTTGCCGTCTTCTGTTCTTTCGTCAGTCCAGCCATTTTCATTCTCCAGAAACAACGCAGGGGCCGAAGCCCCTGGTTGTCGTTGTGGTTGAGTTAGCCGAGCAGCAAGCTGATGTGCTCATCCTTGATCGCGCGGCAGCCCCAGGCCAGACGGACGTGGTAGGCCGTTTGCAGGAACTGGCGGTAAACCGCGATCTCGAACGACAGGCCGGTCAGCGGATCGGTGATGGTGATCACGTCGTCGGCCGAGTCGCCGCCCTCAGGCATTGCCGGTGCTCGGGTTGCCAGCACGATCGCAGAACGGGCAAACGCCACGTTCGCGGTATACGAGTTGCCCAGCGTCAGAGCGTTTCCAGTCGGGATGACGATCTGCGAGCCGGGCTTGTTCAGGGTGATCGTGCCCGGGGCCGCAACGCCGGTACCGACGACGTACTTGTTGTCGCCGTCAGCGTCGAAGGTGGCGATATCACCCGCCAGAACGGTACCGGTACCAGTCGCCAGGGCGATGTTGGTCGCACCGATGGCAGTGGCGCCGCTGGTGACGTACGCGGCACCGGTGCCTTTGACGTGTCGGCCCACCTGGTGGGAATGACGGATCGCCATGTTCATGATGCGGTCGGTCATGCCGTTACGCAGCATGTCGCTGGAGCCCGCCTCGTTGACCTTGAACAGGCCAGACTGCTTGCCGCGCATGTTGCCGATGGCGGAATGACCCAGGACCAACTGCAGATCGTTGGTCGGTGCGCCGTTCTGCTCCAAGACACCCAGCACACCAGCGAAGTCGGACAGGTCGGCAGCAGTGCCGAACGGCGTGGTGCCGGCGGTACCGAAGGCGCGCGAAGCGTTGCGATAAGCCTCGAACCACAGATCCTTCTCGATCTCGTTTACCAGGGTGCGCATCGCCTGGTAGAAGCGATCTGCCTGGATGGACGAAAAGGTGCCGGCGTTTTGCAGACCCTTGGTCTGCTCGCCATTCCAGCGAACGGGAACGTGCTTGCTCTTGGTGATAGCTACCGCGACGCTGTCGACTGCGGTATCACCAGTGTCCGGAGCGGTTACACCGGGGATGTTGTCAGCAGCTGCTTCTGCGCTGGTGATCGGGACGAGTACGTCCTGACCGATAGCGGCCCGGGCAACGGACGAATCGCGGGATACCGCTGGGATGAAGCCCGTCAACTCTCGAGAGATGACGTCCAGCGCTTCGTACAGGTCCGGCACAAGGCCGTTAAGGGTGCTCGCCATTTTGGCTTTCTCCACAAAAAAGCCCGCTCAGTGGCAGGCATTGATTACTTGCCGGGCAACACCCGGCGGCTTTGGTTAGTCAGTTACCAGGCCGCCATTGCGTGCGTGATCTGCTTTGGCGGCAGGATCAAGCGCATCAAATGCGGCTCGCGGAAGGGTCTTCTTATCGCCACCCTTACCGCCATTGTTCGGAGCGCCGCCGCCATTAGCGCCAGAGCCCTTCAGAATGTTGTCGCGGTACGGGTAACGCTCAACGAGGGCTTCCAGCGCCTCGTCGAAGTCAGCCAGCTCGCCAGGACGGGCGCGGCTGTAGATCTTGTTACCATCATCGCCATAGGCCACGACCTTGCCATCTTCGACCTTGAAAGCTTTGCCGAAGGTGTTTTGCAGCATGTCGGACGGCACGGCAATTTTGTCTGTGACGAATTTGGAGCGGCCAAAGGCGCCACCAATCTTTTCTTGGTAGAGAATGTTGGTGGTGTTGTCGCGCTCGGCCGTCACAGTCTTGATCTGCTCAGCGAGCGTGGTCACCTGGGCCTTGAACTTCTCTTCGGTGGCAGCGATGGCTGCTTGCTTGATCTCATCCACCTTGCCGGCCTGCACGAGCTGCCCGGCGTCGAGGTTTGCGACAGTTGCCAGTGCGGCGCGGGCCTTTTCAGGGTCCTCGATACCTTCGAATGCCTTGGCGCGAGCCTCGGCGGTTTCTTTGGCCTCACGGTGCCCTTTGGCTTCGGCGTTCAGCGCGGTGATTTTGGATACAGCCGACGGCGCATCAAACGCCACGTCCTTCCCATCATCGTGCGTATAGACCGGCTTGCCATCCTGTACAACTACATGACCTTGTTCGTCGAGTTTCAGTTTCATCAGTTCGTCTCCGGGCATCCGCCCATCTGGTGGGCCATCCGGCCCGGTGCGGCGCTATCCATCCGGAATCGCGCCCATAAAAAAGCCCCGGCGGATGCCAGGGCTGTTTGTTTCGCTGAATGCTAGCTAAGCACTTTCAATTTAGAAAATACCTCCACCGCTTCAGATAACCGGATAGCACTTCTGTCGATAAAAAACACCTGTGCTCCTGGCAATTTTCCTGAAACGACAGCAACAGAACCATAAAGGGCGGACAGCTTCTTCTGTAAAGGTTGATCTGCTCCGTATTTTCGGCTGAACGGAAGAGGGTAAATGTTCACCAAGGCCCCAACCGTAAATGCGTTCGCGGCACCGAACACGTGGGCAACCGCAGCAGAAAGAGACTTATCAGAATGTTCGGTCATTAGCAGTAACAACGCATCCAGATCAGTGTCGGTAAGCACCTTTTTATCTTCCATGTCTCGGAAGCGCATACACATTCTCAGCGTTTCAATAGCTTTGCTTTTGCTTTCGGTAGACGACATGGCTTGGAGTCCCTAATTAGCGGAGGTCAGGAAAAGACCGATCTGCGGTCATAGAGCCATGATATCAACCTATCAACACCCTCTCACCCCTCAATAAGCAACCAACACAAATCAACGTCTTTGTCCCGCCTGTCGGCTTGCCATTCTTCATAAGCACGCCGATCTTCGTTTCGATCACCTCGCGCCCACCGCATCGATGGCATTGAACCATTGTGGCAGGCTTGGGCATCGCACGAACGCGCTTGCGCACCTGCTCCGCCGGAGTGTCCGGGGCTAGCGTGCCTTGGATGAGGTGAAGGCGGGATCTGTCAGTCATGATCTCTTGTAGTAGGCCAACAATTCTATGACGGGATCGGAGCCAGCCAAGGTGTAGACATGATGCATATGCTCACCTCCGTCTTTAAGAAAGCCATGTACATATTTAAGTTGTTGACCGTCGAGAGCGATCAATTCAATTTCTTGCGAAAACTCGGTGACATCTACTGTGCTACCACCCAGTGCTCCACCTATCAACAAAACGCTATTCATGAACCACCCCATTGATTAAGCAACTATCTTAGCGAATGCCTGCGCATCCTGCTGCTTGATCTGTTCGAGGGTCAGCCATTCACCGGTTGGCGAGTAGAAATCCTCAAGGCTCTTGCCGCCCTTGTAGAGTTGGTACCGCATCGGTCCAAGCACCTGGGCCTTGCGGGCGTCCGACTGTCGATCAAACCAAGTCCCGTAAGTCGTATCCCCCGGCACCTGGCCATCCATACTCGCTCGTTGACTTGGCGTCATCTCGTCAACCGGAATACCGAGCTCTCGCCATGACTTGGTTCGCGGCGTCGAAGTGCTCCGGCAGCAGAAGTGAATCCGTCCCGGACCCTGCAGCCACGGCACCTTGTGCCCTATCGGCTTGTGCGTGCCGACCTCATACGAAAGCTTGTCCCGAATGATGCAATCGGTGGAGGTCTTCGTGTCGAGGGTGCTGAGCCAATCTTCGGCCTTCAGGATCTCGCTGTTAGCCACGTTGAACTGTTCGCGTGCCGTGGCTGCTGTGTGGCTCACGGCAGTCTGCACGACCGCTGCCAGGTCCTTCCGTGGCCGCTCAAGGAAGCCGTCGGCATAGCCAGCCGCCCTGGTTCCGCGAATGCTGCGGATGATCTGGTCGGTGGTTCTGCCCTCCAGGTAGCCGGATCGGATCGCATTGCGAACCTTGACCATGCGCTCGGCGCCCACCTGCTTTCCCCAGTCACGCAACAGGCGCCCCTGGAATGGCCGCGACATCGCCGCGGCGTAGGCTTGCTCTCCACTGATACTTACGAGCGGGAAGCGAACAAGGACCGGCTCCGGAAAGGCCTTCTGAAACAATGTCTGCTGCCAGCTGGTTTCGTAGCTGGCGAGCTCCTGCAGGTCAGCTTCAAGGGCATTGAACACCTGGTCGTAAGCTAGGGCATTGACGGCCCTTACCTCGTCTAGCAGCAACTCCAGGCGCTCAACCGTGAAGGATTCAGCTGGCATCTGCTCGAGTGCCTCGGTCAACGCAGCCGAAAGACTGGCATCCGACCGATTCAACTGAGCGATGATGCGCCGCACCACGCCAAGCTTGTACTTCTCCAGCGACACAGCGTGAGAGATGTGCTCGTCCTGAAGGATCTCGTTGACCGTTGCCATTTAGAGAGCTCCGAGCGCTGGCCCCTGATCGGCAATTTTCTGCTTCTCAACCGTCCACTCAATGTCATCCGAGACCACGCCACGGCGCTTGTACTCATTGAACAGGGTTTCGTCAGAGAGCCGGCCTTGGGTTGCCATATTGAGCAGCAGTGGAAGAGTGGTTTCCGGGGCGAAGTCCACGTCGAAGTTGCCGTTCACCTTCACGTGGCCGCCTTCCTTCTCGCCTTTCCAGAGCGCGAAGTACTGAAGCACCTGGTCAAGCGTGTCCTCTAGCTGGCCAGCCATGGTTTGCAGCGGGCTCATTTCCTGAGCCGCCTCCTCCTCAGCTTGGGTTGCAGTCTTTGTGGACTGCTTGTCCTTCTGAAGTAGCTTCGCACCAGCGATGCGCATCTGATCCTCAAGGTCCTCCAGCGACTTGCGGCCAGCCTCAATAGCGGCGCCGGAATGCTCCACCCACTTCATGTCGCCGCCGGTGGGCAGCTTGGTAGCGGAACTGGTCCCGACCTTGAGCTCAAAAGCGTCGTCGTCGATACCGGAGATCATAAGCATCGGCACCCGGGCGACATGCAGGATGTTGTCCTGATCGCTCTGGGACTGCCAGTGCTTCTTGTTGAGATGTGCCAGCTCAAGCAAAGGCGGCGTTGCGGTCATGAAGCCCGTGCGCTTGGTGTAGAACGTGGCCAATGGGATTACTGAGAGTGAATTCGTTCCCTCTTCAGTCTTGGTCCACTCCTTCTTCCCGTTGGCGTCCCCGGTCTTGCGGTACACCCTCCAACCGCCAGGGATCAACACTCTGATTTGAGGGATGATGGTTACGCCGAAATCGCCTAAGCGCTCCTCAACAGTCTCCGCATACCAGAATTGGGACAACGAGCATTCGCCACCCTTCTCTTCGGTGAGCCAGCCAATGACCTGCTGGGGGTGAATCATCACCGCATACGGGCGAACGCCGGCGGCCTTCTCGTCCGCAGCAGTGCGTACGACAGAGTTGCCTTGTTCATCCTTAGTCTTCGGGTGATCAGCCAGCACATGGCATAAGCCATGGGATAGCCCGACCGTGAACAACTGCTGAGCCCAGACCTGCAGGTTATTGCCCTGCCGGTCGAAGTTCTGCGCATAGGTACTGATCGACTCCGGCACATCCTCGCCAAGCACAATGCTATCGGCGAACACCCTGCCCTTCATGTTCTGGACCGTCTCGCTGAACGCAGGAAGTAGCGTGGATAGCGAGAGGCGCTCTTTGTAAGCGTCGTCGTCTTCCTTTGGCCACTTTGGCAGGTAGGTCTTACCCGCCAGTTGCATCGCCTTCGTGCCACCCATCAGCGCGTCAACAAGAGCCCAGTCTTCGCGCATGGCGTCTACTGCCGGTAGCGTTTTGCTTGGGTCATTGCTCATGAGGTCACATTCTCAGGGAGTTGGTGAAAGCAGTCCGCTTAACGATCGGGTACTCGCGGTGGATGAAGTAGCCGCCGGCGTCGTTCGCGTGATCGATGCCGGCGGTTTTATCTGGCTCCCCGTTCGCGCCCCACACCTGCTGCTCCAGGCCATCGGCGTAGGTCGGACAGGTGAGCGAGTTGACCAGGTAGCGGCGCTCGCCCTGCGCATTGCAGAAGACGGCGTTCATTGCGTTGATTCGGTCCTTCACCGGCGGGTTTGCCGCTGGAGCGATGACAGCGAACCCGGCCTGCTTGAGCATGGCCAGGTCGGTGATACTGGCGTTCACGGACTTGCGCGAATCGCCCGAGGCATCCGGGTAGATCCTGATCTCGCAGGTCTTCTTGAAGTCGTTGCCGTCGTGCTGCCAGTAGCGCTCCTTGATGCGTCGGATCATGTCGGGCGTGTCATAGCCGTCGATCAGCTCATCTACAGCCCTGGGCAACCCCTGGTCGCGCTTAACGTGGATAATCGCCGCCATCTTGCCGACGTTGAAGTCCATCCCGATGAACAGCGGCTCTCCGGGCTGCACGGTGTCGAAGCATCCGTTGAGCTTGCGGTCGTAGGCCGTATAGATCGTGCCGGACGTCAGGTTGACGAACTGCCCCTTGAGGTAAGCCATGATCAACTGCGGCGGATACGACTCCATCAGGGAGGCGATGTAGTCATCCGGCAAGTTCAATTCGTTGTCGAAGGTGCTGGCCTGCACCAGGCCGTACATCTCTTTGAGCGATGGCTTGTCGCGCAGCTGCTTTACGAACTGCAGGAAGACGAACTTGAAGCCTTCCGGCGTCGTGGTGACATCCACCCCGTTCTTCAGTCCAGGCAGGTTGTACCGCATACGGGCAATGATCTTGCGCCAGGCCTGCTGAGCCTTGATGGCAGTCAGCACGTCCAGCTCATCCACCAGGGCGTGACCAATCTTGAAACCGACAATCGTCTGCGGCTTCTCCATCGATCTGCAAATCACAGTGCCGCGGTACTGCCGGCCGCTGTAGATGTGAACTTCGTGGTTCGCCTGGTTGATCTTGGTCTTCAGCCCCCAGTCGTAGGCCACCTCATCCATGGTCGGATAGAAGATGTCCCGGATCTGCGGGTAAGTCGGTGCGAAGTAGCCAGCGTTAACGCCAGGCCACTCCATGAAGTGCTTACTCAGTGCCGAACAGCCCACCCAGGTCTTGCCGCTGTTGTGATGGATAGCCCCATCGACAGTTACGTAGCAGTTGTTATCCAGCACCTGCAGGTCGTAGTAAGTCTCTACCACATCGAGTGCGACAACGCTTAAAATGTAGCAGGATTCGATTGCGGAGCTATTATTTGACGCCTCTAGACCAGAAAATTTGTGATCTTGCCCAGCCTGATCGCAGCGCATCAGAAGTTGCGAAGCTTGCAGGGTGCGAGCGCAGCCATATTTATCGCTGCATTGAGCGGTACAACCTGAAGCTGAAGCAGCGAGCGAAGCCTGCGCCTCGATCCAGCCTGAAGCAGGAGATTCTTGCCCTTGCAGGAGAGAATCGGACATCTGCAGAGATTGCTGGCCTTCTCGGGTGCAGCGACAAGCATGTGCAGAACACACTGAGGACTCACAACGCAGATCGACTGAGTCGCGGAGGACGGCTTGGCGAACTGAACCACAGCTACCAAGCAGGCAGAATTGTTGACCTGGATGGCTATGCGCTAGTCCAGGCTCCGGCCGACCACCCTCAAGCAAGGAAGACTGGCTTGATGTTCCAGCATCGGCTGATTGCCGAGCAGAAGATTGGCCGATACCTGCTTCCGTCAGAAGTTGTTGACCATATCGACGGGCTTCATCTGCATAACGACCCAGTGAATCTGCGAGTCTTTGATTCGAATGCTGATCACCTGCGTGCCACGATTTCGGGACTTCGGCCAAATTGGTCTGAAGAAGGCTTTGCGAAGATGCAGATACCATCTCACCTGAGACCAGCATATCCACGCGTCGATAGCTACCGTCAGCGCAGAGAACGCGGTGATGTCCGCTTGCTACAAATTCTCCTCGCTGCGTCACGACTCGGAATAGCGTCGCCGCACCTTTTGGGTACGCGCCACCACTTAGAGCAAGCTCAAATCGATCATTCGCAGCCGACCACGATAGAACGCGCATTGGCCGATCGATTTCCTGAATGGGCATAGGCCCAGACTCAGTCATAACCAGGGTGCTTCCTCGCAGGCACCCGAACCCGGCAACGAACGCGCGGAATTTGTGGGGCAGCGTGAGGAACTGAGCCTGCGGAACATTAAGGCTCGGCATTCGGCTTCCTCGCATCCACCACGTCGACCTGGATGCGGGTCGGGATTACCGGTTCATCGCCAACCTCTTCCTTCCGGGCCCGGTTGACGTAGATGTCGCCGCACTCTTTGGCAGCCTGCTCCAGTAGCTGGGCAGTCAGCGCAATGTTCTTCATGCTTTCGGCTTTCTCGGCCATGCGGCCAAGGGTGCGCAGTCGATGGGCGCGGTTGGCTATCGGTATCTCTGCCGTCTCCTCCCTGAATCGCTTGCGGGTGTCGTGAAACAGGGTCACCCATTTTGCCGCGAGGGTCTTGCTCGCCCGCTTGGTCGCATCATGGGATTCACAAAGCTGACGGGAGATCTCAATGCCGAATTCTTGTTTGACGGCCTCCACCACCTGAGAGGGGGTGTCAAAGCACGCCAAGGCCTGAACGATGAAGCCTTTCACCTCACTATTCAGGTTTGCCATAAATTGGATTCCGTCTAATGCCTGTCAAATTTCAGGCCGATCTGAGCAGACAGGTTCCGCAGGCCCTCGATATGTTCAATTTCCCCACCTCAGCAGGATTGTTTGCAGCGTCTACCAACTAAACGGCCAGCAGATGGGCCCAATTGCGGCCATGCACTATGTCTTGGATTGCTGCATGGCTAACCCCGTAGCGGCGCGCAAAAGACGCGCACTGGCCGTATGTTCCGGTGTATTCCGAACGTATAGCTAGGACGTCATTTTCAGTTAGGACGGCGTTGCTGTTTCGCGCACCCTCCCGTGAAAGGAGTCCAGTGCGGAATGCGTGTTGCATGTTTCCGCTGTGCGTGACGTATTCAAGATTATCAAGTCGCGGGTTCTGCTTGTTTCCGTCGATATGATTGACCTCGTGCCCCTCTGGGCATGCCCCGATAAAGACATGGGCAACAAGGCGATGGACATACCAATTCGTGACATCACCCTCACAGAAGAGCGCAACGGCGGGATACGCCCCTCCACCGGGAATGCGGGGCTTCAGGATTGCCCCAATGCGACCGCGACCGCGCTTCGGTTTTACTATGCGTTTGACCGAGCCGTAGTTGCTAACCGCATAATCAGGATGGCTTTGAATAACCTTCCAATGCTCAATCATTACGCAGACCTCATAAGACATGTGCCGCATGCACTGGCGATAGATGTGTGGCTTATCGACGGGGACTTCTTGGCGGCTTCGACCATGCGAGCCAAATCACCGTCTGGATGCCCCACGCCGTATCGCTCGACAACCGAAACGAACTCGCTGACGTCATGTCCGCGCAGGTAGAGCTTGGGCAGACCTTCCTGTGTGAACTTGGGTGCCCCGTACTGATCTGTCGCCTGGGAGATGTGATAAAGCTCATGCTCAACCAGTCGCAAAAAATCCACATCGCTGCACTGGGCGCAGTAGTCGGCAGCCAGCGTGATGATGAAAGCCGGCACATCGCCGAACCAATCACGCATCTGTTGCTCCATCCGAGCCTTCTGCCAACCGCCCGCGCGAAACGCTACCTGTTCGGCCTGGCCCAGAACTGTACGGCCCTGCTTGTTGAAGCTTGACGACGCCCACATGACCCGGATGTCTGCATCCAGTAGATGGGCATGGTCTTCGTTGTGAATGCTGCCGGTGTCGGCAAGGATCTCGGCTTGGAGCCAGCCCCATACCTCTGGCGCAGGACTAAGGCGGATGCCTAACTCAGAGAGACCAGACAACTCGATCAATGCGGCTGGCGGCGTAGGCCTTAACATCGAGAAGCTCCTTAACACGATTACGCTGCCCTGATATAACTGCCCGCCGACCGAACAAGCGCGCCTCTTCACATCTTTTCAGAAGGAAACTATAAGCATGGACTTCAGCTCAGTACCCGATTGCCTACTATTCACCGCTCGAACGCTAGCGTCGGCTCTTTACTGCATTAAAAGTGATAGGTACAGCGCAGGATCAGTGGAAAACGCGACACTTGTTGCAGACATTTGCGTACCGATAATCGAAAGTCATGACATGACCATCGCCATAGACGACTCCATTTCAGGAGTTTCAACACAGATAACTTGGCCTACTGGCGAGATAACCCCGCTCCCAACGGACGAACCACGGTACTGGGCGGATCAATTCGCGCCAGGCAACTGGTATAGATCCGACCTTAAGCGCGACCTCGAGAAAGCCCTTCGAATGCTGCGATAGCATTGGGTCGCAAGACTTCCGGCTCTGTGTGCCGCACCCACCTGCGGCACACCTACCCGGCCTTAGCCAGATCGATGATTACCGTGCGGATCGTACCGCCGGTGTTTGTGTCGCGCTTCGCGGCCATCTCAATTGCTTTGTATGCACTGGCACCCATATCCATTGCAGCGAACGCGAACGGCGAACCACTGCCGATGGCATAGATACGCGTTTGCAGGATTGGCGTCTTCCACAAGCCGGTGGTGTCGTCCACTGCGACATGCATCAGGCTCCCGCCATCAGCGACAAGTGCGGACGCGTCAATGTTGCCCTCTGGCTTGGCGCCGAAGTACACATCAACCAGGCGCTGATGGTCAGACACTGGGCCGGCGCAGAAAAACTTAACGCCCTTCTGCTCAATGCACTTCTCATACGCGTCATCCGTGATGATGTCCCCGCGGGTTACCTGGGAGTCATAGGCGATCACGCCGTCTTTGTAGGCAATGGTCGTCATTGAATAGGCCCCTCTCCCATGCGGAATGTCTTGTTG
Source organism: Pseudomonas sp. GW821-FHT03A09 (assembly GCF_059421065.1). Lineage (NCBI taxonomy): Bacteria > Pseudomonadati > Pseudomonadota > Gammaproteobacteria > Pseudomonadales > Pseudomonadaceae > Pseudomonas > Pseudomonas sp. GW821-FHT03A09. Next base: position 423,923 of record NZ_JBWKUX010000003.1, on the reverse strand, counting down.
GTGTCGGTGTAGTCGCCGCAATAGATAACCCTGATCTCACCCCATACAGGGTGGAAGTCGATGTGCTCCCCATCAGAAGAGGCTACCGGGTCATCAAATACAACGGCGATTCCAGCCTTTGTGTCTGCGTATGCCACCCAGTTGGTGCGCACCCCGTCAATGAACACCAGTCGCCGGCCTCGGCCATCAGCAGCCCAATGGACGTGCTCGCCTGATTGATCGCTCATGCAAAGCTCCTTTCTCACGCCACGATTTGGCGCATTCGAAAACGTGGCGCGGATTACTCAGGCTTGCGGCTTGGCAGCTTGAAGTCGGTGACTCGGTCAGCGATGGCGCGGATCTTCTCCACGCCCAGGAAACCAACCCAGCCGCCAACAAAGGTGGCCATGCTCTGGGGTAGGCCGAAGAACTCCAGGCCGCTGATCAGCGTCACGGTCAATCCGCCACAGATAGCGCCCTCGACGAAGATCTGGCGACGAGTACCGCCGCCATAGATGATCCGCAGACCCGCCATGACAGCAGAGAGCAAGGTGGCATACAGCACTGGGGAGTGTCGGCTCAACCAGGCGAGCGCCATCACCCAGAACTCTGGTGTTTTTTCAGGCATCGTCATCTCGATATCCTCCCGGTGAGGGAGTGAAGGAATTGGTTTATGTGCGCTTGGCAATCAGCGCGTGCAGTTCACAAATCTTGGTGGCCAGGCTGTCGATACGCTCAGCAACTGCGCGGTTCTCGGCTCCCTGCTTTTCCTTGAGCTCGTCAAGGCGCTTGTTAACCTGACCCATCCCGATGTCGTCGATCCGCTCTTTCAGCTCTTGGCCCAGCGAGGTCTCGCCGATCTTGCTGGCGCGCTGGTCGAGCATCGCGCTGACCCCGCTGGCCTTCAGCGCATCCCCTGGCTTCGGAGCATCACCGGTATAGCCGCCATCGCACATACAGCTCACGCGGAACTTGTCGGCACCCAATAGGAACTGAGAAGGCAGGCCCAGGCCAACGCCGGCGACGTAGTACTGCCCGTTGGCCAGGGCCTGCGTATTCACCGACCAGTTGGCGGTGAGCTTGCTGTCGAGACCTTCATCACTGGCAACATCATCTCGCTTTACACAGACACGACCATCCGCGTCTACGTACACGCCAGGGATGGGAGCGTAGAAGCCAGCGCCGATCTTGGCTTTCCTGACCGAACCATCCTCGACAAAGGCCTCGTTGATGAAGACCTGGTCGCCATCAACCTTGAAGGGCTCGGCCTGCTCGGGCTCAGCCTGGGCCGGAATGTCGAGTTTGATCCGCACAACGCCGTCATGCGTGACGGTCATCAAGCCGTCTTTGATACTGATGCGCGTGCCGGCCGCCTTCGCCTTCTCGTGACGGGCCTTGGCCTCTTCCTGAGTTTCCTGACGAACGTAGGTCAGCGTGGTGCGGTAGTCCGAGCCATCACGATCGAAAGAGAAATCATCGGTCTTGAACTCGGCACTGTCGCGGCACTCTGACGGGATTTTTGCCAGTTCGGCGCCGATGAAGGCATAACGCTCAATGGCATTGGCCGGAAGATCGTAGTCGGACCACTCGCAGGCGGTGATCGTGATCGGCTGAGGATCGCTTGGCAGCGTTCCTACCTGGAGCCTGGCGCTGCTCAGTTCGAACTCGCCCGACTTTAGGTCGATCTTCAAGCCGGACATACCCGGCACGTAGTCGCTGGATTGGATAGAGCCGGACATTTGCTGTGCCTCATAACGAGAAAAGGCCCGCCGACAGGGCGAGCCTCGTAAAAGATCAGCTCCAGCAGCACTCCCAGCTCGGGACTATGGGTGTGTCGGGGCCGAAAATAGGAAGGCCCCGGCAAATGCCAGGGCCTTGGCCTGTCACGTAAGGACAGGAGAAAAGCAAACGGCTGCATATGCAGCCCTCTGCGCCTTACGGCAGCAGGTCGTATGTCACGTAAGCCGTACCGCCGCCATTCTGTGTCATTGCTACCCACAGGCCCTGGCCGGCAGGAATGGTCACAGAGAACGGAAGAGTGGAAGAACCGCTAACGGCGGACAAGATAACGGGCACGTTGGTCACCCAGCGCCCTTCCGGAATGGTCGTGCCGGTACTAATAAATCCGTTCCCGACGGGGCTGATCATCGTAGCGGTCCGGACTACAGCGCCATTGACGTTCTGTGCCGGAGTGAAAATTGCCTCTGCGTAGCTGGTTGCGACCGACTTGAAACGGCTGCCGATTTGTACTGGTTCCATTTTTTCACCTATTGAGTCGAATGATTTGTCGCGGAGAATTCCGCATTCATGTCGCTCAAAGGCGATTGCTCGAGGCTCGTGGCCTTCACATGATTCAACGTCCCGCATCGGGAGCATTTGATCTGGAGCTCTGTAAACCCACCCGTGCGGGCGAGAAGTCTTTTGCAGTTACCGCATCTGAATTCTTTCAACATCTGCAAATTCCTTTTGCTGAATTACCCTTTCCATGGGCAATAAAAAACCCGGCGCCAAGGCCGGGCATGAGATTAAGTAGTGAGCCCTTTAGCTTGTAGGTATCACGTCAGTCACTGCGGCTGCAGGAGCCTCCAAAGCAAGCCGCTGCTGCCGCTTTTCCTCAAGCAATTCAACGATAGAGACCCGATGTTTTTCGGTATGCGCGAGGAATGCGGATCTTGGAAGCAAAAGACGTACAGGTGCAGGCAGAAGCTCAAAAGCTTTTTCCGCAACAAGCAAAAACGCTTCGTCATCCTTGATGCGATCATGCGTAACAGTAAGCAGGCCATCAACCACGACGCGCTCTATCTGTGGCCAATTTTTTTCCAAATACTCAGTCGCTGCGTTTGCCCCCTCTCCAACAGAGTTAAGGACTGCATCCTTCGCTGAGATCGCCGTCTCGCTAACGGCTTCTGACAATGCCTTTGCCTTGTCGGCCAAAAATCCGAACATATTCATCCGCTCCATGAATGCACGATAAAGATTTATCGACACCGATCGAGCGTTCTTTAGAACAAATTTCTAGCATAGAAAACCCAGCGCTTGGCTGGGTCTAGGATTTGTGAAAATCAATAATCTAGCTGGTGCAAGATTCTCCGAATTTCTCCAGCGTCAATCGTGGCCTGCATCGACTGGAAGAGCAGCACCACGTTGTGGCCTTGGAGCGCAGAATAAAGCTCATGTCCAAATTCGGTTTTACGCTTCACGCCCAGAATGGCGGGGCCATGCCCAGATGCTGGTGCCTTCTCAATCAGGCCAACGAATTCCATTTGGGCTGCGAGCGTTTCTGCCCAATTGTGGAAGTCTTCTACTGGCGGGAGCTCACGCTCTCCAAGACTTTCGAGATGTCTTCGATACGCAGACCCAGCGAGAGAGGGAGTAAATGATTGCCCCTCGTTGGCCGAGGCCAGAATACGCTTAGCGAGCTCCCACATTTCCATACATATCACTCCTTTGAAGTTAGGAGGACTCTGCCATGACTACGGAAAATAAAAAACCCGGCTTGATGGCCGGGCTTTACTGTGCAACCTCAACGCGCAAGATCGACAGGATGGGTAAATACTCTCTCACTTTCTCACTCGTTGCAATGGCTTTCTGCTACGCAGCACAACTTTCGATTAATCCTTCCGCATCAAGCAGTTCCTGAGCAGCCGTCAGCGCTTCGTTCACCTGGTCATCGAGCGTCTTGCGGATCCCTGAGCGCCACCGGTACCGGGTCGATTCTGGCTTGCCGTCGTTATCCCAGTTGGTGATGTCGTACCAAGCGGCCGGCAACACCGCGGCGGATCGCTTGCCCTCGGCACCGGCAACCTGCGGAATGGCCCATGTCAGCACTGCGCACTCACGAAACCGTTTCGGTGCCGGCGACTTCACAGAGTTCAGCAACTCCAGAATGGCACCGTGCTTGCGCTCTTCGTGAGTGGAGTACTTCGCTACCAGTGCCCGCCAGTGTGCAGGGGTGAGCGCCTTGTGCAGACGACCGAACACCCAGCAGTCCTGCAGAAAAGCCGCTTCCTTTCCGACGATCTCCCCCTTCTGCTTGGCGCACTGCACCTTAGGCTCGAAGTCGCAGCCGCCGGCAGAGTTGATTGTCTCGGCCGCAAGCGCCCGAACCACCGCTGAAACAACGTTGCGATACGTCATGCTGCTGCCCTCTTCAGTTCTTTGGTCATTGCCCGGTATTTGGCGGTCATCGCCTTGAGTTGTTCGACGGTGTAGCGCTTTGGCTCATGCGGGCCTTCCAGCCAATCGATCTGGTCGATCCCGACGCGGTTAACCAACTCAACTCGGTAGTTAACGATGTTCCCCGACAAGTGCTGGTTACATGGCACGCATTGTTTGTGGCAGTTGAGCGGTTCGAACCGGAGGGCTGGATTGCTCTTGACCGTCCGGTAATGACCGGCGTCATATTTGCCCTGATGGTGTCGTCCGCAGCTGATGCAGGGCAGTTGGGCGTCTCGTTCTCTCACCCAGGCATTGAAAGCCTTCTGCGTATCCTTCATGTGGTCGCTGCGACTCTTCAGGGCCTCCTTGCGCACCTTGATCTCGCGGCGACCTGCTAGTGCCAGGGACTTTTTCTCCTTGGCCTTCTTCACCTCGACAACGGCCAGAGCACACTTCGGACTGCACACCGCCTGCCCCAGGCGCTGCGGGACGAATGAGGCCCGGCATGCTGGGTTCTTGCAGGTTTTGGGCTTGGGTTGTTTGGCGGCGAGCATCAGTCCTCCTCCTGCAGTCGCTTGCGATAGGCCTGCATCGCTCGCTCGTTGCGCGCCTTTCGTCGCTTCTGGTTAATCGGCTCCATAACACGGAGGAAGCCCCAAAGCAGGGGTACCGAAATCGGGAAGGTGACAAGCATCATCAGCCGAATAGCGAACGCGGTTAGAGCGAAGCCGAAACGGTAGATACCTTTCCAAGCCTCTAGGTACATATCCCCGTCAAGCAGCCCTGTAGCAGCCTGCCAAGCGATATAGCGCATGCTGAATTTCTGTCTCATAGCGCTTTCCTCGCGGCACGCTCAACTTCGGCCTTACGGTCACGGCGCTTGCGCTCGAAGTCTCCTACTGAACGCTTGCGCCGCTGGTCCAGTACCACGCCAACGACAAACGCCACGGCAATCAACACTCCGAAAATATCCGCGTAATTCATCAGTAGCGCCCTCCCCACTTGTCCTGCTCGGTCCACTTCACGTCATGTTCAGCACCGAAGGCATGCATCAGCTCGAACAGATCGCTGAACCATTTCTGAGACTGCTTGCGAGTCGAGACACCCAAGACGACATAACCACCGTCGATTCCAGGCACCACGTCCTGCTTCATCAGCGCTGAGCTGAATACGTGCTTCCAGTCTTCGTCCGAGAGTTTCTTGCCGTACCACTCGACCTGGCTGGAGACATCCTTGAGCATCGCCCACATCTTCCTGTTGCAGATGTCTGGGCGCTTCTCGTCCTTGATCACCACCACCTTCGGCTTGGATAGATCGATGGCGTGCAGTGCGCCGTAGAGACGGTTCAAGTCGCCCGCGCTGCGAATGGCGAACTCAGCCATGGAGCGCCTCCTTGTTCAGCGAATACTCAAAAGGTACAGTTGCGCCGCCAACCTTCTGCACCCATACGTTTGGGGAGAGTCCGAGCGGGTGTAGAAGGATGGCTTTCATGACAGCTCCCCCTTGCCCATGGCGGCGTCGATCAGGTCAGCCTTTTCGCGTAAACGAATGGCCCAGTGTGTCGCCGACTCTGTTCCGGCTTCGACTTCTCGGCAGATCCAGCTAGAGGCCTTTCTCAGTTCCTGCCCGGTATCGCCAGCCAGCTTGCGGAGAAAATCGTTCTCGGCCTTGAGCTGGTCGCGCTCGGCCATAAGGTCGGCAGTTACAACCGCGCCTTGAGATGCAAGCGAGCGCAACTGCTCGGCGCGGGCGCGGATTTCCGCCACGGACATACCCTCCCGCCACCCAAGTCGAGCCTTTACCCGGCGCACCTTTCGGCTGATGTTGGGAGGCGTACAGCCGTTAACTTTCGCCAGTTCAATCTGTGAGGTTCCCGATACGAACGCGATCAGAAGATCGACATCCCCGCGGTGAATTGCAGGGTGATCGCAAAGATTCAGCTTCACGTTGGCGGCAAGTCGCTCGTTCTCCACCAGCAGCTCAAGCGCCACCTCCCCCACGGTCTTCTCACCCAGGAACTCATCCAGCGCCTCGGTGTTGCGCTTCCAGTCGGCGCAGTCGGCCCGGTATGACGCAGCTTCGGCCCAGAGCAGCTTCTGAAGTTGTTGCTTGTCGATGGTCATGTCAAAACCCTTCCTTGCCGCGCTGTGATTCCCAATCGAACGGGACCACGATCATTCCACCCTCGCGCAGCCGGTCGACGCAGCGATCACCCATGGCGGCCGGCAACTGGCTGGCTTCGAGGTTGGAGATCACCACCGTCGGGCGCTCCTGCTCGTACCGGCCGTTGATGATGGCGAACAGGGTCGTCAGCTCGAAATCGCTGGGCTGCTCCTTGCTCACGCCAACTTCGTCGAGCACCAGCAGGTCCGGGTCGATCAGGCTCGACAGAATCTCCGCCTCGCTGCGTTCGCTGTGCTTGTCGTAAGTCGCGCGGATCGCCTGCAGGATCGCGCCGACAGTGCGGTACACCGCTGTGCGTGACGTGTTGTGCAGTAACTCGTTGGCCATGCCTGCGCCGAGGTGGGTTTTCCCCGTACCGGGCTTCCCGATCAACACCATGCAGCGACCAGTCTTCAGGATCTCGTCGAAGATCTGCACGTAGTGCTGACAGAAACGGAGGGCTTTGCGCTGGCCTTCGTTACCGGCCTGGTAGTTGCCCAGGGTGCGAGCGGTAAATCGCTTCGGGATCAGGGCGTCACCCAACTTGCGGGCAAGTGCCATGCGAAGCTCCATCGCCTTGTTGGCGCGCTCAGCAGCATCGGCCTTCTCCCGGGCAATACGGCTGCACTCAGGGCAATTGCTTCTCAGCTCCCGGCCTAGCACCGAGAAGACCTTCTGCTCGTAGGCACCATGAGTTTCGCAGTCAGCAGGCTGGATGCGGGTTCCCGGTGGAAGCTCTGGAGTGGCTTGTACTGGCTCAGAGTGCATAGCTGCCGTCCTCCCGCTGGATCAGTCCGTCGGTGTAATTCCGGTCGGCAAAGCCGGTGTGGCGTGATTGCGAAGCCAGCACCGGCGCTGATTCAGCCAATCGCTTGATCACCCAGGAGGCCTTGAAACCCTGCCAGCCGGAATTCAGCGCTTCGGTGATTGCGTCGTCTGCGGTGATCCCGGCCTCGGCGCACTTGGCCAGTTCGGTGTTCACGGTTGACCAGACGGTGGCGGTCACCGCGGCGCGCTTGGCTTTGCGCTGAGTCAGCCAGTCGGCCAGCAGTTGCTCGGGGACGTTGTGCGGGTTGTCAGCCAGCAGCTGAGTCATGCCGAACGGTGCCTTGCGATCAGGCTTCGGCGGTTCGGTTTTTGGTTGGGGCGGATTAATCTCTTTCGAAGAAAGAGTTAATAGGGGTTCTTTCTTTGTATAAAGAAGGGAGTCGTCGGTTTTGGTCTGATTCGCGGCTGAGCCGATTCGGACCACTTGAGCCGAATCAGACGATATGGTCTGTTTCGGCTCTACTACGAAGATCCACTCTTTTGGATCGCAAACCCCGATGTCACCGCGCGCACCGCCTTCACGGTAGAGCACGCGTCGGCGCAGCAGGCCGGAGATAGCCTTCGATACCGTGTCAGGGTGGATGTGGGTTGCTTTAGCGATATCGACCGCTGGGATTCGATGAGCGCCCGTGCTGAAGTTCAAAGTGGCCTTTGCCACGTATAGAACGATCTTCATTTCGCGCGCCGACAAATCGATGGCCATCAAGCCATCCATCATCTGGTTGTCCATTCGGGTGAACCCCCGAGGGTTGTGTATCGGAACAATGTTTGGCATGATTTATCTCGCTTACAGCAGTAGAAGAAGCCACCCTCGTCCGGTGGCTTTTTTGTGGGTGTCAGGCAGCAGGTCTTCCGTGGTTTTCATGGAATCCGTACTTAACGTCTGCAGCTTTTCTGGCAGCTACCGCGCTATCCATGGCTTCGAAGTAGCCAAGATGGATAAACTTTCCATTCACTCGAATTCTTGCGCGCCACTTCTTTCCCTCCCTCGTAACGCCCATAACCCCTGTCGAGCTGTTGATGCGCACTTTTTGGTTCCGCAGGTTTTCCTGCCTGGTTACCTCTCTGAGGTTTTCGATCCGATTGTCAGCGCGATTACCATTGATATGATCCAGCTCTCCCGGCCAGCAGCCATGGACACAAAGCCAAATCACGCGATGGGCTTTGTAGGTTTGCCCTTGATACTGGAGCTGGACGTACCCCCAGCCGTTTACACCTCCGCAAACAGATCCGGCTCGTGCGAAATTACGGTCAATCCGATTCACCAGCTTTCCATCGACCACTTTAAAAAGCCGTCTCGCCTCTTGAGCTGTCATTTGCATGTCAGGCGACCTTCACAGAGGCTTTCAGCTGTGCCAGAGCGCTTTCGGCGTGGTCGATCTCGCGCAGGATTCGAGCGCGCTCAACCTGATCTACCCGACCATCAGCCATCGCCGCATGCGTCTCAACAGTGACCTCGGCGAACTCAAGCGTTGCACGCCCAAGAGCGTCATGAATGTCGATCGCCATGGGCTGATCAGTCTTCACGATCGAATAACCGAACTCGCCAGCCAGCGCCGCCAATGGACGCATGTCCTCGGTATGCAGCAGCAGGGAGTACAGATGCTTCACGTTGAACCAGGCGCCGTCGTAGTTCGCGTTCGCGCGCTGGAGCAAGCTCACCGGCGGCATGCTCATCAACGTGGCGAGATTCTTGGTATTCGCCTCTTCGACAGAGGTGTCGCAAGCCCTCAGAAAATCCTGCATACCTAAAACCTCGAAATTCTTTACGTGGCGCCCTGCAGGTGCAGAGGCGATCATTTGCTCAATGGAACGGCGGACAGGAGTGTCAGGCGGCGCCGCGTAGGACTTTGTGCGCTAGGTCGAGAAGATCCGGTCGCAAACCTGCGATGGTGATCTCTCCACCTGAAGCGTCCTGAAGGCGCTCTGCCAGATCGGCCGAGGCTTTTCGGTGACCGCCTGCCAGCTGCCACAGGTGCCCTACCGTCGTCTTGGCAGCGGCAGCCACTGACTGGCGCCGTTCGTTTGAAGCGCTGGCGAGCCAGTCACGCAGATGGTCATTCATGGGATCTCTCCTTAAACATAGGAGAAATTTAGCTTATGGCTAATATCGTAGCAAGGAATATTTAGCTGTGAGCACATTTAGCATTGAGCTAAACGCTGGCATTCTTGCCCGCATGGATATTTATGCGATTCGTAAACAGCAACTGATCAGCCTCATAGGAAACCAGCGAAAAGGCGCGTGCGCCGAGCGCTGGGGAATGGCGCCTGCGCACCTGAGTCAGATTTTGTCGGACAAGACGGCGAAGAATTTGGGAGACGACGTAGCGCGGAGAATCGAGGCGATTGAGGGGCTGCCCAGAGGTTGGTTTGACTCCATATCGCCTGGTGAGTCGATAACTCCAGCTGACGAGCTGACTTCGAGCGATCACGCAAGCGAGACATCCGCGCAGACTGCGGCTGACCAGATAAAGCAGATGCTTTCGAAGGTCAAAGGGTTATCGAGCACCGCTCGTGACAGGATCATTGCGGCCGCTGACGAGTCGAGTAACGTCATAACCGTAGACTTCTCTCGCCCTGGTCAGGTCGGCGATGAGGTGTGGATTGCCCACTACGACGTGCGTGCGGCGATGGGCGGCGGACAGATACCGCACGAATATCCGGAAATGCTCCAGGACATAAGGGTCAGCCCCAAGCACCTGCGCGACCTGGGCCTTACCTTCAAAGAACACTTTCACCTGAAGATGATCACCGGGTGGGGCCAGTCCATGGCGCCCACGATCAAAGACCGCGACCCGCTGCTCGTGGACATCACGATCAGGGAGTTCACGGGTGATGGCATCTACCTCTTCTCCCACGACGAGATGCTGTACGTGAAGCGCCTGCAAAAGAAAGGCAAGGATCGCTTCAAGATGATCTCCGACAACAAGCACCACGATCCCGAGGACATTCGGGTGGATGACACACACATCCTGGCTCGAGTGCTTTATGTGTGGAATGGACAACCGGTATGAAGCCATACCCCGCGATAATCCCAGCCAACAGTCACGATCCTAAAGACTCTGCAGCCCGGCTCAAGTCGTCTTTTGGCTCAAAAAAGATGCGTTATCTGGATGCGGAGCACCAGCTCAGAGGCATCATGCCCCCTATCGGACAACAAAAAATAATTTCGCCAGGGTTGCCGTCGCACGTAGTTCTATTAATCCGTAATGAGCGAAGAGTTTAGCCGAATGTAATTCATGGAGATTTAGAGCATGGAGGGTCACAGTGGCAGATCAAAAAAAATCACATTCCGATAGCGTCTCGCTCGCAGGGTTTTACTACGGCGTAGCTGGTACTTTTTTGGGCGCCGCAGGTATCGCTTTGTCTGTCTACTACTCAAATTCCGGAGAGAAAAATTTATGGCTAAGTCTTTCTGGATGGATATCGGCAATTCTCATAGGCACATTTCTAACACGACTATGTTTCAAGTTAATTGAGATAAATGGAGTGTTAAGCCATACCGCTGCTGAGCAGGCGCAAAACTCAATAGAACTAGCGGCGAGAGTTGGCGAGCTGGAATATGCAAACGATAGACTTACTGAAATTGGATCATATGTGATAGCTACAGCTACGAAGAGTGCCGTGAAACCGCGACAACGCGTAACCCCAGGCTCTAAAAAAGCTTCAGCGCACTCTCCCAAAGAGCAAAGGATTGAATCTGAGGATATGATTGATGAAAATTGACTTTAACGATTACACCTATTATCCAAACCTGCGAAGCCGGCCAGCTGAAGTTAAAGGTTTCGGGGAGCTTTCTGACTCATGTAAAGATGCCGTAATCCCTCTGTTCACTCTTGGTGTATGGCCACGACAAACTGATACTGTCACATCTCTAAGAGAAGTCATTTCAGCTTGTAATGGTAGGCCTTTTGCTTTAGACCTGACCACAGATCCGAGCTACCTAACCAAGGATATTTTTGAGCTTAGAAACCCAGATTCAGATTTTAAAAACTGGAGGAATTTCGTTAGCAAAATTGATTACCCGATAATTCCAGTAATTCAAATAACTGATGATTCAAAAATATCTCAAGTGATCCGACAGGCTCGCGCTTTTGAAAATGCCGGGCTAGGGAAAATTGTTTTTAAGATTAGTAGTTTTAGCAGCCAGACAAATAACGTAATTGCGGCACTGTCAGCTCTTGACTCTTCGGACAATGCACTTGTAATAATTGATGCAGGTTATATTAGAGATACCCTTCACGCTTCGCTTGCCGGAACTGTGACCTTGATAAACGCCATCAGGGACGAAGTAGATAGCGCAATCATAAGCGTCGCATCAACTAGCTTTCCATCCTCCGTAATGCCATTTATAGATGTCAATAGCAAGGGAAAAACCGGAGTAATTGACATCATGGAGACGAAACTCCATGCCGCGATAGGCAGAGAGGCTGTAATCTATGGCGACCATGGATCTATCCACTCAAGAGTATATACAACTTCCGGCGGGAGATTTATCGCTCGAATTGATTACCCCCTAAACGATGCTTGGGTGTTTGAGCGGCGCTCAGACACCAATTCACAAGGGTACATTTCAGCGGCCGAGGATATTATCGATGCATTTCCTGAGATAGCAGATGATGATACATGGGGAGCGAAGAAAATTATGAAAGCAGCACAAGGTGAGATCGACAATATGAAAACTCCCGCGTCATGGATCGCCGCCCGAGTTAACATGCATATTAGTCGACAGATAGACTTGAACAGCAAAAGTCAGTCTGACGAAGAAGACTTCGACGACTTTGATTTCTGAGTCTTTCGACGTATCAACACTGATTGAGGCATCTCAAGTTCGAGAGTCTCAATCCCTTCACCCAACACGCTGAAGTCTATCTTCTTTTCAGCACGCTGAGCTGGATGGTACCCTTCGCTATACATAGCAACCTGACGCTCGAGATTAACCCGAATTGTTGCGCTTTTGCTGAGCAGATCAAGGCACGCCTCAGTCGTACAGACCTTTCGTTCATTTAAGAAATTCCTGAATGAACCACTATACCTTTGCTTGATGCAGTCTAAAACATATGATCGTAGCTGTTTTGAACCTCTAAACCCGCAGGCGCTGACCAGATCGGACCTAAGCATTCCTGCCTGAAATGGTAAGCCACTCTGCCTTAAAAATCTTTCCAGTTCTGACTTGGTTATTAGGCTTGTGAGCTTTGAGATATCCTTAACTTCGCATATACGGCCAGGTCGAACTTGACGAATTTTTGCACGGCCCGATGCGTCGTAAACCTCGAGTATTCCAATTTCTGAAGGATAGTCCCGTTGTATCGAGCCAATAAATTTGGTCGCGGCAACGATAACGACTTTATCAAAATGCGCCTGAAAAGATTCTACTTGACCTGGTAGCCTCTTCAAAGTATCAAAATGACTTTTTATCTCAAAGCCATATAGGCGACCATTAGCAACGGCGATATCCGCTCGTCGAGACCAGTTGGCTACAACCATCTCGTTAACAATAACCGCGTCATTAACCATGCCTTTGTCAAAAAGCCAGTCAATAAGAACCGCTTTTATCTCTTTCTCGGAAAACACTGAGCAGAGACTCCTAAAATTAGAAACATTTGAAACTCAACTCGATGATGGCTTGGAGCCACCAACCTTGTTTGCTATTATCACATTTATACTTACCTAAGAGTAGCCGTTCTCGGCAACTCCGCTAGAATGGCGCCGCTTCCTCCTCGCGCTCAAGCTCAGCCTCTACCCTCCCCGCTACATCGACTTCCTGCTGCTCCCATCTCACTGTCACGCTTCCGTCGTCATTGTGCGTTAGTTCGAGTTCGTCCGTGTCAGCGATCACGCTCAGCACCTCTTCCCACTCCCGATCCCCGTCCGTGTCCAGGCGATGAATCGTCACCCAGCGCTGAGCCTGGGCTACAGGGTGATTGATCATCGATGACACGCGCAGCGCAAGGCGCTCCATGCCGCTCATTTCTTGCCTTGCTGACGGCGCCACCTGCTTCTTTGCCATGAAATCCCCTCCCAGTTAAATACTGTATATATATACAGATAATGGAAAATCTTAGCTCACTGCTAACTGTGGCGTAAAGCGGTTGTAGACCTCATCCATAGGCTCGGCGAGACCTGGCAGATCGAAATAATTTCGCCTGACGCTAAATATTTAGCTTGGAGCTATTGACGATATTTTAGCTTGAGGCTAAATTAACTCCATCGCAGCGACACACAGCCACTGCGAAGGGCCTCACCGCCCGCCGCTCTTTAACAGCACGGGAACCTCGCAGATCGATCCCCAGTAATGGGCACAGCGCGAGCAATAAATTCGATCTCCACGCCAGCTCTGGAACTGGCCGTGCTCACCAGATGTGAGTACGCGAAACCACGCAAGCCGGTCGGCGAAGAACACCGTCCACGAAATGTGTGACGCCGGCCAGAGATATGAATCGGGCGATGCGCGTGGTGGAGATGAAACACCCACAGATTTACTGATGCCGCTTCGATGAGGCGGCATTGGAAATCAACGGAGGAATGTATGAGCCAGCTCAATAGAGAGGACTTTTTGTCCTCGGAGATTTCCAGCTACGAAGAGTTGTTGGCCAAAAGCCTTCAGCTTCAGGACCGCGTAAAGGAAACGACTGCCTCCCTAGAGGCTGCATATTCCGGCGTGATCAACGCCAAGCATGTGTTTGAAGAGATCAAGAAAGAAAACATCGAAGAGCTTCGGGTATTCAGGCAGACGGTTACTCGCGAAGCTGCCGAGATCACCCAGGCAATCAAGCAACTGAAATCAACCCTCGATGCAAAAAGCCTCTCCGAACTCAGGGAATACGTCGGCCTCTGTGAGCGCCTGAAGGCTCTCCAAGACGCAGGTTTCAAATTCCCCGGCTGAACAACCAGCGCCACGACAGCCTGTCGTTAACTGCCCGGTCCTATCTATGAGAGCGCATCGGATATAGCTCGGCCTTCTGCGTGATAGCAGGGTGGCCACCTTGTCCCGAGCCTGAGCGGATCTTGTCGCGGCGTAGACGGGCAACACTCGGAGGGATTCGAGCTATATCCGATGCGGACGAAACTGCGGCCTATAACCGCCCACCTGCATCACCACCGTCCTGTTCGACCTGGCTTCGGCCACACAGAGCGCAGGAGCCGGACAGCGTAACCGGCACCCTTCCCCATCTCTACCCGTCAGCACTCCTCCCCCGCGCCCATCGGCAACCAGCGGGAGGAAGGAGTGTTGAACGAATACAGGTGAACCAACGAATGGGCTAAGTGCCACGGGCAATTAGCATGGCATCGGCGACTTGGTAGGCCCGCTTGGACAGGCCAGAAGCTCCAACAGATTGATCAAGACCATGACACGACAACCAGCTCTGCATGGCCTTAGCCGCGAAATAATCGCGAAGAGTCATGCCGGTACAACCGTGGGTATAGGTCCCATCGTCGTGAAAGGTGTCGCTGTGGGGAAACGCTGCTCCGGTGCACTCTTTCATGGTGTTCTCCATAGGGCTGGATAAACCTAAGACATTAATGTTTTGAGGTGCCTTGAGCCTACGCGTTCCGCTTCCCATCCAAAAAACTCGGAGGTCGCCATGAGCGATAAACAATTCGATTGCCCGCAGTGTGGCGAGCCGACAGAAACGCTTCATGAAGGCTACTGCGAGCAATGCTGCACCGGGAATCAGGCTGCGATGGATGATCACAATTTCCAGCATGACCGCTGGACGCAGCTGAGCGACAGCCAGCGCGCTTCCGAAATCAATCGGGCCCACCGAATAACGCCACCCTGGAGGCGACCATGATCCAAAGTCAGCACGCTTACTGTGATGTAGCGCTCGCAATGAACCAGCGCCGCAATATGTCCTTGGCCCTTTGTCTTGGGCTGGTCGGCTCCAGCGCCCCGAAGGCCTCGCCGCTGTTTCGGGTGATCCCGGCCGGCAATGAGTTCTTCCACGTCGTCGACTCGTCCACCGGCAAGGTGAAGGGGTTCCGTCGCGATCACAACGAAGCCTGCGTTCTGGCACGGCGCCTTGAAGGAATTGAATCATGATCGACTTTCTCGACACGCCAGAGGGGCCTGACTGGCTCCACGACGCAATCAATTCGCTGATCTGCGGCGACAACGTCACGGCACCCCGGGCGCACGGCAAGTCGGTCGCCCTGGTCACTCCTCAGTCGTTGTGGGAGGCGCTGGCCGAACACCTCGGCGCCCAGGAGCACATTGCGCCTCTGCTCACCGACAATCGTGAATACCCCATCGAGCGCATGATCTGCGGAGTTATCGCAGACGGCCGACGCTTACACGGCACCATCTACGATCTTGCGATTGCAGCGATTGGGCAGCCTAGAGGCATCCACCCTACTGCGCTGCATGATGTGGCCGAAGCGCTGATCAGGCCGTACGCCAACGAATACGGCCGGGCCCGCGCCGAAGAGCTGGCCGCGGATCGCGCCGCCGACTTGGCTGAGCAGCGTAAGGCTGACGCGGCGTGACATCAGGTCAGCGCCCTCGCTGATCGAATCACTCAATAGGTGAACACCATGCAAAAGCATACCCCTGCACCGTGGACCGTCCGCGAGGTGCAACACAGCAACGTGCCCGGCCAACGAGCTTTCGCCATCGACTTCAACGAGGACCAAGAACAGGTCGTTGATTGGGTCTACGAAGAGGCCGACGCCAAGCTGATCGCCCAAGCACCGGGCCTTCTGGCGGACCTGATTGTCGCCGCCGGTACGCTTCGCCATTACGAGGCCTTGCACCGCGCCAAGGGCACCGCCGAGAGCACAGAGAAAGCCGAGGTGAACGCCGGTCTTGCTGCACGCTTCGAAAAAACCATCGCCAAAGCCACCCAATAACCCCCTTCACAGCGCCCCTCTCCGGTGGCGCGGAGAGAACTCATGTCTACGAATACGAACACCCGTATTTGGGATCAGGTCGATGTAACCGATCCAAGCGCAACCAAGAATTTCACCGGCATGGGCGGATTCAATGGGACCGCCATCAAGCCCACCTATCTGATGCACAAGGCGACCGAAGTGTTCGGGCCTTGCGGCGAGGGTTGGGGCTGGGTAGTGCTGGAAGATCGATTTGACGAAGGCGGACCGCTCCAGGCTCCAACAAAGGAATGGCCGGAAGCACCGCGCATCAACGCCAAGCTGCACACTCTGAAAATTGAGCTGTGGTACCTGGGGAAAGATGGGCAGAAATGCACGATCCAGCACTACGGCCACACTCCGTTTGTGTACTTCCAGAAGGGAAAAATCATGACCGACTGGGAGGCGGCCAAGAAATCGCTGACTGACGCCATTGGTAAGTGTCTCCAGCCCCTCGGCTTCGCAGCTGACATTCACATGGGCCTGTTTGACGACGACGCTTATGTCGATGCGGTGCGCGATGAAGTCGCTATCACCAAGGCCGAAGACAGGGTGACCGAAGAGGCCAGGCAGAAACAAGAGCGCCTGGACTACATCAAGTCGGTCGTCGAGACCATGCAGGGCGCCCAGTCGGCACAGGAACTCAAAAAGATCCACGACCACGCTGTTCGCAAGCTGGGCGTACGCAACGACACCACAGCGGTGTTGCGCATCAACAAAGAGCTGGACGAGCTTTCCCCCAAATTCACCCAGGAGTCAGCCGCATGACAACGCTCTATACCATTGCCGAGCAGTTCAAAGAGCTTGCCGCCCTGGCCGAGACCGCCGACGAAGACCTGGCCGTCGCCCTGCGCGACACCATGGAAGGCATCGAAGGCGAGTTTCAGGAAAAGGGAAAGGCCATCGCCATGGTCACGCTGAACATCGATGGAGACCTGGAAGCAATCCAGTCTCAGATTGATCGGCTTACCGAGCGCAAGCGAATCATCACCAATCGCAAGGAAAGCCTAAAGGAGTACCTGCGCACGAACATGGATGCAGCGGGAATCACCAAGATCACCCACCCGCTGTTCACAATCACCTGCGGCAAGGGTCGCTCTGTGGTTGTAATCGACGATAAAAAGGCAATCCCTGACGAGTTCGTCAACGTGAAGGTAACCAGCGAGCCGGACAAGGCGATGATCGCCAAGGCCATCAAGAATGGCCAGGACGTCCCAGGAGCCCACACTGAGATCGGCAAGAGTTCGATCAGCATCAAGTGAGGTCGTCATGATCAGCAACCACCTAAGCCTGGTCGAGGCACTACGGCCAGCATCGGACGAACTGGCAGCCCAGGTCGCCGAGTTTGTGGCGGCCGGCGGAAAAATCCATTTCGGCCCCGACTTTGGGCATAAACAGCCGGAGATATCCCTCCACTACCCACCAGACTTTCAGCGCGCAACCGCCAAGGAAGAAAGCAACGAACTGGTAGATAAGCTCCGTAAGCTGGCCGAAACGATGGCTATCGACGAGGTGATGACTGAGACAGGGCTGACTCGTGGAACCCTGCGGGGACTTAGCAAAAAACATCGAATCAAGTTCCAGCATGCTGTCGGCAGATGGGAGGCACCGAACAAGGTAAACCCCGAAGCAGAAGCAAAACTGGTCGAGCAGATCTACGAGTGCATGAATCAGAAAATGACACAGAACAAGGCCCGTCAGCATATTGGTATCAGCTACAAGCTGATTCAGCGCCTCATACGGGACTACAAAATCCCCTACCCGGTTGTGACGCACTCATGCGCCGCATAGCCCGCACCCAGCAACGCAAACGTCAAACCTGGCTCGCACTGCCGGCCAGCGGAATAGAAAAGGTAGGCCATGGCCGAGGAAGAGCAGCAGCCGACGACGGAAGCCCTGAAGCAGCGCCGCAAACGCGAGAAAGCGGCGTGGATG
This sequence comes from Pseudomonas sp. GW821-FHT03A09, assembly GCF_059421065.1. NCBI lineage: Bacteria > Pseudomonadati > Pseudomonadota > Gammaproteobacteria > Pseudomonadales > Pseudomonadaceae > Pseudomonas > Pseudomonas sp. GW821-FHT03A09. The sequence continues at coordinate 405,992 of NZ_JBWKUX010000003.1, read as the reverse complement.
CTTCGCAGTATCACGACACCTTATGAGATTGGTGAAAAGGTGTCGCGACTATTTCAGGAAGAGAGCTTGGCTGAGTTGAGGCGGGATCCAGGTGACGAGATAATTACACCTATTGCAACTCTCTCAATCAAAAATTACGGTAGCGGCCAAAATTGCTGATGCCGACTTAAACACCTTATCAAAATATTTAACTCGTCCTGAAGCAGACGGCTGATTAAGAGAGTCAACTATTACCGCCTTCTCTTTTTTATCAAGTCGCAGAAGAGCATCCTTTAAGTAAACAGGGAACTCTTGATTCTTAGCTCGCCCCCTAACACCTGAGAAATAAATATGCCGATAACTAGCCGCATCTAAATGTCTTTCCTTCGTCATTTTCTCAAGAGCATCAGATAGCTCTCTAACAAACTTTTCCTCCAGCCTAGATCTGCTCTTCAAGCTAGCTATTGCGCTTGCAATCGCAACAACACCGCCAACAAGAGGTATTGCTGCCGCCAAAGAAATAAAGTCGTCCATTATTCATTCCTCAGCCAAAGATCAGTAAAGGGGCGCCGCTCAATAACATGATAAATAAATTTTATTATTAGATTTGCGCCAAATAGAAATGTCATAGTCCACAACGCAGAGAAATCACCGATGCTAACAGCTATATGGTTTGATGTTTGATACATAACAACACCAAACATAGCGGTATAGAATAAAGCAACAAGAACTGATACCGCGAGCATAGCTCCGTTTCGGCAAACCAATCCAGTTGAAATAGAGTACATGCTTGCCCCCAACACAGCAGAAGCAACACTGACCGTGCCAGATATAGCCCATTCTACCGCCAAGGGAATAACTGGAAGAAGCAGTGTTAACAAAACGCTTGCCAACCAGTGCTTAGTCGCTTCCAAGCGATCAATCTTGGTTTTCATATAAAACTGTCCCTATCCAGATTTTTGCTAAGCACTCGTCACACCAATTCGCTTTTCGCCACCTATCGATAGCATTTTGCCATAGAAAATAGAATTTTCCAGAGGGACAGTAAACGTTTACTTCTCGGCAAAGACCACTACTGTCGCATCCGGCCACGGAGGGCGGCGCCTGCATTGGAGAACACCATGAGAAAAAAAGGCGAAGTCACTCTGAAGTGGGAATGCGGCGCTTGCAACGAACTTCACGACTGGGAGGAGGATGCCAAGCAGTGCTGCCAGCCAGAGGTATCCGAGTGCTGGGTGTGCCCAGCTTGCGAGCAGGCCCATAGCGACAAGAAAGACGCCGAGCATTGCTGTCCAGATGCAGAGCTCGCCATCACCTGCCCGTCATGCCTCCGCGACCACGACCTGGATGAGCTGAGCTTTCACGCAGTTCGGATTGCCGGTCACTGTACCGAATGCAATCCGATGTTCACCGTTGATCAGCAGATGGCGATCCAAGACCTTCACTACCTGGGCACAGGTAAGAGCCAAAATCTATTCGCCTGAACATCCATCATTTATTACCCACCGTAAACCGGCCCGCGAAAAATCTACCGTAGTAACTTTGGCTCAAGTTTTTGCGTGAGCTCCAGAATTTTAGAGTCAAGATATACGACAGCGTCTTCATACTTCAGAGCATTGTTTTTTCTAAACCACTCCCAATGCATATTTATATTGATCACATTCTTACCACGAAGATACTTCGTAGCCTCTTCTGCTGTAAATGCATAATAATTATTAAGACACTGAGCACACCGCTCCTCAAACTTTAATATACTTTTAATTTCCGCTTGAAGGAGCGCCCCCCACATTGCTTTGCACTCTAATTCTAGGCTAACGAACTCCGCTCTAGAATCGTGAGCATTCTTAATTTCAAAATCTATTTTCTGGCGAAATAAAAACTCTGGCTCTTGGTAATTCTCAGTACCAAAATCGCTCACTTGGGCACTGCTAAACTCCGCCCACCCCCAAGCTCTCAGGATTACAGGCCTGTATTTATGAACCGAAATAGCAACTCTTCTTGCAAGATCATGATCATGTGCAGCGCCAATTTGCTTCTTCCAAGTATTAAGACCGACAGCTGCATAACAAACAGCAACAAAAGTTGCAAACACCCCAAAAATCTCAAATAGATCATGGATGCTGTCAACTTGCCAAAACCCGTCCTTTTTTAACGAAATACTGCCCCACGTAACACCTGCAAGAAATAACAGAAAGCACCATACCCAGACAACCCAATCCTTTTTCAAAACGCTCTCCAAAATCATCCACTATTCCGATTATGCCAAAGGCATGTGCTCTCGGCGAGGACCCCCTATGCACGTATTGTTCTGCAGTTACGGGAACGACTCAATCGCGCTGATCCAGTGGGCGCATGAGCGAGGCCTGGAGGATGTCGTGTGCCTCTACTCCGACACCGGCTGGTCCGCATCCTGGTGGGCCGACCGTGTAGCCCAGGGCGAGGCGCTGGCGCAAGGCTACGGATTCGCCACCGCTCGCACTGAATCGGAGGGGATGCTGGCACTGGTCAAGCGGAAACGTGGCTGGCCAGGCGCTGGTGGCCAAGGCCAGTTCTGCACCGCAGAGCTAAAGGTGCTTCCGGCTTTGGAGTGGCTCGACGCAAATGACCCGTGCAAAGAGGCAACAGCGCTGACAGGAGTTCGGCGCAGCGAGAGTAAGCATCGCTCAAATGCACCTGAGCATGTGGACGAATCCGAGCGACATGGTGGCCGGGAACTATGGCAGCCCCTGGTGCGGCACGACGATGCTATGCGTGACGCCCTACTACATTGCGCAGGCTTCGACGTACTGCCTCATCGGTCGCTTGAGTGCTACCCGTGCATCAACGCGAATATCGATGACATAAGGCTACTTTCCGAAGACCGGATTCGTCTGATCGATATCACAGAGAAAGACCTGGGCTTCACCAGGAAGGGAAAGCCCCGCGTGATGTTTCGCACGGCCCGCCGCAAAAGCGCTGTCGGCATCCGTGCTGTCGTGCAATGGGCTGCTGCGCCCAGGCCGCGCGACCAGATGGAAATGTTCCCAGCTGAGTGTGACTCAGGCTATTGCAGCGGATGAACCAGCTTCGAGCAGATATTCGTCTACTCCAACACCCAGTTCAATATGCTCGCAGACCACGACGAGTCTATTGCCTGTTTCTGCGGCGAATGATACTCGATTAGCTTTTATTCACTCAGTGGAAAAAACCAGACCAAAAAGGACGATTTATTTTTTGTGCGCATTTAAGTATTGCCTTGCGAGTTGCTTCCTCCATCTCCTGCAGATAGTCATACGAATCGACTATCTCAACTTTAAACTCCTGCGTATTTTGAATAAATCCTTCGGTATTTTCGGCAATTTTAGAAAACTTTTTTCTAGCTGTCAGATATGACTTGTAAACCAGCGTAACTTCTGAGAAATATATTGCAGACAAAGACTCTACCCTATGAATAGTAGGCTCCGACAACGCACCAACAAATTCTCCAACTTCATCTAGGCACTGCCTAAGATCAATGCTCCCCTGAGCATATTGCTTAAAAATCCTATGAACACTCTTCATATTACGAGCCTGCTTATCAAACTCTGTATATAGTTCCTCTAATTTATTTCGCAGCAACAACCTCTCTGTTTTTCTTGAGTCAAAAACCGAATTCAATATAGCAGAGGACACACCACCACCAAGAATTGCAGTAGCCAATGTAACTATGAAACTTGCATTTTCGGACATAAAGCTTCCTGCCTTCAGTTCATCACGATAGTCATGCGAGATGCAATTATGCCAATTAATTACGGCTCGGTCTGCTCCGGTATTGAGGCTGCAACACAAGCGTGGCACCCGCTGGGCATGAAGGCCGCCTGGTTCGCTGAGATTGAGCCGTTCCCCTCGGCGGTCCTGGCCCACCACTACCCCGACGTGCCGAACCATGGCGACATGACCAAGCTGGCCGCCCTGGTGCTGGCCGGCAAGATCACGGCGCCGGACGTGCTGGTCGGCGGAACCCCCTGCCAAGACTTCAGCGTTGCCGGTATGCGAGCGGGCCTCGGTGGTGAGCGAGGTCAACTGACAATTAAATTCGTGGAGTTAGCTGATGCAATTGACCATGTTCGAACTGCAAGAGGAGAAGCCGAGTGCGTCCTTACCTGGGAGAACGTCCCCGGCGTCCTCAGTGATAAAGGGAACGCCTTCGGATGCTTTCTTGGCGCGCTTGCTGGGGAAGACTGCGAGCTGCAACCTCCAGGGAAGAAATGGCAGGACGCTGGTTGTGTGTATGGACCCAAAAGAACAATCGCGTGGCGGGTCCTGGACGCCCAATATTTCGGCCTGGCCCAACGACGCCGTCGAGTCTTCGTTGTCGCAAGTGCTCGAGACGGGTTCGATCCCGCCGAGGTACTTTTTGAGCGCGAAGGCGCTCGCCGGGATAGCCCGCCGGGATGGCCGGCGAAGCTTGCACTTCACCCTACTCTCACGGCACAGGGGGGAGGCTCTCTCGATGATCGAGAGGCATATGTGCTGGAACCCGAAGGAGTGCGCCGAACCAGCGTAATTGAATGGGAACGATGCCAAGGCTTCGCCGACAATTACACGCAGATCCCCTGGCGCGGCAAGCCTGCCAGCGAGTGCCCGGACGGCCCCCGCTACAAGGCGATCGGCAACAGCAAGGCTGTCACCGTGGTTCGCTGGATCGGTAAAAGACTGCTTCGGCAACTTCAGGCATAGATGGCAACAGATGAAGTAATCAGTGGCGCAGGGTTGGTTACTCGATTTATCGCCAGCCACTGCCTTGTTTGTTGTACGTCAAATGATTGGCCTTTGTTTTTCATCGTCGCGAACAATGTGCCAGAAACCCGATAGCGCCCGCATCCGTCCTCGCAATTTCTTTCTTGATAGTCGTCGATAGGCTGAACGGTTTCAGCCGCGGCGCCGCAAATCAAACAAGCCATTTTCTGATCCTCCTTGTGAATGACCAACCAACTTTAGCTGGTCTCTCCAGATCCACCACTCCCCCGCCCGGGCATGGCCCGGCAAGGACTCCCCATGCCTACAGAAAACAAAGTCGCCGAGCCGCTGCAGGTGGAGCGCTCGACAGTAACGAAGCTGGTTATTACCGGAGCGCCACGGCTCGACCCGATAACGGTTTTCCTCGAGGACTTCGGCCGGCGCGACTGCCCGATTGAGTCGAACCCGAACTACCAGACCGCCCAGGGCAAGATCACCATCAACTGCTGGGACAAAAGCTGGAACGCCTACTGGGGTGGGATGGGCCCGCGCACCGTCGCCGAGTTCGTCGCCGACTGTGGCTGGGACTACGTCCTAAACTGCCTGGATCGTGGGATCAGCCCAACTGTATTCAGCGGAGACGCGCTTCACACCCTGGCCAAGAAGTGCATCGTCCAGCGGCGCCGGCAACAGACTGGGCGACACGACTGGGAGCTTGGCGAGTTGAGCAAAGATGAAGCCCGCGAGCTTTGGCACGACATCGACTCATTACGCAGCATCGAGAGCCCGAACGAGTGCTGGCATCACAGCAAGCTGCTGACGGAGCTGTTCGGAAATGAATGGCATTACCCAGTCGACGACAAGGCGATCGAGGAAAACCACGAATTCACATACCTGCGTCGCGTCGTTGAGGCCGTTCAGGACGCGCTACGCCAGGAACAGCAGCAAAAAGGATTTACCTCAGCGGCCCCATGACCGGCCTGCCCGGCCTCAACTTCGCGGCCTTCCACGCCATGACCACCAACCTGCGCGCCGGCGGCCACACCGTCACCAACCCCGCCGAACTCAACCCCGACGGCGGCACCTGGAACGACTGCATGCGCCGCGACATTGCCGCCCTGATGGACTGCGAAACCGTGGCCACCCTGCCCGGCTGGGAGCATTCAAAGGGTGCCCGCCTGGAAGTCCTGATCGCAGACCGCCTCGGCATGACGGTTGTGAATGCCCATGATCTGGTAACGAGAACAAATTAGTTGATCGACCAGAGAAAAACGGCTACGCCCCACACAAACCAGATTACAGCAGCGCCCCCAGCGATCCATAGAGCCAGCCCAAAAGTCCATACATAAACAACGTCCTTTTGCTTGCAATCATTTAAGACAGCTACGAATCCGCTTACCAAGAGAAAAAATAATCCGATCGTAACGAGAGAGGCTATTAATCCAACAACCCCTTGGAACATCATTTTCAGAATGGAAACGTTCTGCAGCGCCTGTTGCGTGCTGAGCCAAACAAGCGATACCCCTGTCAATGTCGCGATTGAGCTCGCAACACTGAGCATTTCAGACCATTTCACAGCACTGTTCCTTGTCTTTTATAACGCCAGATATTCTCGCATACCCACATCAATCCACATACACACAGCCGCATAACCGAATTGCGGCAAGGACGAAGTCATGCCTGAAGAAACACTCAAGCTCCAGGTGGGCCGCACCTACCGAGCCAAGAGACCAGCCAAGGCCGGTGACACCTGGAACCCATCGATAAACGACCGAACCATTACGTGGGTCGGTTCCTGTGAGGTTCAGTACGACGGCCCTTCGGTCGGGTTCGGCAAGCACTACCCGAAGGTGACCAAGGAGAAGTTTCTGGCTTGGGCCAGTCATGACGTAACTGATCAGCTTCCGCCAAACGAATACGCGAAATGGCCGCCAGCCAAGGAGTCTGCATGAGCAACATCAAGGAACGGCCGATCCTGTTCTCGGCGCCGATGGTGTGCGCCATTCTGGATGGCCGGAAGACTGTGACCCGTCGCCCGGTTAAACCTCAGCCTGAAGTGCGCGAGGTCGACATGATCGGCCCGATGCTGACGTTCAAAAACAAGCGCGGCGGCCACTGGCTTTACCCAAATGCCAAAGCTCGGATTATTGCCGACTGTCCGTACGGCAAGCCTGGTGAACGGCTATGGGTGCGCGAAACGACAGAATCGGACGAGGGCCGCAGCGACGCAGTGGTTCTTTCGCGATATGCCGCTGACCGGGCGCCAGTAATCTACCGTCATCCAGAAGGCGACGAATACGATGGCTCAGTCGCTCATTGGGACTACCCGCGCCGCTCTCGGCCTTCCATTCACATGCAACGCTGGGCCAGCCGCATCCTGCTGGAGATCACCGACGTGCGCGTCGAGCGGTTGCAGGACATCAGCGAAGACCAGGCCGAGGCCGAGGGCTGCTTCTTCACCGACTACGGCCAGCAATGCTTCCACGGCGCCACCGGCTGGAAAGACGTTGGTGATTGTCCGGCGAAGGTTGGCCACCAGCAGCGCAACGGCTGGGCCTGGGACAAGACCACCAGCCATGAGCAATGCCTTTTCACGCCGCGCTTTGCGTTCGCCAACTTGTGGAACGCCACCGGCGGCGACTGGCAAGCCAACCCGTGGGTATGGGTGGTCGAGTTCAGGCGGGTGACGCCATGATCTTGCTCACAGCACCTGCAGCCCTCTGGTTCGCCTACGTCTTCATCTACAAGGGGCCGAGGTCATGATCATCAAGATCGCTTTTGACCCAGACAACCTGAAACCAGACGATGAAGCCTACCCCGCATTCCAGGCTGGCGGCATCACGCTAAAGGTTTGGGCGCTCTACAAAAAGCACTTCATAACCTGCCAATACTTCCGGGAAAACCTGATCGCGATGGCAGAACTGTTCGAGCGAATGCTTGATATCGAAGACCACGAAGTTCTCCCGTACACAAACATTGATGAGTTCGTGGCCTACCTGGGCGCCTGTGGAATTTACGGAACAACCGCTGGCCCACGGCACAAAGAGATGGTCGGGTGGGTTGTTCGGTACTGGGACTATTTCAACCTGGCCACCCAGTGGTCTTTGACCCTTCAGTACAAAGTCGTGAAGGAGGTTGACGAAACCTTGACCATTCGCGGCTTCCACACCGCAACAGCCTAACCCCAATCCCCCTACATGCCTGCCGGTGAGCGTCGGGAAACGATGCGCACAAGTAAGTGTTCACCCAGCCAGCTGCGGCCACTCAGCGTTTGCTCTGAAGCATCTGGCCGGGTGAACGAAAGCAGATTAGCTGAAAAAACAATCGGTACATCTAAGACCACTCCTATAAATCCATAACAGAAACCCTGCCGGCGATCGGCGGGCGAGGTATTCCTGTGCTCAAACAAATTGGAAAACTAATCACTGAACCACTGCGCAAGGGCGACAAGAGCCGGCCGCTGCGCTGGCGCATGGGGATGCGGTTGAACCACATCCACAACGATCTGCACTCCAAGCACCCGAAACTCTGGAACGCCATCGTGATTACAGCGCGCACGCTGATCTGCAAGCCGTTCGGCCATCGCTGGACCAAGTTCGAGGCGGTGAAGTACGGCGATTTTGGTAACGCCAGGACCTGCAAGCTCTGCCGCATCAGTCACGGGCAGCACCGAGGCGTCGACATCTACCACGAAACCCATCGCCAGGGCGGCTGGAACAAGATCGCGAAACCCTAACCCACCTTCTGCCGCCCAGCGCGGCAAGGACACCCCATGTTCGCTATGAAACTCACCCTGATACTGCTGGGCGCTTTTCTGTACCTGGTAGGAACGCTCGGATGGTTCGGCTGGGCCGGGCCTGACCTTGTGGGCACCGGCACCACCGAGGCTTTGCTCGGCGCATTTGCCGGAACCTGTGCCTGGATGCTGATCACCTTCGGCCTGGTCATACACATCATCAAGACAGCGCGGCCCGCCGGCTCTCTCGACAAACCTGACATATAGAGGTGCATAGCATGGAAATGCAAAGCGAAACGCTTGCCGAGGAAGAGCTGGCAGCGATCACGGGCTACATGATCCCGTCCGGCCAGATCGCGTGGCTCAACCGGAACGGCTGGAAGTACGTACTGACCCGGGCAAGGCGCCCGGTAGTCGGCCGGGTCTACGCCCGCATGAAACTGGCGGGCGTGAAACCTTCAGCTGAAAACGTTGCGGCCGAAGCCTGGTCGCTGGACCTGTCAAAGGTAGGATAAAACGATGCGAGCAAAAAAGGCGGCAAACAGGGATCTGCCGCCGCGAATAATTCGGCGTGTGCGCAACTTGAAAGGCGGTAAAGAGTGGGTTGGGTACTACTACGACGGGAGGAATGAGGACGGGAAGCGGGTGGAAATCCCGCTCGGGGGTGACTTGGACATCGCCAAGGCTGAATGGGCAAAGCTCGACTGCAAGCCGGTTCCGAAGAAGAACGCTATGCTGGGCCAGGTGTTTGATCGGTACGAGCGGGAGGTCATCCCGGGAAAGGCGCCAAAGACGCAGAGCGACAACCTGCTGAGCCTGAAGCAATTGCGCAAAGCCTTCAGCGATGCGCCCATCGACGCGGTGACGCCGCAGATCATAGCCCAGTACCGAGACGGCCGAAGCGCCAAGGTGAGAGCCAACCGCGAGATCTCCCTGCTCTCGCACATCTACAACATCGCACGCGAGTGGGGGATCACCGAGAGCAACCCGGCTGCCGGCGTGCGGAAGAACAAGGAAGTGCCGCGAGACTTTTACGCAACCGAGGAAATCTGGGGCGCCGTGTATACGGTCGCGACCTCGGAGTTGCGCGACGCCATGGACCTGGCTTATTTGACTGGTCAGCGCCCGGCGGACGTGCTTTCGATGCGGGAAGCAGACGCGGTTAACGAGTTCCTGCAGGTTGCCCAGGGCAAAACTTCCAAAAAGCTACGAATCCGCCTGACTGCCGCCGGAGTTTTGAATGACTTAGGCGCACTGGTGGAGCGGTTGATAGAGCAGAGGCGTTCCCGCGGCGTGCGGAGCCCGTACCTGATTGTCACGGAGGATGGGCGACAGGTGACCAAGCCGATGCTGCGATTGCGCTTTGACGACGCCAGGGACCGGGCGATAGCGACAGCCCGCGAGAAAGGAGACGGGATTCTTGCTGCGAGCATTCGTCAGTTCCAATTCCGCGATATCCGACCGAAAGCCGCCAGCGAGATCCTCGACCTGGGTGATGCCAGTCGCCTCCTGGGGCACACGGACAAGCGCATCACGGAGACGGTCTACAGGCGTGTTGGTGAGATCGTGAAGCCGACTCGTTGATCTCAAATCTGGCTGAGTTGCGGAAACCGCATGAAATGATGCGGAAACGATCAGATGTTTCACTGCCGACATTCACAAGCCCCAGAAACGCAAAAGCCCCGCATCAGCGGGGCTTTCGTGTAAATCTTGGCGGGAAACCAGGGATTCGAACCCTGGGAACGCTATTAACGTTCGCCGGTTTTCAAGACCGGTGCATTCAACCACTCTGCCAATTTCCCTTTCGCATCACAGGATGATAGTAGCCCTTCCTGTGTCAGCGGGCGCCATAATACCCGAATGAAACACACTGTCAAACTCTCGCCATAGCTTGTTACAGAGCGTCTGTTATGATCTTTGCGACTGAACGTTTCAAAACTGAAGGAGTGTCGCCATGCGCGAACAGAATTACGCAGTGAATGGTAACGCGCAGGCTGAGCAGCTTGAAGTCAGCCGCGTGTTGCGCAACACCTACGGCTTGCTCGCCCTGACCCTCGCATTCAGCGGCGTGATGGCGTACGTGGCACAGCAGATGCGTGTTGGTTATCCGAATATCTTTGTCGTGCTGATCGGCTTCTATGGCCTGTTCTTCCTGACCAACAAGCTGCGTGACTCGGCCTGGGGCCTGGTGTCGGCGTTTGCCTTGACCGGTTTCATGGGCTTTATCCTCGGCCCGATCCTCAACCGTTACCTCGGCATGGCCGGCGGTGCCGAAGTGGTCAGTTCGGCATTTGCCATGACCGCCCTGGTGTTTGGCGGCCTGTCGGCCTATGTGCTGATCAGCCGCAAGGACATGAGCTTCCTGGGTGGTTTCATTACCGCAGGTTTCTTCGTGCTGCTGGCAGCCGTCGTAGCTGGCATGTTCTTCCAGATCAGCGGCCTGCAACTGGCGATCAGCGCGGGCTTCGTGCTGTTCTCCTCTGTGTGCATCCTGTTCCAGACCAGCGCCATCATCCATGGCGGTGAGCGTAACTACATCATGGCGACCATCAGCCTGTATGTATCGATCTACAACCTGTTCATCAGCCTGTTGCAGATCTTCGGCATCATGAGCCGTGATGACTGATCGCTAGCACCCAAAAAAATGCCCCGTATCGAAAGATACGGGGCATTTTTGTTTCAGGGTTCAATACTGGTTGGGTTCCATCTCCAGGTCGACCTTGAAGCGCTCGGCAATATTCTGCTGGATACGCAGTGCCAAGTTTGCAATGTCATGCCCGGTGGCAGTGCCATAGTTGACCAGCACTAGCGCCTGCAGCTTATGCACGCCGGCATCACCGTCTCTGAAGCCCTTCCAGCCCGCCTTATCGATCAACCAGCCAGCGGCGAGCTTCATCCGGCCATCGGCCTGAGGGTACACCACCAGATCCGGGTACTGCGCCTGCAACTCTGCAGCCAGCGCCTGAGACACCAGCGGGTTCTTGAAGAAGCTACCAGCGTTGCCAAGCTCCGCCGGATCGGGCAGTTTCTCTCGGCGAATACTGCAGATCGCGCGGCTGACATCACTCGGGGTCGCCTCGATGATCCCCTGCCCGGCCAAGCGCTGCTGCACTGGGCCGTAGTCCAGTTTAAGGTGCGCGGCCCGACTCAGGACAAAGCGCACTCGCAAGATCAACCAACGCCCGACTTCATGCTTGAACAGGCTGTCACGGTAGGCGAAGTTGCACTCATCCAGGCTGAAATCCCGCAGTTCGCCCGTGTGGCGATCCAAGGCAGTCAGGCCGGCAAAGACGTCCTTGATCTCCACTCCGTAGGCGCCAATGTTCTGCATCGGAGCAGCACCGACGGTTCCAGGGATCAGGCTGAGGTTTTCCAGGCCGCTAAAGCCTTGCTCCAAGGTCCACAGCACAAAGGGGTGCCAGGCCTCTCCAGCCTCGGCCTCCACCACTACGTGCACACCGTCGTCGTGCAACACCCGGATACCTTGGGTGGCCATACGCAAGACCAGCGCAGCAATGTCCTGGGTCAACAGCAAATTGCTGCCACCACCGATCACCAACAGCGGCACCGCCTGCACAGCAGCATAGGCCAGCGCTTCACGGACATCCGCATCACTGTGGGCCTCGGCAAACAGCTGGGCACGCACATCAATGCCGAAGCTGTTGAATGGCTTGAGCGATACCTGCGCAAGCACTTGCAAGGTCATAACCGCCCCTTCAATTCGATGATCAATAAATCGCAGGCACGCTCGATCAGGTCCAGAACCCGCTCAAAACCTTGCTCGCCTCCATAGTAAGGGTCTGGTACTTCGTCGACCTCGCCCTCATAGCGGCGCAGGAACAAATCCAGTTCCGCCTTGCCCTGCCCCGGGTGCAGCGCCTTGAGGTTACGCAAGTTGCTGTGGTCCATGGCCAGGATCAGGTCATAACGCGCAAAGTCGGCGCGCGAGACCTGCTGGGCACGCTGAGCCGACAGGTCATAACCTCGCGCCAACGCCGCGCGCTGGCTACGCTGGTCAGGCGGGTTGCCAACATGCCATTCGCCTGTGCCGGCCGATGCCACCTCAACCCGGCCCGCCAACCCCGCTTCGCGCAATTTGTAGCGCAGTACACCTTCGGCGGTCGGTGAGCGGCAGATATTGCCCAGGCAGACGAACAGAACCTCCATCAGGCCCCCAGCAGGCGACGGATGCGCTCAAGGTCTTCAGGGGTATCAACACCCGCAGGCGGTGCTTCCAGGGCATCGCCCACATGGATGCGCACGCCGTGCCACAAGGCGCGCAATTGCTCCAGGGACTCGGTGTTTTCCAACCAGCAAGGGCCCCAGCTGACGAAGTCATGCAGGAAACCGGCGCGGTAGGCGTAAATGCCAATGTGGCGACGGTACGGCACGCCCTCCGGCAATACATCGGGACGCTTGGCGAAGGCGTCGCGGGCCCAAGGCAGGATCGACCGACTGAACGTCAGGGCCAGGCCATTGATGTCGCTGACGACCTTCACCACATTCGGATTGAACAAGGTATCGATGTCTTCAATCGGTTCGGCCAGAGTGGCCATGCGCGCTTCGCCATGGGCCGCCAGGTTGGCCGCCACCTGGTCGATGACACTGGGCGGAATCAACGGCTCATCACCCTGTACGTTGACCACGATGGCATCGGGCGCAAGACCCAGCTGCGTGGCGACTTCAGCCAGGCGGTCGGTGCCGGAGTTATGGTCTTCGCGGGTCAGCACCGCTTCAGCGCCAAAGCCTTTGCAGGCGTCAATGATGCGCGGGTCATCGGTGGCCACCACCACGCGCTCGGCGCTGCTTTTACTGGCCTGCTCCCACACCCACTGAATCATCGGCTTGTTGCCGATCAATTGCAGCGGCTTACCCGGAAGACGGGTCGATGCATAACGCGAAGGGATGACAACGGTAAAGGCGGTGGTCATTTATCCAGGCGCTCATCGGTGGTCAAGGTGCGGGCTTCGCTTTCCAGCATCACCGGGATGCCGTCACGGATCGGATAAGCCAGGCCAGCGCCTTTGCTGATCAGCTCGGTTTTGTCGGCGCTGAGCTTGAGCGGGCCTTTGCAGATCGGGCAAGCGAGGATATCGAGCAATTTGGTGTCCATGAGTATGTCCTGGAAAGAAGCGTTTTAAGGCAAGAGACGGGCGGGCAGCAGACGCATCAACTGCGTGTCGAACCAGGCGATAAACGCTGGCGACGGCACCGCATCCACCGCAAGGTACCACCAGTCAGGCTGGGCGAAGGCGCGGCACTTCACCGCGTCTTTCTCGGTCATGACCAGCGGCAATGACGGCGTAAAATTCAAGACCTCGGCGCTATAGGGCGCGTGGTCGGCAAATGCATGGGGTATCGGTCGCCAGTGTAGCGTTTCAAGGGTATTGAAGAAACGTTGCGGGTTACCGATGCCGGCGACCGCGTGCACCGGCTGGCCCACCGGAAAATAATCGACCGGCTGGCGCTCACCGGTTTTGAGGTTGACCAACGCCGTGGGCAGCAAACGGAAGGCAAAGCCGTCTTCACGGTCCGCCGTGGCACCGTTGTAAAGCAGCGCATCTACGCTCTGTAAACGTTCCACCGGCTCTCGCAACGGCCCCGCCGGCAAGCAATGGCGATTGCCGAGACCCCGCGCGGCATCGATCAACACCAACTCAAGGTCGCGGGCCAGGCGGTAATGTTGCATGCCGTCGTCTGAAAGGATCAGGTCCAGGGTTTCGCTGGCCAGCAACGCTTTCACAGCGCGGCTGCGGTCAGGGTCGATCATCAACGGGACGCCACAACGCTGCACGATCAACAGAGGCTCGTCACCCGCCACTTCGGCGCTGTGACTGGCGTCGACCCGCCAAGGCAATTGGGGCGGCTTCGCACCGTAGCCACGACTGACGACCCCGACGCGCAAACCACTGCGCCGACAGTGCTCAATCAACCACAGAATCAACGGCGTCTTGCCGGTGCCCCCCACAGTGATATTACCGACCACCACCACCGGCACCGGTGATTGATAGATGTCACCCTCGCCCGCCAGGAACCGCGCACGCTTGCGTTGCACCACTCGGCGATACAAAGACTCCAGCGGCCGTAGCAGCGCAAGGGCCGGATGCCCCTCGTACCAAGCTTTGAGCAATCGATCGGACATGGACATCAGGGTACGCTCGCCGCCTCGACGGTGGACATGCGCAAATGGCTGAAGCCAAGTTTGCCGGCAGCATCCATCGCCGTGATCACCGCCTGATGCTGGGTCTTGCCATCGGCACTGATCGACAACGGCAGCGTGGTGTCGCCACCGGACTCCTTCTGCAAGGCGTCCATCAGGCTGTTGAGGTCGTTTTTCTCCAGCAACTGGTTATTCACCGAAAACACGCCATCGGCGCTGATGGCAATATCCAGTTGCTTGACCTGTTGATCTTCGGCCGGCGAGCCGCTGACCGCTTCCGGCAGATCGACCCGTAGCTCGGTCTGCCGAGTGAAAGTGGTGGTGACGACAAAAAACAGCAGCAGGATGAACACTACGTCGATCAGCGACGCAAGGTTGATATCGACATTTTCCCGTTGCTTGCGGCGAAATTTCACGCTCTGCCCTCGACCAGGTCCACATCACGGTCGCCCTGCACCACTTCTACCAGTTTGATGGCTTCCTGCTCCATGCCAACCACCAGTTCATCGATGCGGCGCTGCAGGAAGCGGTGGAAAAACACCGATGGAATACCGACCATCAGGCCCGCTGCGGTGGTGATCAAGGCCTTGGAGATCCCCCCGGCCAGCACGGCGGCGTTGGTCGTCATGCCCGAGCCCATGAACGAGCTGAAGATATCAATCATGCCCAGCACCGTCCCCAGCAAACCGAGCAACGGCGCCATCGCGGCAATGGTGCCGAGGGCATTGATATAGCGTTCCAACTCATGAATGACCCGGGCGGCCGCCTCTTCGATGCACTCTTTCATGATCTCGCGACCATGTTTGGAGTTGGCCAGGCCTGCGGCGAGGATTTCCCCCAGGGGGGAGTTGGCGCGCAGCTCCTTGAGTTTTTCCTTGTCGAGCTGCTTGTTCTTGATCCAGCCCCAGACCTGCCCCAGCAAATGCTCGGGGGTCACGCGACTGGCGCGCAGGGTCCACAGGCGTTCGGCAACGATGCCGAGTGCGGCGATGGAACTCAGGATGATCGGCAACATCATCCAGCCGCCGGATTTGACCAATTCCCACACAGTGAATGCCCCCTCGAAAAAGTGCGCCACTTTACCATATAGGCTCAGTCGCGGTGTTCGTCGACGTCTGACCCGCGTGTCGCAGGCGTCGGTCTTTGGCAACGCTGGGTTACGGTAAGGGTTCGCGCCAGAAACGGCGTTGACTGCGCGCAACAACCGGGGGCTCGAAGGCGCCCAATTGCAGGCGTACCGCGCCTTGTTCGGCGCTGTCGTATATCCGACTGCCCAACGCCTGGTAACGCTCCATCACCGAGGGATGGGGGTGACCGAACGCATTACCCCGCCCCCGGGAGATCAGCACCGACTTGGGCGCCAGCCGTTGTACAAAGGGCCAGGAAGAGGAACTGCGGCTGCCATGATGGGGCGCTTGCAACCAATCGGTTGGCACCGCCAACGGCGTATCGAGCAAAGCCCGTTCTGCCGCACGGTCGATATCACCGGTGAGCAGCAAGCGCTCGCCATTAGCCTGCACCTGTAGCACGCAGGACTTGGGATTACCGTCAATGGCATCAGACCATTGCCATAACTCGAACGACACACCGTCCCACGTCCACTGTTCACCACTGATACAGGGCTGAGTCCCGAGAAAATCCGGCAACCCTTCGGTTTCGCCCCCCACCACCCTCCCGATGGGCAACCCCTCGGCAACCGCCATCGCACCGCCAGCATGGTCAGCGTCGGCATGACTGAGCAACATCATGTCCAACTGTTTGATCCCAAGCTTTTTCAGCGACGGCAATACCACACGCGCGCCTAAATCAACCGGGCCGGATCGGGGCCCGGCATCGTAGAGCAAGGTGTGATGACGGGTGCGCAGAATCAATGCCTGCCCCTGACCGACATCCAGTTGCACCACCTCAAGCCGTCCATGGGGCACCAGCTCCCTGGGTGGAAACACTGCCAGCAACAGCATCGGCCAACCCAGCAGCCGGAACGGCACACCCTTGGGCAGCAGCAATACCAGCGCGCCCACGAGGCTCACCAGCCAATACTCCAAGGGCACTTCAGCGGGTATCCAAGCCGGCAGGCGTGCAGCCAACAGTGCCAGGCCGTTGAACAGTCCATCCAGTGATCCACCGGCCAACCACAGTAAACCCTCGCCTACAAACGGCACCCATAGCAGAGCAGTCCCTAGCAGCGCCAAGGGCAGCGCCACTAGACTGATCCACGGCACCGCGAACAGATTGGCCACCGGAGCGCTTAGACTGATGGGCAGACCGAGCATCAGCAAAACCGGAAACAACCCGATAGCGATCAACCATTGCGGTCGGGTCCAGGCCTGCCAGACGCTCCAGGGGCCCAAACGTGCGCTGAAGGCCAGCACCAGCACGGCAACCGCGGCAAACGACAACCAGAATCCCGGCTGTAGACTGGCCAAGGGCTCAAACAGCAGCACAGCATTGAACGCCAGCAACAACGGCCACCAGGCACCCAGATGCCGAAACCGCAGGCGCCACAACAGCACCAGAGCGACCATCATGCAAGCCCGTTGCACCGGCACGCCAAACCCCGCAAGCAGGCCATAACCCAGCGCGGCAACAAATGCCAGACCGCATGCCCACGGCAACCACGGCAATGCTCGGGGCCAGGCACCGTAACGCGCCAAACCAGCCACCAGACCGTAGATCAACCCAGCCAGCAAGCCAATGTGCTGGCCGGAAATCACCAACAGATGCACGGTCCCGGTGTCCTGCAGCACCCGCCAATCCTGCGCATCCAGCCCGGAGCCATCCCCCAGCACCAGCGCCGTCACGGCGGCTTGGCGATTTTGCATATCCACATCCATCAGGCGTTGACGGAGGTTATCGCGCCAAGCGTTGCGAGCTGGCGCCAGGCGCTCGCCATCCTTCACCGACGCGGTGGCACCCATGCGCTGGGCCAGCAGCCAGGCCTCGTAGTCAAATCCGTGAAAATTGAGCAGTCCGGACGGTCGCTTGAGCGTCACGGCCAGGCGCCAGCGTTCACCACTGCGTACCGGTGGGCCGCCATGCCAGGACACCCGGATACGCTTGGGCAACCGGGCAGTGCGCGACTGGCTGTCGGCCAGCTCGAAGCGCACGCCGGTACCCGTCTGCTGCGGCAACCCGGTGACCCGCCCCTCGACCCAACGGGTCTGCCCGTCCAGCGCGGGCAGTAATCGATCATCCAACGCCCACTGCGCGCTGATACACGCCCAACTCAGGCCCAGCAGGAAAAATGCCAGCGGATAGCTACGCCATGGCAACAACATCAAGGCCAACACCAGCATCGCCAACAACCAACCGGCCGGTGGCAGTGCCGGTAACCAGCGAAGCGCCAGCAACCCCAGTGCGAGCGCGAACATCCCTGTTCTCATGGATCATCCTTTTCAAGTGATCCACTCAGTCTTAGCGGGTCGCCCGATCCGACCTATGATGTTTTGTCACAAAGTCTGAATTTTCTGTTTATAGAATGCGGGCATACTTGCCCCTCGACCTGATCTGGACCCCTTATGCCCCGGCGCTTATTCAAACGGTACATGCCCGACCCCAGCAGCATCAGGGAACACAAGTCCTTACGATTTCTCGGCACGTTGCTGCATGACCCCAACCTCTGGCACCTGAACCGGCACTCTGTCGCGCGCGCCATGGCAGTGGGCCTGTTTGCCGCGTTTATCCCGATTCCCTTGCAGATGTTATTGGCGGCGCTCCTGTCCATCAGCGTGCGCGCCAACATGCCCATTGCCGTCAGCCTGGTGTGGTTGACCAACCCGATCACCATGCCGTTTGTATTTGTCGGCACCTATCTGACGGGCGCCTGGCTGATGAACGTGCCGCCGCGCAGCCTGCCCGATAACCTGACCTGGGAATGGATCAGTGGTCAGTTGAGCACACTGTGGCAGCCGTTCCTGTTGGGGTCAGTGGTGTGTGGTTTGCTTTTGGCAGCGCTGGCCTATTGCCTGACCATGCTGTATTGGCGCTGGTGGGTTGCCCACCAGTGGAAAAAGCGCAAACAGCAGCGCACCGAGCGTTAGCGGGCCAAGAGTCGCACATGCACCCGCAAGCCCTGCCCGGTATTTTCCGCCCATAAACGCCCACCCTGGCGCTGTATGGCGTTTCGGGCAATGCTCAAGCCAAGACCAAAACCACCGTCCCCAGGACGTGATCCTTCCAGGCGGGTAAAGGGCGCGAAGATGCGCTCCAGGTCTTGCTCATCAATCCCCCCACCCTGATCCTCCAGCCAGAGGTGCCAGTAATCCCCTTCGCGGCAGCCGTCCAGTTGCACTACCCCGCTATCGGGCGAATGCCGTATCGCGTTGCGCAGGATATTTTCCAGGGCCTGGGCCAGCGCATTCAGGTTGCCCCGCACCCAGCAATCGACCACCAACCGGCACGGCAGGCGCGACGTCGGCCAATCGCTTTCATAACAGGCGTTCTCTCGCAACATGTCCCACAACGCCTGGATCTGGATATCTTCGTTGGGCAGCGGTGTGCGCTCGCTGTCCAGCCAGGCCAGTTGCAGGCTGTCTTCCACCAGGCGCTGCATACCGTCTATTTCGCGGCTCAACCGCTCACGAAGTTGCGCCAGGTCTTGCTCACTGTCACAGGCGACGCGCAAGCGGCTCAGGGGGGTGCGCAGCTCATGGGACATATCTCGCAGTAGCTGTTGCTGCAACACCACGGTGCCCTGCAAGCGCTCGGACATGTGGTCAAAAGCCCGGCTCAATTCGCCCAGCTCATCCTGGCGGCTAATAGCCTCGTGAGACATGCGCGTGCTCAACTGGTCAGCGCGCCAGGCATTAGCCTGCTCACGCAGTTGATTGAGGGGCATGATCAGCAGCCGATAGAGGCCAATGCACAGCAGTAAAGTGAACAAACCGGGAATCACGCCATTGGTCACCACACGCCACAACAGCTGATAACGCCCAGGCATAAAACGTTGTGGCAGCTCGATCACCAATAACCCCGCGCCGGGGTCGACTGGAAACGGGATCTTGATCCATGGCAACCCTTTGACATGCCGACTGACCGGCCACTCCAGGCCACGCAAAAACGTCAGGCGCAGGCTCTCCTTGGCGCTCAATGGTGCGCTGCTGAGGGATTGCAGGTCATGGCCGATCACACCGATCCAGGTGCTTTCTCGCGTAGCCATCAGTTGCAACCACGCATCCACCCCCGCTCGCCCTTGTGTACTCCAGGCCAGTTCGGCGCCCGCTGCATAGCCCCGCAGGATCTCGCGGGACTCTTCAGCCACGTAGGCATTCCGCTCCTCCATGTACCGGCCCCAGGACCAACTGAGCCAAATCATCAACAAGCAGAAGGCGATCAACAGGCAGGCCAGCTTCCAGAACAGTGAATGCTTGCCGGGCAAGCGCTCAAAGCCCCTCATCGTGACCGCTCAAAACGTAGCCCTTGCCCCATACAGTGCGCACTTCGCGTTCGCTATAGCCGATGGCCTTGAGCTTGCGGCGAATCTGGCTGATATGCATATCCAGGCTACGGTCATGGGGGGCATAACCGCGCTGCAACACATGCTGATAAAGGAACGCTTTGCTGAGTACCTCTTCCGCATTGCGGTGCAGGGTTTCCAGCAGCCGATACTCACTACGGGTCAGCCCGGCCCAGTGGTCACGATGGAAGACATCGCACAGCTCATCGTCAAAGCGCAGGGTGTGGGCTTCTTCGTGCACAGGTATCGGCGTCGACTGGGGGCGGCGGTCCAGGGCGACCCGACGCAAAATCGCCTCAATGCGCACGCGCAACTCGATCATGCTGAACGGCTTGGGCAGGTAGTCGTCTGCCCCCAAGCGAAAGCCGCTGATGCGATCCGCCTCGGCGCCCAGGGCCGACATCAGGATCACCGGCATTGCATGGCTCTGGCGCAAATGCGTGAGGATCGACAACCCGTCCAAACCAGGCAGCAGAATGTCCATCAACACCACATCGAATGCCTGCTCACGCGCCATCTGCAACCCTTGCTGGCCATTCTGGCACCAGGTGACCTGAAAGCCACAGCGGCCCAGGTGCTCTTGCACATAGGCGCCCAATACAGGGTCATCTTCGATGGTCAGGATACTGGGTGGGCCAACTACTGCGGGATTCATTAGCGTCTGCAAGTCATTCTCAATGACTGATTATTCAAGATTAAACTGTTACAGGCAATCGCCAGCCACCCGCGAATGGCCCGAAGATTGCCGCATGTCATTAATTTGCGAGATTCCACACGGCGCAAATGGCTACACTGCGCACGTGGCGCGGGCCGGATGCCTGCGTGGATAATTGATATCAATGTGGTAGCAGGAGAGTGGCGTGCTTAGAAGAATGGGGATAAAAGGCCGCGTACTGTTGCTGACTTTATTACCGACCAGCCTGATGGCCTTGTTGTTGGGAGGCTATTTCACCTGGATGCAACTGTCGGAACTGCAGACCCAACTGCTGCAACGCGGCGAGATGATCGCCGAGCAATTGGCGCCGCTGGTGGCACCGGCCCTGAGCAGCAAAAACACCGACCTGCTCGAACGCATCGCCACTCAATCCCTGGAGCAGCAGGACGTTCGCGCCGTGTCGTTCCTCGCACCCGACCGCTCGTCCCTGGCTCACGCCGGCCCGACCATGCTCAACCAGCCGCCCATCGGCAACAGCTCACACCTGTTGCAGCGCACTGGCAACGATGCCACGCGCTACCTGTTGCCGGTATTCGGTCGCCATCGCAACCTCGCGGGCGAACTGATCCCCGATGAGTCCGACCGCCTGTTAGGTTGGGTCGAGGTAGAACTGTCCCACAACGGCATGTTGCTGCGCGGTTATCGCAGCTTGTTCGCCAGCCTGTTATTGATCGCCATCGGACTGATCTGCACCGCCGCCTTGGCATTACGCATCAGCCGCACGATCAACTCACCGATCGGCCAGATCAAGCAGGCCGTGGCCCAACTCAAGGACGGCAATCTGGAAACCCGCCTGCCACCGTTGGGCAGCCAGGAATTGGACCAGTTGGCCTCGGGCATCAATCGCATGGCCGAGACCCTGCAAAATGCCCAGGAAGAACTGCAACACAGCATCGACCAGGCCACCGAAGATGTGCGCCAGAATCTCGAAACCATCGAGATCCAGAACATCGAGCTGGACCTGACGCGCAAGGAAGCCCTGGAAGCCAGCCGTATCAAATCGGAGTTCCTGGCCAATATGAGCCATGAGATCCGCACGCCTCTCAACGGCATCCTCGGCTTTACTCACCTGCTGCAGAAAAGCGAGCTGTCGCCGCGTCAGCTGGATTACCTGGGCACCATCGAAAAATCCGCCGACAACTTGCTGGGCATCATCAACGAAATTCTCGATTTCTCGAAGATCGAGGCCGGCAAGCTGGTGCTCGACAGCGTGCCCTTCAACCTGCGGGACTTGCTGCAAGACACCCTGACCATCCTCGCGCCCGCCGCCCATGCCAAGCAGTTGGAACTGGTCAGCCTGGTGTACCGCGACACGCCACTGGCGTTGGTGGGCGACCCGCTGCGCCTGAAGCAGATCCTGACCAACCTGATCAGCAATGCGATCAAGTTCACCCGCGAAGGCACCATCGTGGCTCGGGCAATGGTCGAGGACGAACAGGAAGACAGCGTCCAACTGCGCATCAGCGTGCAGGACACCGGTATCGGCCTGTCCAATCAGGATGTCCGCGCCCTGTTCCAGGCATTCAGCCAAGCCGACAACTCGCTGTCGCGCCAACCGGGCGGCACGGGTTTGGGACTGGTGATCTCCAAGCGGCTGATCGAACAAATGGGCGGTGAAATCGGCGTCGACAGCACGCCGGGCGAAGGCTCGGAGTTCTGGATCAGCCTGAACCTGCCCAAGACCCGCGACGACGTCGAAGATCTGCCCGCCCCGCCACTGCTCGGGCGCCGCGTGGCAGTGCTGGAAAACCACGAACTGGCACGTCAGGCCCTGCAACATCAGTTGGAAGATTGTGGCCTGGAAGTCACCCCGTTCAACTCCCTGGAAAACTTGACCAACGGCATCACCAGCGCGCATCAAACCGAGCAGGCCATCGATCTGGCGGTGCTCGGCGTCACCGCCAACGACATCCCGCCCGAGCGCCTCAACCAACACCTGTGGGACCTCGAACACTTGGGTTGCAAGGTGCTGGTGCTGTGCCCCACCACCGAACAGATGCTGTTCAACCAGTCGGTGCCCAACCCCAACAGCCAGTTGCAGGCCAAGCCTGCCTGTACGCGCAAGTTGCGCCGGGCGTTGGCCGATTTGATCAGCCCGCGCCCCTCTCGCTGTGAGCCGGGCGAACCGCTGTCCAGCCGTGCGCCGCGCGTGCTGTGCGTGGATGACAACCCGGCGAACCTGTTGCTGGTGCAAACCCTGCTTGAAGACATGGGCGCCAAGGTCCAGGCGGTGGAAAGCGGTTACGCCGCCATCGATGCGGTGAAACAGGAAACCTTCGATCTGGTGCTGATGGACGTGCAAATGCCCGGCATGGACGGCCGCCAAAGCACTGAGGCGATCCGCCAATGGGAAAGCGAACGTCACGGCACGCCGCTACCTGTGGTCGCCCTCACCGCCCACGCCATGGCCAATGAAAAACGCGCCCTGCTGCAAAGCGGCATGGACGACTACCTGACCAA
This sequence comes from Pseudomonas sp. GW821-FHT03A09, assembly GCF_059421065.1. Taxonomy (NCBI): domain Bacteria; kingdom Pseudomonadati; phylum Pseudomonadota; class Gammaproteobacteria; order Pseudomonadales; family Pseudomonadaceae; genus Pseudomonas; species Pseudomonas sp. GW821-FHT03A09. The sequence goes on along the minus strand of NZ_JBWKUX010000003.1, from coordinate 382,789 downwards.
GCCCATCAGCGAACGGCAACTGGCCCAAGTGGTGTTGAAGTGGACCGGCCTGGCCCTGCGCAATCAAGGGCCGGAGCGCATCAACGATGGCTTGGGCCCAGGCGTGCAGTTGCTGGTACTGGACCACGAAGAAGGCTTGCGCCTGGCGGCCAACAAGGCTGATCTCGCCGCCGACATGCTCGCCATGCTGCTGGCGTCCCTGGAGGCCGACCGCCAGGCCATCACCGCCGCCCGCGAAGCGAATGACAACAACGCCCTGATCGAACGTGTCCACCGCCTTCACGGTGCCACGCGCTATTGTGGCGTGCCACAACTGCGCGCCGCCTGCCAGCGAGCCGAAACCCTGCTCAAGCAGGACGACGCCAAAGCCATGGCCGCACTCGACGAACTGGACATGGCGATTGCCCGCCTGGCCAGTGAAGCGCGGGTCAGCGCCTGATTTAGGGAAACTGAGCCCATGTGGGAGGGGGATTACCCCTCCCACACTTGCTCAGCATTTCCAACTCGCAAACTGCAGGGAGCTTTATTCAATGCGCGTCATTCTTTTCAGCAGCCAGACCTACGACCGCGAGAGTTTTCTCGGCGAACCTTTGCCGACCGGCGTGGAGCTGCACTTTCAGCCTGCCCGGCTCAACCTCGATACCGTCGCCCTGGCCGACCGGCACGAAGTGGTCTGCGCCTTTATCAACGACGACCTCAGCGCCCCGGTGCTGGAGCACTTGGCCAAGGGCGGCACGCGCCTGATTGCGCTGCGTTCGGCGGGCTACAACCATGTCGACCTGGCCGCCGCCAAGCGCCTGGGCCTGGCCATCGTCCGCGTCCCGGCCTACTCGCCCCACGCGGTGGCCGAACATGCCGTGGCGCTGATCCTGGCCCTCAACCGCCGCTTGCACCGCGCGTATAACCGCACCCGCGACGGCGATTTCAGCCTGCATGGCCTGACCGGCTTCGACCTCGTCGGCAAGACCGTCGGCGTGATTGGCACCGGGCAGATCGGGGCGACATTCGCCAAGATCATGGCCGGTTTCGGCTGCAAACTACTGGCCTACGACCCCTTCCCCAATCCACAGGTACAGGCCCTTGGCGCCCGCTACGTAAACCTGCCCGAGCTGCTCACCGAGGCGCAGATCATCAGCCTGCACTGCCCGCTCACCCGCGACAGCCAACACCTGATCAACGCCGGCTCTCTGGCCCATATGCAGCCGGGCGCGATGCTGATCAATACCGGGCGCGGTGGCCTGGTCGACACGCCTGCACTGATCGACGCACTCAAGGATGGCCAACTCGGCTATTTGGGGCTGGATGTGTATGAGGAAGAAGCCCAGCTGTTTTTCGAAGACCGCTCCGACCTGCCCTTGCAGGATGACGTGCTCGCGCGCCTGCTGACCTTTCCCAACGTGATCATCACGGCCCACCAGGCGTTCCTCACCCGTGAAGCCCTGGCGGCGATTGCCGGCACCACCCTGGCCAACATTGCTGCGTGGGCCGATGGCGTGCCACAGAACCTGGTCGAGGGATGATCAGCGGTCACATACCAGGCGCATGATGGGTCGGTACCCGTGATAGGATGCCGCGCCTAATTGGAGGACCCATGGCCGAACACGATTTCCGCTTCAGCTTGCTGAGCCCGCAACACACCCTGATCGAATGCCGTGCCCTGGTGCCGGGCCGTTACCAGGTCACCGGCAACGGTGGTTCGATCAAGCATGGCGACGTGCTGATCGTCACCCTGCGCGGCAGTAAAACCCTGTCGATGCGCTTGACCGTCGAAGGTGACGCGCGCTACTCCATCCGCCCGGCGGGCCAATGGGTCGCCATGGCCCAAGGGCCGAAATTCGGTGAGTTGGAGATTCACACCTGGAAGGTCAACTGCGACAGCTGCGAGAGCGTGCTGGAGTTTGAATTCGCGGTGGAAACCAAATTGACCAAAGAGCCGCTGCAACCCGCCGCCAACGCACGCATCAAGGAGTTGGGCTGGGCCAGCGAAGGCGACAAGCACCGCTGCCCGAAATGCCAGCAGGCCGCACAATGAAAGGCCCGCTGCTGCTCGCCGCCCTCGGCGCCGGCCTGAGCGGCTGTGCCGGCGACGCGGTCAAGCTGGAGCAGGACCACAGCTACGTGGTGGAGTGGATTGGTGAGCGGCCATTGATGGACTACGCACACCTGACCGTAACCCTGGGCGCCGATGGTCGCGCCTATGGCAATGGCGGTTGCAACCACTGGTTTGCGCCGTACACCGTTGAGGGCGAAAAGCTGAGCTTCGGCAAGATCGGCAGCACCCGCAAACTCTGCGCCGAAGCCTTGATGGAGCAGGAACACCGCTTCTTCCAGGCCCTGCAAGGCGTTGAGCGTTGGGATATCTCGCCGATCGAACAGACCCGCTTCTGGCCGGCCGAGGGCAAGCCGATTCGTTTGTGGCTGGAAGAAGGCTGATTCCACCGATCCTGTAGGTTGGTGGGATCTCAATGTGGGAGGGGGCTTGCCCCCGATGGCGGTGTAGCAGTCAACTGATGTATCGACTGACACACTGCTATCGGGGGCAAGCCCCCTCCCACACTTGTTTGAAGTTGTTGGTCTAGCCGCGTAAGGCCTTGAGCTTGGCAATCACCCCTTCCGCGGTCTGTTCGCCCATCAACTGTTCACGCACCTTGCCCTTGTCATCAATGATATAGGTCACCGGCAACGCCTCGCTGCGCGGGATATCAAAAATCCCTTCCGGGTTCTGCGCCAGGACGGTGAACTTGATCCCCAGCTTCTCGCTGGCGGCCTTGAGTTCTTCACCCTGCACATTGTCGAAGTTGACCCCGAACACCCCCACATTCTGCCCTTTCAATTGGTCGGCCAAGGCATTGATCTCGGGGATTTCCGTGCGGCACGGGCCACACCATTCAGCCCAGTAGTTGACGACCACCCACTGCTTGTCCAGACGGTCGGCCGCCACTTTCTTGCCGTATTGGTCAACGCCGTAGTCATTGCCGCAGCCGCTGAGCAGCAGGGTTGTGATGATCGCCAATGCACCGATCAGTCGCCTAGTCATGGGGTAATCCTTCGTAAAAATGAACGTTGGCTGCGACCTATCGCCTCTTACGGTTTAAGAGCGGGCCGCCGCGCAGGTAGAATACCCGCCACCTTACGCAAGATGCGACCCGCACATGACCGATCTGACGCTTTATCACAACCCGCGCTGCTCGAAATCCCGCGGTGCGCTCGAACTGCTGGAGGCTCGCGGCCTCGCTCCGACCGTCGTGCGCTACCTGGAAACCCCACTGAACGCCCAGCAACTGAAGGCTCTGCTGAGCAAGCTCGGCATCAGTGCGCGCCAATTGCTGCGCACCGGCGAAGACGAATACAAAACCCTCAACCTGGCCGACGCCAGCCTCAGCGAAGCACAATTGATCGCCGCCATCGCCGAGCACCCAAAGTTGATGGAACGTCCGATCCTGGAAACCGCCGATAAAGCCATCATTGGTCGTCCACCGGAAAACGTGTTGGAGATCCTGCCGTGACGTCTCCCTATGTGCTGGTGCTGTATTACAGCCGCAATGGCTCGGTGAGTGAAATGGCTCGGCAGATTGCCCGGGGCATCGAGCAGGCCGGCCTGGAGGCGCGCCTGCGCACCGTGCCAGCAATCTCCACCGAGTGTGAAGCCGTGGCGCCGAGCATCCCGGACGAAGGCGCGCTGTATGCCAGCCTCGATGATCTGAAAAACTGCTCGGGCCTGGCCCTGGGCAGCCCGACCCGTTTCGGCAACATGGCCGCGCCGCTCAAGTATTTCCTCGATGGCACCAGCAACCTGTGGCTCACCGGTGCCCTTGTCGGCAAGCCCGCCGGGGTGTTCACCTCTACCGCGAGCCTGCATGGCGGCCAGGAAACCACGCTGATGTCGATGCTGCTGCCGTTGCTGCACCACGGCATGCTGATCACCGGCCTACCCTACAGCGAGCAGGCGTTGCTCGACACCCAGGGCGGCGGCACGCCGTATGGCGCCAGCCACCATTCGGGACCGGATGGCAAGCGCATGCTCGATCAACATGAAATCACCCTGTGTCGCGCCTTGGGTCTGCGCCTGGCAAACACTGCCTTGCTGCTGGAGAACGGCCGTGGCCAGAAAGCCTAAGGTCCTGCCGCCGCAAGCGTGGCTTGAACCACGGGTCAAGGTGGCGCGGGCATTGAGCCTGTTGGCATTTCTTGGCCTGGTGGGCCTGCTCTGTGTGTATTACCTGTTCGTTGCGGACCTGCACGGCGCCCGTCCGTGGGTGATCCTGCTGATCGAGTTGGTGCCGCTGCTGATACTGGCACCCGGGATGCTGCTGGGCAGTGCTCGCGGGCATTCGTGGATGTGCTTTGTGGTGAACCTGTACTTCATCAAGGGTGCGCTGGCGGCGTATGACCCGAACCGGCAGGTGTTCGGAATGCTGGAAATGCTGGCGAGCCTGGCGGTGTTTTGTACGGCGTTACTGTATGTGCGGTGGCGGCATCAGTTGAATCGGCGGCTGGCTGAGCCTGTGGCGGCCTGAAGACCGCTATCGCCGGCAAGCCAGCTCCCACATTTTGACCGCGCCGCCTATCAAATGTGGGAGCTGGCTTGCCTGCGATAGGGCCACCTCAGTCTCAATGATTCACTGTATAGGCCAGCATCATCGACAGCTGGCACATCGGCCGCCCACTCTCGGCATGCCACTGGTTAAAAGCCGCTTGCACCGTCGCCAGGTCGCGCAGGCTGGTCGGCGCCTTGTCGACGATCTTCTGCGCATTCAACGCCGCCACCACGTCATAGCTCGGCACAAACGTATCTTTGCCCACCATGCGCAAAAAGCGCGGTGCCGACAGCCCGCCCAATTGGTGGCCGTGCTTGCTCAGGTACTTCCACAACCCGACGATGTCAGTCACCGGCCAGTCAGCGATAAACGCGCCGAAGCTGCCCTTTTCCTGCTCGATGTCCAGAATCATCTGGGCATTGCGCGGCACGCTCTTGAGCTTGCCCAAGTGGCGGATGATACGGGTGTCCTGCATCAACCGCTCCAGGTGCTCAGCCCCCATCAGCACCACCTTTTCCGGATCGAAACCGAAAAACACCTGCTCGAAGGCCGGCCACTTGGCATCCACCACGCTGTGTTTCAAGCCCGCCCGGAATACGCGCAGTGCCAGGGTCGACAGATAACGGTCATCGCCGATATTGCGCAATTGCGCCGCGGTCTTGGGCACAGGCAGGTGGGCGTCCAGCTCGGCCGCCGAACCGAAACGGTTCAGACAATATTCGTGCAGCCACTTGTAATCGCGCATGCCCTCTCCTGGCAGTTGAATTGAAAACGGCGCCCGCGAGCGCCGTGTGTCAGAGCATTGAATAGGCTCAGAGGTTCACAACATTAACGAAGCGCGAAGCAGCGGTTTCATCAATTTTCAAGCTGGTGAAGTCAAACAGGTTGCGGTCGGCCAGTTGCGACGGGATCACGTTCTGCAGGCTGCGGAAAATGCTCTCGGTACGGCCCGGAGTCTTGCGCTCCCAGTCCACCAGCATTTCCTTGACCACCTGGCGCTGCAGGTTTTCCTGGGAACCACACAGGTTGCACGGAATGATCGGGAATTGCTTGAAGTCGGAATAGGCCTGGATGTCCTTCTCGTTGCAATACGCCAGCGGGCGGATCACCACGTTGCGCCCGTCATCGGCACGCAGCTTAGGTGGCATGGCCTTGAGCGAGCCGTTGAAGAACATATTGAGGAAGAAGGTCTCGACGATGTCATCGCGATGATGACCCAGGGCCATCTTGGTCGCACCGATCTCATCGGCAAAGGTGTAGAGCGTGCCACGGCGCAGGCGCGAGCACAGCGAGCAGGTGGTCTTGCCTTCCGGGATCAGCTCCTTGACAACCGAGTAGGTGTCTTTTTCAACGATGTGGTACTCGACGCCCAGCTCTTTGAGGTAGGCCGGCAGCACATGTTCAGGAAAGCCCGGTTGTTTCTGGTCCATGTTCACGGCAACGATCTCGAACTTGATCGGCGCGACCTTTTGCAGGTGCAGCAGCACATCGAGCATGGTGTAGCTGTCTTTGCCACCGGAGAGGCAGACCATGACCTTGTCGCCGTCCTCGATCATGTTGAAATCGGCGACCGCTTCACCGGCCAGGCGACGCAGGCGTTTTTGCAGTTTGTTCTGGTTGACCGTAAGAGTGCCCATGGCGCTTGGATCCGCTAGAGGTGTGTGACGAAAAGCGCAGCATTTTACCGTTATGAGCGACCGAGATCCAATGCAGGAGCTGGCTTGCCTGCGATGGGGGCCCATCAGTAACGGCTAGGTTGACTGACCCACCGCTATTGCAGGCAAGCCAGTTCCCACCATTGATCGAGTTGCGCCCGACAGACCTCGCCGCGATTAGGCCCACTGTTTACAGTGCAATTTGCTCTAAAGCCCTACAGTTTTTCCGGTCATCACTTCCTATACTGCGACTTGAGGTCGCACATATATCCAGACCTTTCAGGCCATTTGGCCCGTGGGCGCTCCGATGGGGGGCGATGGTAATAACGACAGGAGTGACTGGCATGATCCATCACGTCGTGGGGCTGTTTACCCATCCCGACCAGGAATGGCGGGAAATCCGTGGCGATAAGGAAGAAAGCATCGGCCACATGTACCTCACTCACACCCTGATTCTCGCGGCGATCCCCGCCGTATCCGCCTTTATCGGCACGACCCGGGTCGGCTGGGTCATCGGCAGCCGCGCGCCGGTGATGCTGACCCAGGAAAGTGCACTGTGGATGACTCTCATGTCGTACGCGGCCATGCTCGGCGGCGTGGCGGTGATGGGCGCGTTCATTCACTGGATGGCCCGTACCTATGACGCCAGCCCCAGCATGTCACGCTGCGTGGCCTTTGCGACCTATACCGCGACACCGCTGTTCATCGGCGGATTGGCGGCGCTCTATCCCCATATGTGGCTGGGCATGGTGGTGGGCACGGCTGCCATTTGCTACACGGTATACCTGCTGTATGTGGGGCTGCCGACCTTCATGAGCATCGACCCGGACGAGGGTTTCCTGTTTTCCAGTTCGGTACTGGCCGTGGGCCTGGTGGTCCTGGTGGCGATCATGGCGTTTACCGTGATCGTCTGGGGCCTGGGCGTAGGCCCGATCTATACCAGCTAACGCGTTTATCGACCTGGGCAAGGCCACCGCAAGGTGGCCTTGTGCGTTATGCATGACCATTCGGCGCCTGACAGATTCGGAAACACCCGGCTTTGCGGCATACTGGGCGTCTCTGGAGATATGTACAGCATGCCCGAGCAACTCAATACCCGCGTCGAAGATTGTTTCCTGCTAGCCGAATCCTTTTTCAAACGAAGCTTCAAACGCCCCCAGGTCAGCCTCAAGCTGCGGGGCCAGAAAGCCGGTGTCGCGCATTTGCACGAGAACCTGCTGCGTTTCAACCCACAGTTATACCGAGAGAACAGCCAGCACTTCCTGAAACAGACCGTGGCCCACGAAGTGGCGCACCTGATCGCTCACCAGTTGTTTGGCGAGCGCATCCAGCCCCACGGCGAAGAATGGCAATTGATCATGCGCGGGGTTTACGAACTGCCGCCGGATCGTTGCCATACCTATGAAGTGAAGCGCCGCCAAGTGACCCGCTACATCTACCGATGCCCCTGCGCGGACAGCGACTTTCCGTTTTCGTCACAGCGCCATGGGTTGGTGGCTCAGGGGCGGCGGTATTTGTGTCGGCGGTGTCGGCAGACGTTGGTGTTCACTGGGGAAACCCGGGTGGAGTGAGGGCCTCATCGGGGGCAAGCCCCCTCCCACAGTTGACAGGTTGCGCGGTCAAAATGTGGGAGGGGGCTTGCCCCCGATAGCGTCAGCTCAGACGCTATCCAACAACTTTGGCACTCCGCAATTCGGCTATCCGCTGAGTACTAACCCCCAGCTCAGTCAGCACTTCATCACTATGAGCCCCCACCGCTACCCCAATATGCCGAGGCGCCGGCACCCCCTCTGAAAACTTCAGCGGGCAGGCGATTTGCGCCTGGGTCGAACCATCGGCCCTTGGCACCTGGCACACTAGCCCACGGGCTTCCAACTGCGGGTGCTCGACGGCTTCACTCAGGCTCAGCACCGGCTCCACACAGGCATCCACCCCGGCAAACAACGCGCACAACTCATCAAAGCTGCGTTTCTCGAACTCGACCTGCAGCGCCAACTTGAGGGCTTTTTGCTGTTCGGGCTGGGGGGACAGGCCCTGAGCCGCCAGCTCAGGCCGCTTCAACGCCGCGCATAATTGCTGCATAAAAGCCGGCTCCAGGCTGCCGACCGACATCCAGCGCCCGTCCCGCGTGCGGTAGTAATCGTAAAAGCTGCCGCCATTGAGCGCATGATTCTCCCAACCCGGCTCCACCCCACAGGCCAGGTACCCCGCCCCCGCCATGGCGTTCAGGCTGAACGAGCAGTCGGTCATGCTCACATCCAGGTATTGACCGACGCCACTCTGCTGCCGGGCGATGACCGCCGCCAACAAGCCAACCACCGCGTGCAACGAACCGCCACCCACATCCGCCAATTGCACCCCCAGCGGCAACGGCCCGCTGTCCTGGCGGCCGGTATGGCTGGCCACACCCGCCAGCGCGAGGTAGTTGATATCGTGCCCGGCGCGGTCCTTATAGGGGCCGGTCTGGCCATAGCCGGTGATTGATACATAAATCAGCCCGGGGTTGATGGCCTTCAGCGCCTCGTAACCCAGGCCCAGACGCTCCATCACGCCGGGACGGAACTGTTCAAGCACGATGTCATAGTCCTTGACCAGTTCACGCACAATCTCCAGCGCTTCGGCCTGCTTCAGGTCCAAAGCGAGGCTGCGCTTGTTGCGATTGAGATAAGCATGGCTCGCCGATGTGCCTTGGTCATGGGGCGGCAACACACGCAGCAAGTCCATTCGCGTAGGCGACTCGATGCGTAGCACTTCAGCCCCCATGTCCGCCAGCATCAACGACGCGAACGGGCCAGGCAGCAAGGTGGAAAAATCCAGCACTTTGAGGGACGCCAAGGGACCAGGCATGGAGACTCCGTTTCCGATTCGAATGCCCACAGACTAGGCAGCCTTGCGCCTACCGGCAATCGCCGGAACGATCAGCGGCAGTGACCGTTTTGATCACGGCGGGCTTTTTCGCGGCGGCGGCTTTATCATTGGCCCACGTTTGCTGGCAGAGAGTTCCATGAAGTTCGCGATTGCGCTATTTTCCGCCGCCCATGCGCCCTCCTCGCGCCGCGCCTTGTTGTTCGCCCAGGCAGCGCTGGCCGGTGGGCATGAGATTGTGCGGCTGTTTTTTTATCAGGATGGCGTGCACAGCGCCTCCAATAACATCGTTGCGCCCCAGGACGAGCAAGACATTGCGCGCCAATGGCGTGAGTTCGTCAGCGCGCACCAGCTCGACGGCGTGGTGTGCATTGCCGCCGCTTTGCGCCGTGGCGTGCTCAACAACGAAGAGGCCACGCGCTATCAACGCAGCGCAGTGAATCTGGATGCCCCGTGGGCACTGTCGGGTCTTGGGCAATTGCACGACGCAGCCCAGGCTGCCGACCGCCTGATCTGTTTTGGAGGGCCATGACATGTCCAAGTCCCTATTGGTGATCAGCCGCAGCGCACCGTGGTCCGGGCCGAGCGCCCGCGAAGCACTGGATATCGTGTTGGCCGGCGGCGCGTTCGATCTGCCCATCGGTTTATTGTTCATGGATGACGGCGTGTTCCAGTTGGCACCGCACCAGGACGCCAAGGCCGTGCAGCAAAAAGACCTGAGCGCCAACCTGCAGGCACTGGGGCTGTTCGGCATCGATGATGTCTTTGCCTGCCGCCATAGTCTTACCGAGCGCGGGCTAACGCCCCCGGACAGCGCCGAAGCGCTGGACAATGAAGACATTTCCAAGCTGATTGACCGTTACGACCAGGTGATTACCCTCTGATGTCGACTTTACATGTGGTGTCTCACTCCCCCTTCACCGACAGCCGCCTCGCCAGTTGCCTGCGTGTCTGCGGCGCCGACGACGCGATCCTGCTCTGTGGCGACGGTGCTTACGGCCTGCACTCCCCGGCCTTGCACACCCAGGGCGTGAAGGTGTTTGTGCTGGCCGAAGATATGCAGGCGCGCAATCTGCCCCTGCCAGACTGGGCGGACAGCGTGGACTATCCAGGCTTTGTGCAACTGTCGATCGACTATGACAAGGTCAACAGTTGGCTATGAACACCCTGACTGTGGGGTCACGTACCCTCGAACTGGACAAGGACGGTTACCTCGTCGACCTGAATGAATGGTCGGCCGAGGTCGCCAATGCCCTGGCCGTCGCCGAAGCGTTGGTGTTGACGCCAGACCACTGGGAAATCCTCGAACTGCTACGCGGCTTCTACGCCGAGTTCCAGCTGTCTCCCGCCACGCGCCCGCTGATCAAGTACACCGCCTTGAAACTCGGCCCGGAAAAGGGCAACAGCCTGCACCTCAACAAACTGTTCAACGGCACTCCCGCCAAACTCGCCGCCAAGTTGGCGGGCCTGCCCAGGCCGACGAATTGCTTATGACCGACTTCGCCCCACTGACGCTTGAAACCCCTGCCGAACACCCCTTTGCGCAGTTCGTACGCATCCTGGGCAAAGGCAAGCGCGGTGCGCGCAACCTCACCCGCGAAGAGGCCCGCGAAGCCATGGGCATGTTACTCGACGAAAAAGTCGAAGACACCCAGCTTGGCGCCTTCCTGATGTTGCTGCGCCACAAGGAAGAAAGCCCGGAAGAACTCGCCGGCTTCACTGAGGCCGTGCGCGAGCGTTTGAATGCCCCGGCACTGAACGTGGATGTCGATTGGCCAACCTACGCCGGCAAGAAACGCCACCTGCCGTGGTTCCTGCTGGCGGCCAAGTGCCTGGCGCAAAATGGTGTGCGCATCCTGATGCACGGTGGCGGCGCCCACACAGCGGGCCGGTTGTACACCGAGCAATTGCTGGACGGCTTGCAGATTCCGTTGTGCCGCAATTGGCAGCAGGTGGAAGCCGCCTATGCGCACGGCAATCTGGCGTTTATCCCGCTGGGTGACTGGGCACCGCAACTGCAACGCATGATCGACCTGCGCAACACCCTGGGCCTGCGTTCGCCGATCCACTCCCTGGCGCGTTTGCTCAACCCATTGAATGCGCGCCTGGGCCTGCAAAGTATTTTCCATCCGGGTTACCAAGGCGTACACCGCGATGCCAGTGGCCTGCTCGGCGACAACGTGATCGTGGTGAAGGGTGATGGCGGCGAGATCGAGATCAACCCCGACACGATCAGCCATCTGTACGGCACCACCGACGGCGAAAGCTGGGACGAAGAGTGGCCCGCCCTCTCCACCCAGCGCCACGTCAAGCCGGCCAGCCTGGAACCCGAGCACTTGAAGGCACTGTGGCGCGGTGAAGTCGAAGACAGCTACCCGCAACTGGCCCTGATCGCCACCATGGCCCTGGCCTTGCGCGGCCTTGGTCACCCGCGGGAACAGGCGTTCGAATTGGCCCAGCAATACTGGGACGCACGGAATAAATCGATTTAATCGATCATCAACCTCGGGTCTTTGCGCTTTTAGTTCGAACTCATCCCTTTAGACTGGCCTCCTACGTTTATTAACCAAGGAGCCAGTCATGGGCTTACTGATCGAAGGACACTGGAAAGACCAGTGGTACGAAAGTAGCGCAGACGGTGCTTTCCAGCGGGAACAGGCACAACGTCGCCACTGGGTAACCGCCGACGGCGCGCCTGGCCCGAGCGGCGAAGGCGGCTTCAAGGCTGAAGCCGGCCGTTATCACCTCTATGTCTCCCTCGCCTGCCCCTGGGCCCATCGCACCTTGATCCTGCGCAAGCTCAAGGGCCTGGAAAGCCTGATCGATGTGTCGGTGGTCAGTTGGTTGATGCTGGAAAACGGCTGGACCTTCGACAAGGCCCACGGTTCCACCGGCGACAAACTGGATGATTTCGACTTCATGCATCAACGCTATACCGCCGACACGACCGACTACACCGGCCGCGTCACGGTGCCGGTGCTGTGGGACAAGAAACTCAAGCGCATCGTCAGCAATGAATCGGCGGAAATCATCCGCATGTTCAACAGTGCATTCAACGAGCTGACGGGCAACACGCAGGACTTCTACCCTGAGTCGTTGCGACCGGCCATTGAGGCCTTGAACGAGCGCATTTATCCCGCCGTAAACAATGGTGTGTATCGCGCCGGTTTTGCCACTTCGCAGCAGGCGTACGAAGCTGCGTTTGATGATGTGTTTGCCGAGTTGGACCACCTGGAACAACACCTGGACGAGCATCGCTACCTGGCTGGCGAATACCTGACCGAGGCCGACGTACGACTGTTCACCACGCTGATTCGCTTTGATGCGGTGTATTACAGCCACTTCAAATGCAACCTGCGCAGGATTGCGGATTATCCGAACTTGTCGAACTGGCTAAGGGAGATGTATCAGTGGCCGGGGGTGGCCGAGACAGTGGATTTTACGCACATCAAGGGGCATTACTACGCGAGTCATCGGACGATCAATCCGACGGGGATTGTGCCTAAGGGGCCGTTGCAGGCGTTTGATGGCAAGCATGATCGTGAGCGACTGAATGGCAAAGGCGTCTGGAGATGATCCAGATCATTTGGGGTGATTGAAGGCCTCATCGGGGGCAAGCCCCCTCCCACATTGGAATACATTTCAAATGTGGGAGGGGGCTTGCCCCCGATGCTTTTGAAAAGCTTCAGACCTGAGACTGGGCGCCTTCAAACCACTTGAGCTTCTCGCGTAGCACCACCACCTCACCAACGATCACCAATGTCGGCGCATGCACTTCATGCTCCGCCACCATGCGCGGCAAATCCGCCAAGGTGCCGGTAAACACACGCTGATTGGACGTAGTGCCTTGCTGGATCAACGCCGCCGGCGTATCCGCCGCACGCCCATGCTTGATCAGCTGTTCGCAGATGATCGGCAAGCCAATCAACCCCATGTAGAACACCAGGGTCTGCGACGGCCCCACCAAGTCATGCCAAGGCAGGTCCGACGTCCCGTCTTTCAAATGCCCGGTGATAAAACGTACCGATTGCGCATAGTCGCGGTGGGTCAGCGGAATCCCGGCATACGCCGCGCAACCACTGGCCGCCGTGATCCCCGGCACCACCTGGAACGGGATGCCATGGGCCGCCAGTTCCTCGATCTCTTCGCCACCACGGCCAAAGATGAACGGGTCGCCACCTTTAAGCCGCAGTACACGCTTGCCTTGCTTGGCCAAGTCCACCAATTGCTGGTTGATCCGGTCCTGGGGCACAGCATGGTCGGCGCGACGCTTGCCGACATACACGCGCTCAGCATCGCGACGGCACAATTCAAGAATGGCCGGCGCCACCAAGCGGTCATACAGCACCACATCGGCTTGTTGCATCAAGCGCAGGGCGCGGAAAGTCAGCAGGTCCGGATCACCTGGGCCTGCGCCCACCAAATACACCTCGCCGGGCGCATACGGCGGCGCGCCGTTGACCTTTTCGATCAACAAGCGCTCGGCTTCATCGCCCTGCCCGGCCAGTTGACGGTCGGCAATCGGGCCTTGAAAAACGTCTTCCCAGAACGCGCGGCGCTGCTGCACATCCGGGTACAGGCCTTTGACCTGGGCACGAAAACGCGCCGCCAGCCCGGCCAGTTGACCGTAGGTCGAGGGAATCCAGGTTTCCAGTTTGGCTCGGATCAGACGCGCCAGCACCGGCGCATCGCCGCCGCTGGAGACGGCAATCACCAACGGCGAGCGGTCGACAATCGCCGGGAAGATCACGCTGCACAAGGCCGGCGCGTCCACCACATTGACCGGCACGCAACGGCGCTTGGCATCGCTGGACACTTGCGCGTTCAGCGATTCGTCGTCGGTCGCGGCGATGATCAGGGTGCAGCCATCAAGGTCCGCCTCCTGATAACCGCGCAAAATCAATTCCCCGCCACTGCCCAGTACCAGCTCTTTAAGCTGGTCTTCGATCTGGGGAGCAACCACCCGCAGCAACGCACCGGCATCGGCCAGCAGCCGGGATTTGCGCAAGGCAATCTCCCCGCCACCGACGACCAACACACGACTGCCGCGCAGGTTATGAAACAGCGGCAGAAATTCCATTTAGCCGATGACCTCAACGCCCGCCATGTACGGCTTGAGCACTTCAGGTACACGGATCGAACCGTCAGCCTGCTGGTAGTTTTCCAGCACCGCGACCAAGGTACGGCCAACAGCCAGGCCCGAACCGTTGAGGGTGTGCACCAGTTCCGGCTTGCCGGTTTCCGGGTTGCGGAAACGCGCTTGCATACGGCGGGCCTGGAAATCGCCGCAGTTGGAGCACGACGAGATCTCGCGGTACTTGTCCTGGCTCGGCACCCACACTTCGAGATCGTAGGTCTTCACGGCGCTGAAACCCATGTCGCCAGTGCACAGCGCCAACACGCGGTACGGCAGCTCCAGCAGTTGCAGGACGCGCTCGGCGTTGGCGGTCAGGCCTTCGAGGGCTTCCATCGAGGTCGACGGCTCGACGATCTGCACCATCTCGACCTTGTCGAACTGGTGCTGGCGGATCATGCCGCGGGTGTCGCGACCCGATGCACCGGCTTCGCTACGGAAGCACGGGCTGTGGGCCACGAACTTCAACGGCAGTTGCTTGGCGTCGAGAATCTCGCCGGCCACGATGTTGGTCAGCGACACTTCGGCGGTCGGGATCAGATACAGGTCGGCTTCGCCGTCGCGGCTGATCTTGAACAGATCTTCTTCGAACTTCGGCAGTTGGCTAGTGCCCATCAACGCCGGGGCCTGCACCAGGTAAGGCGTGTAGGCCTCTTCGTAACCGTGCTCGCCGGTATGCAGGTTGATCATGAACTGCGCCAGGGCGCGGTGCAGGCGGGCAACCGGGCCACGCAACAAGGAGAAGCGTGCGCCGGACATCTTGGCCGCGGTTTCGAAATCCAGGCCACCGGTCAACTCGCCCAGGGCAACGTGGTCCTTGACCTCGAAATCAAAGGCTTTTGGCGTACCCCAGCGACGCACTTCGACGTTGCCGTCTTCGTCTTCACCGACCGGCACGGACTCATGGGGAATGTTGGGAATGCCCAGCAGGATGGAGTCCAGCTCGGTCTGGATACCTTCCAGCTCGACTTTACCGTCGGACAGCTCAGTGCCCATACGCTCGACGTCCGCCATCAGCGGCGCGATATCTTCCCCGCGCTGCTTGGCCTGGCCAATGGATTTGGAACGCGCATTTCGCTCAGCCTGCAGTGCTTCGGTGCGGGTCTGGACGGTCTTGCGCTGTTCTTCCAGCGCTTCGATGCGCGCAACATCCAAGGCAAAGCCACGGGATGCCAGGCGGTCCGCTACGTCCTGAAGGTTGCTACGTAACAGTTTGGAATCGAGCATGTCGGTCTCTCGTTTATCAAAGTTTGGTCAAGGACAGGCCAGCCCAGGTAGCGAGCAGCCCGCCGAACACGCTGATGCCCAGGTAACCGAAGGCTACCAGGGCTTGCCCGCTTTCCAGCAGGCGCACCGTATCCAGTGAAAAGGATGAAAAGGTCGTCAGACCGCCTACAAAGCCAACAATCAAGCCGGCGCGAATTTCAATCGGCACTTCCGGGCGTAACAGGAACCAGCCGTACAGCAACCCGATAATCAAGCAGCCCACCAGATTGACCGCCAGCGTCGCCGTATAAAAATGCCTTGGCCAATTGGCGCTGACCCACATACCAGTGGCGAAACGCAATAATGTACCAGCGATGCCGGCTACCGACACGGCAAGAATCGTCTTGAGCACTACTTTCTCCGCTGTCTGGGGCTGAGTCGATCGAGTTGGGCTAGGTGATTGAGTTTTTCACCGATCTTCAGCTCCAGGCCACGGGGTACCGGCTGGTAGAACGGTTGCGGTTCAAGCGCGTCGGGAAAATAGTCTTCGCCAGCGGCATAGGCGTCTGGCTCGTCATGGGCATAGCGGTATTCGTCGCCGTAACCCAGTTGCTTCATCAGCTTGGTCGGCGCATTGCGCAGGTGCAGCGGCACTTCGAGGGAGCCGTGTTCGGCGGCGGCGCGCAAGGCCGATTTGAACCCCATGTACACCGCGTTGCTTTTCGGCGCGCAGGCCAGGTAAGTGATGGCCTGGGCCACCGCCAGCTCGCCTTCCGGGCTACCGAGGCGTTCCTGCACCTCCCACGCGGCCAGGCACAGGCTCAGGGCACGCGGGTCGGCGTTACCAATATCTTCGCTGGCCATGCGCACCACGCGGCGCGCCAGGTACAGCGGGTCGCAACCACCGTCGATCATGCGCGCGAACCAGTACAGCGCACCGTCCGGGTTGGAACCGCGCACGGATTTGTGCAGCGCCGAGATCTGGTCGTAGAACGCTTCCCCGCCTTTGTCGAAACGACGGCGGGTGTCGCCGAGCAGGCTTTGCAGGAGGTCGACGCCAATCTCGCTGCCGTCTTCGGCCAGGTCGGAGGCGTTTTCCAGCAGGTTGAGAAAGCGCCGGCCGTCACCGTCGGCGGCGGTCAGCAAAATCTTGAAGGCTGCATCGCCGACACTCAGGTGGCGCTTGCCCAGGCCCTTGTCTTCGTTCAAGGCACGCTGCAGCAGCTTTTGCATCGCCGCTTCGTCCAGGCTCTTGAGCACATAGACCCGCGCCCGCGAGAGCAAGGCGTTATTGAGTTCAAACGAAGGGTTTTCGGTGGTGGCGCCGATAAAAATCAGCGTGCCGTCTTCGACATACGGCAAAAACGCATCCTGCTGCGATTTGTTGAAGCGATGCACTTCATCGACGAACAGGATGGTGCGCTTGCCGTATTGCCCGGCCTGCTGCTTGGCGACATCCACCGCCTGGCGGATCTCCTTGACCCCGGCCAGTACCGCCGAGACCGTTTCGAAGTGAGCGTCCGAGACTTTCGCCAGGAGCCGCGCCAGGGTGGTTTTACCCACCCCCGGCGGCCCCCAGAAAATCATCGAGTGCAGCGCACCCTGCTCCAAGGCTTCGCGCAGTGGCTTACCGCGAGCGAGCAGGTGTTCCTGCCCGACGTACTCATCCAGGTTGGTCGAGCGCAAGCGCGCGGCCAGGGGCTGAGCAATCGGGTCACTTCGAAACAGATCCATGGGCAGCGTCTGAAACCTCTCGGCAGGTTATTCCTGGATCACGTCGGCACCCTTGGGGATGTCGAACTTGAACTTGGAGGCCGGCACCGGCTGGTTGGCCTTGACCCCGGAGAACAGGATATCGGTACGCTGGCCGACGCTGTCGACCAGGCGCATGTTGTTGATCACGCCATTGCCGAACGACAGGGACAGCGTGTCAAACAGCGTGTCCTTGGATTTCGGCTTGAGGGTGAACTCGATCACGTTGCTGGTTTGCTTGGAGGTGATGTCGAAGCTGTCGTTGATTTTCGACACGTCACCCGACAGCAACAGTGCCGGTGTCTGGTTCAGGCGTGGGTCCAGCTTCTTGATGGTTGCCTGTTCCAGGTCAGGGTCCCACAGGGTGACCTTCTGGCCGTCGGAGACGATGGTCTGCTCGGCCTTCCCTTCCGTGTGCCAGTAGAACAAGCCAGGACGCTGCACAGCCATCTCACCCGCAGTTTCCTGCAACTGAGTGCCACCGGCATCCAGGGTCAACTGGGAGAAGCGCGCGGTCAGGGTCTGGGATTTGTCCAACAGGTTCTTCAGGCTGGCGACGGAGGCCGGATCAGCGTGAGCCGAAACAGCGGTCAGGGCCAGTGCCGGCAACAACAGCATGCGGATAAGACGCATGGGAGTCCTCATTGAGTGTCAGGGCGCGCCGTGTGTTGCCACACAGCGCGGGATCAGTCGCGCATCTGCCCGGGGGCGATGACTTCACGCGAGCCGTTGGTGTTCATGGCGGTCACGACGCCGGCCATTTCCATGGCTTCGATCATGCGGGCGGCGCGGTTGTAGCCGATTTTCAGTTTGCGTTGTACAGCGGAGATCGAGGCGCGACGGCTTTCCAGCACGAACGCCACGGCTTCGTCGTAGAGGGCGTCGGTTTCAGCATCGTCGTCACCACCGCCGCCGCCATTCTCAAAGCCGCTGCCAGCTTCCTCGACGCCGTTGAGGATATCGTCGTTGTACTCAGGCGCGCCGCGCAGTTTCCAGGCTTCCACCACGCGATGTACTTCATCGTCGGAAACGAACGCGCCGTGAACCCGGATCGGCAAGCTGGTGCCGGGCGGCATGTAGAGCATGTCACCGTGGCCAAGCAATTGTTCGGCGCCGCCCTGGTCGATGATGGTCCGCGAGTCGATCTTGCTCGACACTTGGAACGCCATGCGCGTCGGTATGTTGGCCTTGATCAGGCCGGTGATCACATCCACCGACGGACGCTGGGTGGCCAGGATCAAGTGAATGCCAGCCGCACGGGCCTTCTGGGCAATACGGGCGATCAGTTCTTCGACCTTCTTGCCAACGATCATCATCATGTCGGCAAATTCGTCGACCACCACCACGATGGTTGGCAGCTTGGTCAGTTTCGGCGCTTCGTCGTGAATGCTTTCACGCTTGTACAACGGATCATCAATGGTCTCGCCGCGCTCGTGGGCTTCCTTGATCTTGGCATTGAAGCCCGACAAGTTACGTACGCCCATCTTCGCCATCAGCTTGTAGCGACGCTCCATCTCGGCGACGCTCCAGCGCAAGGCGTTGGCGGCGTCCTTCATGTCGGTGACCACCGGACACAACAGGTGCGGAATGCCTTCGTAGATCGACAGTTCCAACATCTTCGGGTCGATCATGATCAGCTTGGCGTCTTCCGGGCCGGACTTGAACAGGATCGACAGGATCATTGCGTTCACACCCACCGACTTACCGGAACCGGTGGTACCAGCCACCAGCAAGTGAGGCATTTTCGCCAGGTCGGTGATCACCGGCTTGCCGCCGATGTCATGACCGAGGGCCAAGGTGACCGGCGATTTGAAGTTGTCATATTCCGGCGTCGACAGCACTTCGGAGAAGCGCACGATCTGACGGTCTTCGTTGGGAATCTCGATACCCACGGTGGTCTTGCCCGGGATCACTTCCACCACACGCACACTGGTCACGGCCAGGGAACGGGCCAAGTCCTTCGCCAGGTTGGCGATACGGCTGACCTTCACGCCAGCAGCCGGTTGGATTTCGTAACGGGTAATCACTGGACCGGGGTGGATGGAGTCCACCGCGACTTCAACGCCGAATTCCTTGAGTTTGATTTCCAACAAGTGACCGACGGCCGCCAGGGATTCCGGGGAATAATTGAGCTGTTTCTTTTCAGCCGGGTCGAGAATCGAGATCGGCGGCAAGGTGCCTTCGACAGCGCTGTCAATAAACAACGGTGCCTGCTTCTCTTTTTGTACGCGATGGCTGGGCTCGGGGGCCTTGGGTGGTGCAGGCGCGATCACTGGCGGCACCTGCTTTTCGCGGTCCGACATGTGTTTGCTCAGGGCCTGCTCGCGTTCGATCAGGCGCTCCTTGACCTTGGCCTGTTCGCGACGGTCCGGCGTGCTTGGGGCTACGACTTCGTTGACGCGGGTGTCCACCTCACGCAATTGCGCAACCATGCGCTTGCGGTCGACACGGGCGGCCCACCAGCGGTTGGCGGCGCCCTGGAACAGTTCGAACAGGTCCAGCGTAATCTTGCCGGTCACGTCCATCACCTTGAACCATGACAGGTCAGTGAACACGGTGAGGCCAAACAGGAACAGCGCGATGAACATCAGCGTGCTGCCCTGGATATTCAGGGTCCTGCGCGCCAGGTCGCCCAGGCTTTCGCCCAGCGCCCCGCCCGCGCCTGCCGGCAGGCCGGTAGGCGCATGAAAATGGATATGGGCCAGGGCCGCGCCGGACAGCACCAAAAACACCAGGCCGATCAAGCGCCAGGAGAACAGCCAGCCGCTCCACTGCCACGGCTCGTGGCGCTGGCGGAAGATCTGCCAGGTCTTGATCGCCAGCAGCAACGGGAAGATGTAAGCGAAGTAACCCAGCACCATGAACAGGATGTCGGCGCTGTAGGAACCGGCGGGGCCGCCGAAGTTCTGCACGTCTTCGATCTTGCTGTTGTGACTCCAGCCCGGATCGTCCTTGCCGTACGTAAGCAAGGCCATCATCAGGAACAGGCAAAGGGCACCGATAGCGATCAGCGCACCTTCCTTGAGTCGATAATGCAGGTGCTGACGCCAGGCCGGCACGACTGCTGCTTTAGGTGTTGCGGCGGATTTCTTCAAAACGGGTCTATTCCTGCGCTTTAGCGCGTCCATCTGTTGAATAACTGTAAATACTGCCCAATCCGAGCAGCTGAAAAATGAACGAACGTCGTTGAATCTACTTTTAACACTGGGCGGTTGCGGGATGAAATGGCGATAACGCCACAATGGCCGCATTGTACGGGTTTGTGCCCCCGATGCCACGCACTTGCCCCTTACCGAGCAGCATAGACAGTTCAAGTGTCACAGCATGTTCAATTTGAGCACGCATTGTCTTTGCTGACAAAGGCTTATGAGGTGTTTTTACCAATCCAGGCAAGCTTGGCAAATGGCCTGCATGGCACCAACCCGATTACGACCACGCCTCACGCACAGAGTTGCAGAAACACCCGCTTACGCCAATCCACGCCAAAGTCCGATTCGAGCTGGCCCCACAGCGCTGCGTCGACAATAATCACCCCTTGTGCGGCAGGCGCCCAACCTGCCACTCCCCTCCCCTACCGTAAGCCCGGATGCCATGCTGACCTGGTTGCAACGCGACTCCCTGACATTTCCGCCACTGGCCAAGGCCATGCGCGAACCCAATGGCCTGCTCGCCGCCGGTGGCGACCTGTCGGCCGAACGATTGATCCAGGCGTACCGCCATGGCTGCTTCCCCTGGTTCTCGGAAGGCCAGCCGATCCTGTGGTGGTCGCCAGACCCGCGCACGGTGATATTCCCCGACGAGCTACATGTTTCCCGCAGCCTGGGTAAATTGCTGCGGCAACAGCGTTACACCGTGACCTTCGATCAGGACTTCGCAGCCGTCATTCAGGCCTGCGCAGCGCCCCGAGCCTACGCTGATGGCACCTGGATCACCGAAGGCATACAAAGCGCCTACCTGGCGCTGCATCAGCGTGGCATCGCACATTCGGTAGAGGTATGGGACGACGGCAAGCTGGTCGGCGGATTGTACGGATTGGCAATGGGCCAACTGTTCTTCGGCGAGTCGATGTTCAGCCGCGCCGATAACGCATCGAAAGTCGGCTTCGCGACATTGACCCGGCAACTGCAAGACTGGGGTTTCGTGCTGATCGACTGCCAGATGCCCAACGATCACCTGCACAGCCTGGGCGCCCGCGCCATACCGCGCGACGAGTTCGCAGCCTTCCTACGTAATCATTTGGATCAACCCAACACCGGGTCGTGGGTTTCCTAGGCGACATCCTCGCACCTGGCTTACACTTATTTCAAAGCTTATCCCGAGGGTTGATCATGACCGAGCTGGCGCGCTTGAAGTTTTATGCCACTCAAGCCCACTCTTGCAGCTATCTGCCCGATGAGCAGGCCACCACGCTGTTCCTCGACCCCAGCCAGCCCATGGATGTAAACGTGTACGCCGATTTGTCGGAAATGGGTTTTCGGCGCAGCGGCGACCACCTGTACCGACCTCACTGCCAGAACTGCAATGCCTGCGTTCCGGCGCGCATCCCGGTTGCGCAGTTTTTGCCGGACCGCAATCAGAAGCGCATCCTCAAGCGTAATGCCGACTTATCGGTGAAAGCGACCAAGCCGCGGTACACCGAAGAGTATTTCGACCTTTACCAGCGCTACATCGAACAACGTCATGCCGATGGCGACATGTTTCCACCCAGCCGCGATCAGTTTTCCACGTTCCTGGTGCGCGACCTGCCCTTCTCGCGCTTCTATGAGTTCCGCCTTGATGGCCGACTGCTGGCCGTGGCGGTGACCGACCTGCTGCCCAACGGTCTGTCAGCGGTCTACACCTTCTATGAACCCGCCGAAGAACGCCGCAGCCTGGGGCGTTTCGCAATCCTGTGGCAAATCAGCGAAGCCCTGCGTCTGGAGCTGGAGGCGGTGTACCTCGGCTACTGGATCAAAAACTGCAAAAAAATGAACTACAAGACCCAATATCGGCCGATTGAGCTACTGATTAATCAAAGATGGGTCACGCTTAACTAGAACCCCTTGGCTTAAACACCCTTTTTCGGGCACAATGCACGCCGCTTTTGCCTGGCGCAGTTGCACCGGGCCATTCACTGGATACCGAGGGCTTTACTGCATGTCGAAAGAAGACAGCTTCGAAATGGAAGGCACTGTCGTCGACACCCTGCCCAACACCATGTTTCGTGTGGAGTTGGAAAATGGGCACGTCGTAACCGCGCATATCTCCGGCAAGATGCGCAAGAACTACATTCGTATTCTTACCGGTGACAAAGTGCGCGTCGAGCTGACGCCCTATGACTTGAGCAAAGGGCGCATCACTTACCGCGCTCGCTAAGCAAGTCAATACAAAACGCCCGGTTATGCCGGGCGTTTTTGTTTGTGCGCAATTTAACAGTCGCCGCTTGACCTTGTGGGAGCTGGCTTGCCTGCGATAGCGGCGGATCAGGGAAGAATTCCTTGCCTGGCACACCGCTATCGCAGGCAAGCCAGCTCCCACATTTGATCTCTATTGACCTAAAGACAGCATCGCACTACCAGAGAAAGCAAAAAGGCGCCTTTCGGCGCCTTTTGCTTTGTTGCGATCAACTATCAGGCCATTTCCGCCGTAGTCTCGAACTCGAAGGTCAGCTCGCCGTCCTTCAGATCGATATGCACCACGCCACCATGGTCGGATAACTCGCCGAACAGGATCTCCTCGGCCAGCGGCCGTTTGATCTTGTCCTGGATCAGGCGCGCCATTGGGCGAGCGCCCATTGCCGCGTCGTAGCCACCTTCCGCCAGCCAGTTGCGCGCCGCGTCCGTGACATCCAGCTGTACGCGCTTGTCTTCCAACTGCGCCTGAAGTTCGGTGAGGAACTTGTCCACCACGCTCTTGATAACCTCATGGCTGAGGCGACCAAATTGGATAATGGTGTCCAGACGGTTGCGGAACTCCGGCGTAAAGCTCTTCTTGATGACTTCCATCGCATCGGACGAGTGATCCTGATGCGTGAAGCCAATCGAAGCCCGCGCAGCCGTTTCGGCACCTGCGTTGGTGGTCATGATTACGATCACGTTGCGGAAGTCCGCCTTGCGCCCGTTGTTATCGGTCAGGGTCCCGTGATCCATCACCTGCAGCAGCAGATTGAAGACTTCCGGGTGGGCCTTCTCGATTTCATCGAGCAGCAACACGCAATGCGGCTGCTTGGTGATGGCTTCGGTCAACAGGCCGCCCTGGTCGAAACCGACATAGCCCGGAGGCGCACCGATCAGGCGCGACACAGTGTGACGCTCCATGTATTCGGACATGTCGAAACGCACCAGCTCAATACCCATGGCCTTGGCCAACTGCCGCGCCGCCTCGGTTTTGCCGACGCCGGTCGGGCCAGCGAACAGGAACGAACCCACAGGCTTGTCCGGCGACTTCAGACCCGCACGGGACAGCTTGATCGCAGTGGACAGCGAGTCGATGGCCGCATCCTGACCGAATACGGTCAGCTTGAGGTCGCGCTCCAGGTTACGCAGCAGCTCTTTATCGGAGCTGGTGACGTGCTTCGGAGGAATCCGCGCGATCTTCGCCACGATATCCTCGACTTGAGGCACATCAATACGCTTCACACGCTTCTCGACCGGTTGCAGGCGCTGGTAGGCGCCCGCCTCGTCAATCACATCGATAGCTTTGTCGGGCATGTGCCGATCATTGATGTAGCGCGACGCCAGCTCAGCCGCCGAACGCAGGGCTTCATCGGTGTACTCGATGCCGTGGTGCGCCTCGAAACGCCCCTTGAGACCGCGCAGGATGCCGATGGTGTCTTCAACCGACGGCTCGGACACGTCGACTTTCTGGAAGCGACGCGCCAGGGCACGGTCTTTTTCGAAGATGCCGCGGAACTCCTGGAACGTGGTCGAGCCGATGCAGCGGATATCACCCGACGACAGCAACGGCTTGAGCAGGTTGGAGGCGTCCATCACGCCACCGGATGCAGCACCGGCACCGATGATGGTGTGGATCTCATCAATAAACAGAATCGCCTGCGGGCGTTTTTTCAGTTCGCCGAGCAACGCCTTGAAGCGCTTCTCGAAATCGCCACGGTACTTGGTCCCGGCGAGCAACGCGCCCAGGTCCAGGGAGTAAACGACGCTGTTGGCCAGCAGGTCAGGCACCTGGTTGTCGACAATGCGTTTGGCCAGGCCTTCGGCAATCGCAGTTTTACCCACGCCCGCCTCACCCACCAGCAACGGATTGTTCTTGCGACGACGTGCAAGGATCTGCGCTACGCGTTCAACTTCAAGTTCACGCCCCACCAGCGGATCGATCCGCCCCTGGCGCGCCAGTTCATTGAGGTTGCTGGCATAGGCATCCAGTGGATTGCCCGAAGAAGAAGACTCACCGCCCTCGTCGTCCTGCATATCCTGCTCACCCTCGGAATGATCGCCGTGCCCAGGCACTTTGGAGATACCGTGGGCGATGTAGTTGACGACATCGATACGAGCAACGCTCTGCTGCTTGAGCAGGAACACTGCCTGGCTTTCCTGTTCGCTGAAAATCGCCACAAGCACATTGGCGCCTGTGACTTCACGCTTACCGGAGCTCTGTACATGGAATACAGCACGCTGCAATACCCGCTGAAAGCCCAGGGTCGGCTGGGTTTCACGGTCCTCGTCATGCACGGGGATCAGTGGCGTGGTGGAGTCGATAAACTCCTGCAGGTCATGCTTGAGTTTGTCGAGGTTGGCGCCGCACGCACGTAGAACGGTGGCGGCAGCTTCGTTATCCAAAAGTGCCAGCAGCAGGTGCTCGACGGTCATGAATTCATGACGCTTCGAACGGGCCTCCTTGAAGGCAAGATTGAGGGTGACTTCGAGCTCGCGGTTTAACATAGCTTCACCTCATACCCAAGTGGTCGGCGTTAACCGTCCTTCTCGATTTCACAGAGTAGCGGATGCTGGCTTTCCCTGGCGTACTGGTTGACCTGCATGGCCTTTGTCTCGGCGATGTCGCGGGTAAACACTCCACATACTGCCCGTCCTTCTGTATGAACGGCCAGCATTACCTTGGTCGCCAACTCGCGGTTCAGGTTAAAAAACACCTCGAGCACTTCGACGACGAAATCCATCGGTGTGTAGTCATCATTAAACAAAACCACCTTGTACATCGGCGGCGCCTGTAGAGCAGGCTTCGCCTCCTGGACAGCAATGCCTGCAGAACCGTCGTCATCGTGTTCCTGATCCGGGCGATCCTGATTGAATGTTAGTCGAATCTGGCTATTTGCATGCATGGAAAGAAAGGTTCGTCAGTGGTTCAAATACAGTGATGGGGGCGGCCTGCCGGATTTTCAACCCTGACCGATTGGTCGCCTTGACTATCGGCGAAACGGTGTTACAACCAATAGAACCCACAGTGGGTAAAAAAGGTCCGCGCAGTCAACCTTATTTATTCGGGTTAGGACGGATAAACTGGATGATACTCCAGTGATGGAGTCTGGTGCAGAGGGATATGGAGATGGCAAGCGGTAAGGTCAAGTGGTTCAACAATGCCAAGGGATTCGGCTTCGTTAATGAAGATGGCGGTAGTGAAGATCTTTTTGCCCATTTTTCAGCGATCAACATGGATGGCTATAAAACACTAAAAGCGGGTCAACCCGTGAGGTTTGACATTATTCAAGGACCGAAAGGGCTACACGCCGTGAACATCTCTGCAGTTACGGCCGACGCCTGCGCAAAAATCGCTACACCCACCGCTCAAAAAGAAAAGAAATTAACGGTCTGATCCACCACTGAGTGCGTGAGTAGCGACAAAAAACGGCCCTCCCAATCAACTT
Organism: Pseudomonas sp. GW821-FHT03A09; assembly: GCF_059421065.1. Taxonomy (NCBI): domain Bacteria; kingdom Pseudomonadati; phylum Pseudomonadota; class Gammaproteobacteria; order Pseudomonadales; family Pseudomonadaceae; genus Pseudomonas; species Pseudomonas sp. GW821-FHT03A09. Next base: position 356,818 of record NZ_JBWKUX010000003.1, on the reverse strand, counting down.
GGGAGGGCCGTTTTTCTTGACCGCTCTTACATATGCGAAATCAGCGCATCACCGAAACCTGATGACGATACGAGTTTCGCGCCGTCCATGAGACGCTCGAAGTCATAGGTCACGGTCTTGGCCGAAATAGCGCCATTGGTGCCCTTGATAATCAGATCAGCCGCTTCTGTCCAACCCATGTGCCGCAGCATCATCTCTGCCGACAGGATCAGCGAACCTGGGTTGACCTGATCCTTGCCCGCGTACTTCGGCGCAGTACCGTGGGTAGCCTCGAACATCGCCACGGTGTCGGACAGGTTGGCCCCCGGCGCAATACCGATACCCCCTACTTCGGCCGCCAAGGCGTCGGAAAGATAGTCGCCGTTCAGGTTGAGGGTGGCGATCACATCATATTCAGCCGGGCGCAACAGGATCTGCTGGAGCATCGCATCGGCGATGGCGTCCTTGACCACCACGTTCTTGCCGGTCTTCGGGTTCTTGAACTGCATCCACGGGCCGCCATCGAGCAAGGTCGCGCCGAACTCCTCGGCCGCCACTTCATAGGCCCACTCCTTGAAGGCCCCCTCGGTGAATTTCATGATGTTGCCTTTGTGCACGATGGTCAGCGAGTCGCGATCGTTATCCACGACATATTGCAGAGCCTTGCGCGCCAGGCGCTTAGTGCCCTCCTTGGAGACGGGCTTAACGCCAATACCGCAATCCTGGTCAAAACGGATCTTGGTGACGCCCATTTCTTCCTTGAGGAACTTGATCACCTTGATCGCTTCCGGCGAACCGGCTTTCCACTCGATCCCGGCGTAAATATCTTCAGAGTTTTCGCGGAAGATGGTCATGTCCACATCGCCCGGCTTCTTGACCGGACTCGGCACACCTTCAAACCAGCGCACCGGGCGCAGACACACATAGAGGTCGAGCTGCTGACGCAGGGCCACGTTCAACGAACGGATACCACCACCGACCGGCGTGGTGAGCGGCCCCTTGATGGATACGACGTAATCCTTCACTGCATCCAGGGTTTCCTGAGGCAGCCAGGTGTCCTGGTCGTAGACTTGAGTCGCCTTTTCGCCGGCATACACCTCCATCCAGGAGATTTTGCGCTTGCCGCCGTACGCCTTTTGAACAGCTGCATCGACAACCTTGATCATCACCGGGCTGATATCGACACCGATGCCGTCGCCTTCGATATACGGGATGATCGGGTTATCAGGAACATTGAGAGAATGGTCTGCGTTGACGGTGATTTTGTCGCCGACTGCCGGAACCTGAATCTTCTGGTATCCCATGCTGAACTCCGTTTGTGGTTGAAACCTCGGGCTGCGTTCGAGCCTACTCCAGATAAATGACGACTGAAACCTCACGCCAGGGTCATTTTCCTCGAAAACAGCACATTTAGCCGCCTACAAGCTTGAAAGCAAAGGCAAAATCGCCAATCTTGAGCACACCAAGCAACCAAAGCCGCATTGTCGCACCTGCGACCTTTAGACCAATGGACGACAGACCTTTTGTATGAAGGCTCGGCGTAAGCATAGCGACCTATGTATAATGCCGCCGCTGACCCAAGAGTCACGACGGCGGACCGCTCTAGACAGTAGCCCTCCGCTAGAAAGCAGGACTATTACAATAGTCCACCCGCTTGACGCTCGACTGATGCAACCCAACATCACCGCGAAGAAACCTCGACATTTCGCTCATGGATGACTTTGAACGAACGCGCTCCACCCGGCGCATCTCGAGTTTCTGCGCACGCTTTCAGCAAAGAAGAGAGTTAATCCGAATATGCCCACCCGCTCGAAGATCATCTACACCTTCACCGACGAAGCCCCAGCCCTCGCCACCTATTCACTGCTACCTATCGTAGAGGCCTTCACCGCTTCCGCTGATATTGCTGTGGAAACCCGCGACATTTCCCTCGCCGGGCGCATCCTCGCAAGCTTCCCCGAGCAACTGGGCACCAAGGCTATCCCGGACCACCTCGCCGAACTGGGCGACCTGGCCGTTACGCCTGAAGCCAACATCATCAAGCTGCCTAACATCAGCGCCTCGACTCCGCAGCTGCAAGCCGCGATCAAGGAACTGCAGGCCCAGGGCTACGCCCTGCCGGACTACCCGGAAACCGTAACCACCGACGCGGAAAAAGAAACCCGTGCACGTTACGACAAGGTCAAGGGCAGCGCCGTGAACCCGGTTCTGCGCGAAGGCAACTCCGACCGCCGCGCACCACTGTCGGTCAAGAACTACGCACGCAAGCACCCGCACAAAATGGGCGCCTGGGCAGCCGACTCCAAGTCCCACGTCGCTCACATGAGCAATGGCGACTTCTACGGCAGCGAAAAAGCCGTACAGATCGAAGCCGCTGACGCTGTCAAAATCGAGCTGATCGCTCAAGACGGCACCGCCACCGTCCTGAAGGAAAAGACTTCGGTACAGGCCGGCGAGATCATCGACACCGCCGTGCTGAGCAAGAAAGCCCTGCGCGCATTCATCGCCGCCGAAATCGAAGACGCCAAGAAACAAGGCGTACTGCTGTCGGTTCACCTGAAAGCCACCATGATGAAGGTCTCCGACCCAATCATGTTCGGCCAGATCGTTGCCGAGTTCTATAAAGACGCCCTTGCCAAGCACGCCACCGTGCTGGAACAGATCGGCTTCAACCTGAACAACGGCATCGGCGACCTGTACGCCCGCATCAAGGCCCTGCCGGCCGACCAGCAAGCGCAGATCGAAGCTGACATCCAGGCCGTTTACGCCGCTCGCCCTTCCCTGGCGATGGTCAACTCCGACAAAGGCATCACCAACCTGCACGTGCCGAGCGACGTGATCGTCGACGCCTCGATGCCAGCCATGATCCGTGACTCCGGCAAGATGTGGGGCACCGACGGCCAACTGCACGACACCAAGGCTGTGATCCCGGATCGTTGCTACGCCACCATTTACCAGGCGGTCATCGAAGACTGCAAGGCTCATGGCGCTTTCGACCCAACCACCATGGGCAGCGTGCCAAACGTTGGCCTGATGGCGAAGAAAGCCGAAGAGTACGGCTCCCACGACAAGACCTTCCAGATCAAGGCTGACGGCGTTGTCCGCGTCACCGACAGCAAGGGCAACCTGCTGATGGAACAGAAAGTCGAAGCCGGCGACATCTTCCGCATGTGCCAGACTAAAGACGCGCCGATCCAGGACTGGGTCAAGCTGGCCGTCAACCGCGCCCGCGCCAGCAATACCCCGGCCATTTTCTGGCTGGACCCAAAACGCGCGCACGACGGCGTTGTGGTCGAGAAAGTTCAGGCTTACCTGAAAGACCACAACACCGAAGGCCTGGACATCCGCATCATGTCGCCGGTCGACGCGATGAAGTTCACCCTGGAGCGCACCCGCAAGGGCCTGGACACCATCTCGGTGACCGGTAACGTACTGCGCGACTACCTGACCGACCTGTTCCCGATCATGGAGCTGGGCACCAGCGCCAAGATGCTGTCGATCGTGCCGCTGATGAACGGCGGCGGCCTGTTCGAAACCGGCGCTGGCGGTTCGGCGCCGAAGCACGTGCAGCAGCTGCTGGAAGAAAACTTCCTGCGCTGGGATTCCCTGGGCGAGTTCCTGGCCCTGGCCGCGTCCCTTGAGCACCTGGGCGTGACCTACAACAACCCGAAAGCCCTGGTACTGTCCAAGACCCTGGACCAGGCTACCGGGCAGTTCCTCGACAACAACAAGTCGCCATCGCGCAAAGTCGGCAACATCGACAACCGCGGCAGCCACTTCTACCTGGCGCTGTACTGGGCTCAAGCCCTGGCCGCCCAGACCGAAGACACTGCACTGCAAGCGCAATTCGGCGAACTGGCCAAGACCCTGAGTGAAAACGAGGCAACCATCGTTGCCGAGCTGAACGCTGTACAGGGCAAGCCAGTGGACATCGGCGGCTACTACGCGCCGAACCCAGAGCTGACCAGCAAAGCCATGCGCCCAAGCAACACCCTCAACGCGGCCATTGCCAAGTTGAAGTAAGGTTGTAAGGATGCAAAGAAGCCCCGGCCCCGTGCCGGGGTTTTTGTTTGCGCCCAGACCGCCTTCAATGAAGAAACCCAATCAAATGTGGGAGCTGGCTTGCCTGCGATAGCAGTCCTTCAGTTAATACAGATACAGCTGACCCACCGCTATCGCAGGCAAGCCAGCTCCCACACCGATCAAGTTTCTTCAGTCACCACACATCGAGGCAACCATGACCTGGCAACCCCACATCACCGTCGCCACCATCGTCGAAGACAACGGCCGCTTCCTCATGGTCGAAGAACTAAAAAACGGCCGCGCCGTGCTCAACCAGCCCGCCGGCCATCTCGACCCGCACGAAACCCTGACCGAAGCCGCCGTGCGCGAAACCCTCGAAGAAACCGGCTGGGACGTTGAAGCCACCGGTATTGTCGGGATTTACCTGTACACCGCTCCGAGCAACGGCGTGACCTATCAACGTGTCTGCTTCATCGCCAAGGCGCTCAAACACCACCCCGACTATCAACTCGACGAAGGCATCGTGCGCGCCCGCTGGCTGACCCGCGACGAACTGATAGCCCTGCGCGACGACTGGCGCAGCGAGCTGATCATCCGCTGCATCGATGATTATCTGGCCGGCCAGCGCCACAGTCTCGAATTGATCCGCCCTTCTCTTTAGCCTTGAAGGCCCGAGCCTGATAGAATCGCGTCCTTTTTCAAGACACCCGTTGAAACCCTATGCGTGATCCAGCCCCTTCTGACACACAAAAGAAGCGCGTCATCGTCGGCATGTCCGGCGGCGTGGACTCTTCCGTTTCCGCCGTTCTGCTCATGGAGCAGGGTTATGAGGTGGAAGGCCTGTTCATGAAGAACTGGGAAGAAGACGATGGAACGGAATATTGCACCGCCATGGACGACCTGGCAGACGCCCAGGCCGTGTGCGACAAGATCGGTATCAAGCTGCACACCGCCAACTTCGCCGCCGAGTACTGGGACAACGTGTTCGAGCACTTCCTGGCCGAATACAAGGCCGGGCGCACGCCGAACCCGGACATCCTGTGCAACCGTGAAATCAAGTTCAAGGCGTTCCTCGACTACGCCATGATGCTCGGCGCCGACCTGATTGCCACTGGCCACTACGTGCGCCGCTGCGATATCGACGGCCGCACCGAACTGCTCAAGGGCCTGGACCCGAACAAGGACCAGAGCTACTTCCTGCACGCAGTCGGCGGCGAACAGATTGCCAAGACCCTGTTCCCCGTGGGCGAGCTGGAAAAACCGGAAGTGCGCAAGATTGCTGAGAAGCACGGCCTGGCCACCGCCAAGAAGAAGGATTCCACCGGGATCTGCTTTATTGGTGAGCGCCGCTTCAGCGACTTCCTCAAGCAATACCTGCCAGCACAACCGGGCGAGATCAAAACCACCGAAGGTGAAGTGATCGGCCGCCATCACGGCCTGATGTACCACACCATTGGTCAGCGTCAGGGCCTGGGCATTGGCGGCCTGAAAGACGCTGGCGAAGAGCCGTGGTACGTGCTGGTCAAGGACCTTGAGCACAACGAGCTGATCGTTGGCCAGGGCAATGAACATCCGTTGTTGTTCTCGGGCGCCCTGCTGGCCTCGGAAATCTATTGGGTCAACCCGATCGACCTCAGCACCCCGCGCCGCCTGACTGCCAAGGTGCGCTATCGCCAGAGCGACCAACCCTGCACCCTGGAAAAGACCGCCAACGGTTATCGCGCCACCTTCGATGACCCGCAGCGCGCGGTCACGCCTGGCCAATCCGTGGTGTTCTACGACGGTGAGATCTGCCTGGGCGGCGGCGTGATTGAAGTCGCCGAAGCCTGGAGCAACCCGGCATGAACCCGACCCAGGAGCAATTGACGGCACTGGGCGGGGTTTTCCTCGCAGCCGTACTGGTGGACAAGATCGCCAAGACCGGCCAGGTCACTGAGGCAGGCCTGACCTGCATGCTCGGCAGCCTGCTGATCCGCGACCCCAAGGACACTCTGGAAGTCTATGGTGGCGATGATCTCGCCTTGCGTGAAGGCTATCGCGCACTGATCGGCGCCCTGGAACGCGATCCAAGCACCTTGCAACGCGAGCCGCTGCGCTACGCGCTGTCGATGCTGGGCCTTGAACGCCAACTGGCCAAGCGCGAGGACATGCTGGAAACCATCGGCAAACGCTTGCCGCAAATCCAGTCCCAGGTGGAACACTTCGGCCCTGCCCACGAGAACGTGATCGCGGCCTGTGGCGCCCTGTACCAGGACACCTTGAGCACCCTGCGCCAACGCATTCAGGTGCACGGTGACATGCGCAACCTGCAACAACCGAACAACGCCTCGAAAATCCGCGCCTTGCTCCTGGCTGGTATTCGTTCGGCGCGGTTGTGGCGCCAGTTGGGCGGCCATCGTTGGCAGTTGGTAATCAGCCGACGCAAATTGCTCAAAGAGCTTTACCCGTTGATGCGCAACGAATAAGTCGCATCGACGGGACATTTTCAAGCCGTTACGCGTAATACGCCGGTCAGTTGGCGACGGACCGGCGGATTTTTTCATGTATGATACGCGCCCCATTTCGTTGCCCGACTGTCCGAGAACACCCCATGCAGCTCTCTTCGCTCACTGCGGTTTCCCCTGTTGACGGCCGCTACGCCGGCAAAACCCAGGCCCTGCGCCCTATTTTCAGCGAATACGGCCTGATCCGTGCTCGTGTTCTGGTTGAAGTGCGCTGGCTCCAGCGCCTGGCCGCTCATCCCGCCATCAGCGAAGTACCGGCGTTCTCCGCCGAAGCCAACGCTGCGCTCAACACCCTGGCGGAAAATTTCTCCCTGGAGCACGCCGAGCGTGTGAAAGAGATCGAGCGCACCACCAACCACGACGTAAAAGCCATCGAATACCTGCTCAAAGAGCAAGCAGCCAAGCTGCCGGAACTGGCCCAGGTCAGCGAGTTCATCCACTTTGCCTGCACCAGCGAGGACATCAACAACCTGTCCCACGCCCTGATGCTGCGCGAAGGCCGTGATGACGTGATGCTGCCGCTGATGCGCCAGACCGCCAACGCCATCCGCGAACTGGCCATTCGTTTCGCCGACGTGCCGATGCTGTCGCGCACCCACGGCCAGCCGGCGTCGCCGACTACCCTGGGTAAAGAGCTGGCCAACGTGGTGTACCGCCTGGAGCGTCAGATCGCTCAAGTCGCGGCCGTGCCGCTGCTGGGCAAGATCAACGGCGCCGTAGGCAACTACAACGCCCACCTGTCGGCCTACCCTGAGATCGACTGGGAAGCCAACGCCCGCGCCTTCATCGAAGACGAGCTGGGCCTGGGCTTCAACCCGTACACCACGCAGATCGAGCCGCACGACTACATCGCCGAGCTGTTCGACGCCATTGCGCGCTTCAACACCATCCTGATCGACTTCGATCGCGATATCTGGGGCTACATCTCCCTGGGCTACTTCAAGCAGCGCACCATTGCCGGTGAAATCGGTTCGTCGACCATGCCACACAAGGTCAACCCGATCGACTTCGAAAACTCCGAAGGCAACCTCGGTATCGCCAATGCCCTGTTCCAGCACCTGGCCAGCAAGTTGCCGATCTCCCGCTGGCAGCGCGACCTGACCGACTCCACCGTACTGCGCAACCTCGGCGTGGGCTTTGCTCATAGCGTGATCGCGTACGAAGCCAGCCTCAAAGGCATCAGCAAGCTTGAGCTCAACGAGCAAAAAATCGCTGCCGACCTGGACGCTTGCTGGGAAGTCCTGGCTGAGCCGATCCAGACCGTGATGCGTCGCTACAACATCGAGAACCCGTACGAGAAGCTGAAAGAACTGACGCGCGGCAAGGGTATCAGCCCCGAAGCGTTGCAGACTTTCATCGACGGCCTGGACATGCCAGCCGCCGCCAAGGCCGAGCTGAAACTGCTCACCCCGGCCAACTACATCGGCAACGCTGTAGAGCAAGCTAAGCGCATCTGATCATCGCAAGACCCTTTGAGACGCCCGGCCGCGCCGGGCGTTTTTATTCCAGTCTTAAAAGTGCTTTTTTTCAATAGGTTACACATGAATCCTGATATCCCTCTTCAACTTCTGGGCGGCATCACGGCACGGGAATTCCTGCGCGACTACTGGCAGAAAAAGCCGCTGCTGATCCGTCAGGCCATCCCTGACTTCGAAAGCCCGATCGACGCCGATGAACTGGCCGGTTTGGCCCTGGAAGAAGAAGTCGAATCGCGCTTGGTGATCGAGCATGGCGAACGCCCATGGGAACTGCGTCGCGGCCCCTTCGCCGAGGATGCTTTCAGCGCCCTGCCCGAGCGCGAGTGGACCCTGCTGGTACAAGCCGTCGACCAGTTCGTACCGGAAGTGGCCGAACTGCTGGAGCAGTTCCGCTTCCTGCCAAGCTGGCGCATCGACGACGTGATGATCAGCTTCGCCGCGCCGGGTGGCAGCGTGGGTCCGCACTTCGACAACTACGACGTATTCCTGCTGCAAGCCCAAGGCAAGCGCAACTGGAAGATCGGCCAGATGTGCAACTCCGAAAGCCCGCTGCTGCAACACGCCGACCTGCGCATCCTCGCCGAATTCGAAGAAAGCGCCGAATGGGTGCTGGAGCCCGGCGACATGCTCTACCTGCCGCCACGCCTGGCGCATTTCGGCATTGCCGAAGATGACTGCATGACCTACTCCGTGGGCTTTCGCGCACCAAGCGCCGCCGAAGTGCTGACCCACTTCACCGACTTCCTCAGCCAGTACCTGACGGACGAGGAACGCTACACTGATGCTGACGCACAGCCAGTGAGCGACCCGCACCAGATCCAGAGCGACGCCCTCGACCGCCTCAAGAGCCTGCTGGCCGAGCACATGAGCGATGAGCGCATGCTGCTGACCTGGTTCGGCCAGTTCATGACCGAGCCCCGCTACCCGGAACTGGTGGCAGGCGAAGAACTGGGCGAAGAAGACTTCATCAGCGCCCTGAACGACGGCGCGATCCTGGTGCGCAATCCAAGCGCACGCATGGCCTGGTCTGAAGTGGACGACGACGTCCTGCTGTTCGCCAGCGGCCAGAGCCGTTACCTGCCAGGCAAACTGCGCGAGCTGTTGAAGCTGGTGTGCTCGGCAGATGCGCTGCACAGCGAGAACCTCGGCGAATGGCTCGCTGACGAAGACGGTCGCGACCTGCTGTGCGAACTGGTCAAGCAAGGAAGCCTGGGGTTTGCCGATGAATAAGATTCACGTAAGTGTCGCGGACTGGCAAAAGGATATCGCTGAGATTCGGCGCATTCGTGAAGCGGTATTTATCGCTGAACAATCGGTTCCACCTGAGCTGGAGTGGGACGCTGACGACGCCGACGCGGTGCATTTCCTTGCATTCGAAGGCGACTTCCCCATCGGCACTGCGCGCCTGCTGCCCAGCGGCGAGATCGGGCGCGTGTCAGTGCTCAAGGACTGGCGCGGACTCAAGGTTGGCGACAAGCTGATGGAAGCAGTGATTGGTGTGGCCGAGAAACGCGGCCAGACCAGGCAGTTCCTCAGTGCGCAGGTGTATGCGGCGCCGTTTTATGAGCGACTGGGTTTCAAGATCGTCAGTGAGGAATTCCTGGAAGTCGGGATTCCGCACGTCGATATGGTGCGCGAGGGCTGATTCAAGACCGCGCCGCCTGCATCGCAGGCAAGCCAGCTCCCACATTTGGTCGCATTCCAAGGGATGCACTCAGTCAAGTGTGGGAGCTGGCTTGCCTGCGATGCCTTTCCCAGCAACACCCCAAAATGCCCTGCACTGCCAGGGCATTTTGCCGTCTACGATTCAATTTGCGACCTGCCAGGCCGACAAACTGGCACTATCCAGCCTAAATGACTCGCAGAGATAACGGACATGTCCCTACGCACCCTACTCGCAGCCCTCTTGCTGACCGCCAGCGTCTCAGCCATGGCCGACACCGAAGTCGTCAACTTGAGCAACCGCACCAGCGCCGACCTCCTGCCCGTGGCGCAGAATTTCATCGGCAAGGACGGCACCGTCAGCGCCTACGGCAACCAGCTTATCGTCAAAGCGGACCCCGGCAAGATCCAAGACCTGCGCGCCCTGCTTGCGCAACTGGACACCCCCGCAAAACGCCTGCTGATCACCGTGGACACTAACGAGAACAATCAGCAGAACAGCGGCGACAGCCAAACCCGCATCATCAGCTACGGCACCGCCAGCCGCGACGGTGGCATCCAGCAGATCCAGGCCAGCGAAGGCGTGCCCGCACTGATCCAGGTCGGCCAGAGCGTGCCATTGACCACCACCCAGCAAGACAGCTACGGCCGCCTGCAAAACCAGACCCAGTATCGCAACGTCACCCAAGGCTTCTACGTCACCGCCAGCGTCACTGGCGAGACCGTGCACCTGGCCATCAGTACCAACCGTGACCGCATGAGTCAGGAGCGTCCCGATGTAGTGAATGTTCAAAGCACCGACACAACCGTCAGTGGACGCCTGGGCGAATGGATCAGCCTGGCCGGCATCAACCGTGAGACCCAAGCTGACAAATCCTCTACAACCCGCACGTACTCTACTCAGGGCCGCGATGACCTGACTTTGCGGGTCAAGGTCGACACCCTGAACTGAAGCACCGAAAACTGACTGATGAGTCGTATTAGACCAAAGATGTAGTGCCTGCAAAAAAGCACTACAAAACATTTGACGATCGAAAAAAGCCTGGGCATGATGGCCTCGCTCCCGCTAATCAGGGGCCCTGGCAAGGGCCTTCGGATCGTCGCTCTAAGCTACCCACCTGAGCCGATTCGTGTCTGTACCGCCCACAAGGTGTGTTTGACGAGGTTGCGACTGGAACGAAGTTGTCCCGAGGGACGGAAGCTACCCAGGTAACCCGGCTACACACTGATGGATCGTACCAAGGCCCACGACGCCCGAAGACCGTTCGCAGTTTGCCCTTACCTGCTCAACTCCCCCTCTCGCCACTCGTTCATCCCGTCGCCTCCCCCGCCAAACCCGGCTTGACCACCTAAGCTTCTGGTCAGCGAGCAGCCAAAACCACGCACTTACTACGTGGCTGGCAAATGGAATTTTCCACCTAGACCTATGCGACGAGGTTTTTCCCCATGGCACTGACACGCGAACAGCAAATTGCAGCCCTTGAAAAAGACTGGGCTGAAAACCCACGCTGGAAAGGCGTGACCCGCGCTTATTCCGCTGCTGACGTCGTCCGCCTGCGTGGCTCGGTTCAACCTGAGCACACCTTTGCAAAACTCGGCGCCGAGAAGCTGTGGAAGCTGGTCACCCAAGGTGCCAAGCCTTCCTTCCGTCCCGACAAAGATTTCGTCAACTGCATGGGCGCCCTCACTGGCGGCCAGGCAGTCCAACAGGTAAAAGCCGGCATCCAGGCGATCTACCTGTCCGGCTGGCAAGTGGCAGCGGACAACAACTCCGCTGAATCCATGTACCCCGACCAGTCGCTGTACCCAGTGGATTCGGTTCCAACCGTGGTCAAGCGCATCAACAACTCGTTCCGTCGTGCCGACCAGATCCAGTGGAAAGCCGGCAAGAACCCAGGCGACGAAGGCTACATCGACTACTTCGCACCGATCGTGGCTGACGCCGAGGCCGGTTTCGGCGGCGTGCTGAACGCCTACGAGCTGATGAAGAGCATGATCGAGGCTGGCGCTGCCGGTGTGCACTTCGAAGACCAACTGGCCTCCGTGAAAAAATGCGGCCACATGGGCGGCAAGGTACTGGTTCCAACCCAGGAAGCCGTACAGAAGCTGACCGCCGCCCGCCTGGCCGCTGACGTAGCCGGCACGCCGACCATCATCCTGGCGCGTACCGATGCCAACGCGGCTGACCTGCTGACTTCGGACTGCGACCCGTACGACCAGCCATTCGTGACCGGCGAGCGCACCCAGGAAGGTTTCTACAAGGTACGCGCCGGCCTGGACCAAGCGATTGCCCGTGGCCTGGCCTACGCGCCGTACGCCGACCTGATCTGGTGCGAAACCGCCAAACCGGACCTGGAAGAAGCCCGTCGCTTTGCCGAAGCGATCAAGAAGGAATACCCGGACCAACTGCTGTCCTACAACTGCTCGCCTTCCTTCAACTGGAAGAAGAACCTGGACGACGCGACCATCGCCAAGTTCCAGCGCGAACTGTCCGCCATGGGCTACAAGCACCAGTTCATCACCCTGGCTGGCATCCACAACATGTGGCACAGCATGTTCAACCTGGCGCACGACTACGCCCGCAACGACATGACCGCCTATGTGAAGCTGCAGGAGCAGGAATTCGCTGACGCCGCCAAGGGTTACACCTTCGTGGCGCACCAGCAGGAAGTGGGCACCGGCTACTTCGACGACATGACCACCGTGATCCAGGGCGGCACTTCGTCTGTTACCGCGCTGACCGGTTCGACTGAAGAAGAACAGTTCCACTAAGCCGTATCGAGCGCACGGCCACTGCGGCCCCAAGGAAGACCTAACCGCAGTGCCGAATGATCTGACGCCCCGACTGGTTCGGGGCGTTTTTTTTTGCGCAGATAAATGCGCAGATCAAAATGTGGGAGCTGGCTTGCCTGCGATGGCGGCGCACCAGTCACCCCCTTCGTTTGCTGACACACTGCCATCGCGGGCAAGCCCGGCTCCCACAGAGAATGCAGCGCACCACAGGATTTTGTGCAAAACATTGATCCAGAGCGGTATTTGCACGAACCAAATCGGTTAAAAGATCCGCGCTGGCAACTAAGCGGTAATCTTGCAAGTAACGGCAACTTTCCTCGTCACACCACACACACCCGCTTAAAACCCGCGCAAACAATATTCATTATCATTTAGAGCATGAAAACTTCGTTACGGATTAAACAAAACATAATTGGTGAAAAGCTCGCTAATGCCCGCCCCGCAAGGGTTACAGCCCCACGTAGGTGCACTATGTCCTTATTCCATCGAATAATTTCGCCCCAGGAATTTTACTTGCCCGGTGTTTAGCCATAAAATCACCGCGATTGATTGCAGTGCGACATATCGTCACTGCATCGTTACTTTTTCGAGCTCAGAGACCTTTGCTCTCTGTTAAGGATTTCCAGCATGACCGAAGCGACAGGACTCATGGCCCACAACTGGGGCTTTGCCATTTTCCTCCTCGGTGTTGTCGGCCTCTGCGCCTTCATGCTCGGTGTTTCCAGCCTCCTCGGGTCAAAAGCCTGGGGCCGTAGCAAAAATGAACCGTTCGAATCCGGCATGCTGCCTACAGGTGGCGCCCGTTTGCGGCTCTCAGCCAAATTCTATCTGGTCGCGATGCTGTTCGTGATCTTCGATATCGAAGCCCTCTTTCTCTTTGCCTGGTCTGTGTCCGTCCGCGAAAGCGGCTGGACCGGATTCGTCGAAGCCCTCGTTTTCATAGCAATTCTGTTGGCAGGCCTTGTCTACCTATTCCGAGTGGGCGCCCTTGACTGGGCTCCGGAAGCTCGTCGTAAGCGGCAAGCGAAGCTGAAACAATGAGGCTTTGGCGATGCAATACAATCTCACCAGGATCGACCCGGATGCTCCTAACGAGCAGTACCCCATCGGCGAACGGGAAACCGTTTCCGACCCGTTAGAAGACCAAGTCCACAAAAACATCTACATGGGCAAGCTGGAAGACGTGCTGAGCGGCGCGGTCAACTGGGGGCGTAAAAACTCCCTGTGGCCGTACAACTTCGGTCTTTCGTGCTGCTACGTGGAAATGACCACCGCCTTCACGGCGCCCCACGACATCGCGCGCTTTGGCGCCGAAGTGATCCGGGCATCGCCGCGCCAGGCGGATTTCATGGTTATCGCCGGTACCTGCTTCATCAAGATGGCGCCGATCATTCAGCGTCTCTACGAGCAAATGCTCGAGCCGAAGTGGGTTATCTCCATGGGTTCGTGCGCCAACTCCGGTGGCATGTACGACATCTACTCCGTCGTTCAAGGGGTGGACAAGTTCCTGCCCGTGGACGTCTACGTGCCTGGCTGCCCGCCTCGCCCTGAAGCGTTCTTGCAAGGCTTGATGCTGTTGCAGGAATCGATTGGCAAGGAGCGTCGCCCGCTGTCCTGGGTCGTTGGCGATCAAGGCGTGTATCGCGCCGAGATGCCTTCGCAAAAGGAAGAGCGCCGCGAACAGCGAATCGCAGTCACCAACCTGCGCAGCCCTGACGAAGTCTGATCCAGCCCGCTTCTTTTAATAGAACGAACACCTGGCTTCATTCTTTACGTTGACCGAAAGCGATAAAAAAACCATGACTACAGGCAGTGCTCTGTACATCCCGCCTTATAAGGCAGACGACCAGGATGTGGTCGTCGAACTCAATAACCGTTTTGGCCCTGACGCCTTCACCGCCCAGGCCACACGCACCGGTATGCCGGTGCTGTGGGTGGCGCGTGCCAAGCTCGTCGAAGTCCTGACCTTCCTGCGCAACCTGCCCAAGCCGTACGTCATGCTCTATGACCTGCATGGCGTGGACGAGCGTCTGCGCACCAAGCGCCAGGGCCTGCCGAGCGGTGCCGATTTCACCGTGTTCTACCACCTGATGTCGCTGGAACGTAACAGCGATGTGATGATCAAGGTCGCACTAAACGAAAGCGACCTGAGCATCCCGACCGTGACCGGTATCTGGCCGAACGCCAGCTGGTACGAGCGTGAAGTGTGGGACATGTTCGGTATCGACTTCCCGGGCCACCCGCACCTGACGCGCATCATGATGCCGCCAACCTGGGAAGGTCACCCGCTGCGCAAGGACTTCCCTGCCCGCGCCACCGAATTCGATCCGTTCAGCCTCAACCTGGCCAAGCAGCAGCTTGAAGAAGAAGCCGCGCGCTTCCGCCCGGAAGACTGGGGCATGAAACGCTCCGGCACCAACGAGGACTACATGTTCCTCAACCTCGGCCCGAACCACCCTTCGGCCCACGGTGCCTTCCGTATCATCCTGCAACTGGACGGCGAAGAAATCGTCGACTGCGTGCCGGACATCGGCTACCACCACCGTGGTGCCGAGAAGATGGCCGAGCGCCAGTCGTGGCACAGCTTCATCCCGTACACCGACCGTATCGACTACCTCGGCGGAGTGATGAACAACCTGCCGTATGTGCTCTCGGTCGAGAAGCTGGCCGGCATCAAGGTGCCAGACCGCGTCGACACCATCCGCATCATGATGGCCGAGTTCTTCCGGATCACCAGCCACCTGCTGTTCCTGGGTACCTACATCCAGGACGTCGGCGCCATGACCCCGGTGTTCTTCACCTTCACCGACCGTCAGCGCGCCTACAAGGTCATCGAAGCCATCACCGGTTTCCGCCTGCACCCGGCTTGGTACCGCATCGGCGGCGTGGCTCACGACCTGCCGAACGGCTGGGAGCGCCTGGTCAAGGAATTCGTCGAGTGGATGCCCAAGCGTCTGGACGAGTACCAAAAGGCTGCGCTGGACAACAGCATCCTCAAGGGCCGTACCATCGGCGTCGCCCAGTACAACACCAAAGAGGCCCTGGAATGGGGCGTCACCGGTGCTGGCCTGCGTTCGACCGGCTGCGATTTCGACCTGCGTAAAGCGCGCCCGTACTCCGGCTACGAGAACTTCGAATTCGAAGTGCCGCTGGCCGCCAACGGCGATGCCTACGACCGTTGCATCGTGCGCGTCGAAGAAATGCGCCAGAGCCTGAAGATCATCGAGCAGTGCATGCGCAACATGCCGGCCGGCCCGTACAAGGCGGATCACCCGCTGACCACGCCGCCGCCGAAAGAGCGCACGCTGCAGCACATCGAAACCCTGATCACGCACTTCCTGCAAGTTTCGTGGGGCCCGGTCATGCCGGCCAACGAATCCTTCCAGATGATCGAAGCGACCAAGGGTATCAACAGTTATTACCTGACGAGCGATGGCGGCACCATGAGCTACCGCACCCGGATTCGTACTCCAAGCTTTGCCCACTTGCAGCAGATCCCTTCGGTGATCAAAGGCGAGATGGTCGCGGACTTGATTGCGTACCTGGGTAGTATCGATTTCGTTATGGCCGACGTGGACCGCTAAGCATGAACAGCACGCTTATCCAGACAGACCGTTTCACCCTGAGTGAAACCGAGCGCTCGGCCATCGAGCACGAGCTGCATCACTACGAAGATCCGCGCGCGGCGTCGATCGAAGCCTTGAAGATCGTCCAGAAGGAACGTGGCTGGGTGCCAGACGGCGCGCTCTACGCCATCGGCGAGATCCTTGGCATCCCTGCCAGCGACGTTGAAGGCGTGGCCACGTTCTACAGCCAGATCTTCCGTCAGCCAGTGGGCCGCCACATCATTCGCGTGTGCGACAGCATGGTCTGCTACATCGGCGGCCACGAGTCGGTGGTTGATGCGATCCAGACCAAACTGGGCATCGGCCTCGGCCAAACCACCCCGGACGGCCGCTTCACGCTGCTGCCGGTGTGCTGCCTGGGCAACTGCGACAAGGCGCCGGCGTTGATGATCGACGACGACACATTCGGTGACGTGCAGCCTGCTGGCGTGACCCAATTGCTTGAGGGCTACCCATGACCCTTACATCTTTCGGCCCGGCCAACCTGATCAAGCGTTCGCCTGAAACCCACCCGCTGACCTGGCGCCTGCGTGACGATGCCGAGCCGGTATGGCTCGACGAATACCAGGCCAAGAACGGTTACGCCGCTGCGCGCAAAGCGTTCGCCGACATGGCCCAGGACGATATCGTCCAGACCGTGAAAGACGCCGGCCTCAAAGGTCGCGGCGGTGCAGGCTTCCCCACTGGCGTGAAGTGGGGCCTGATGCCCAAGGACGAATCCATCAACATCCGCTACCTGCTGTGCAACGCGGATGAAATGGAGCCGAACACCTGGAAAGACCGCATGCTGATGGAGCAACTGCCCCATCTGCTGATCGAAGGCATGCTGATCAGCGCCCGTGCGTTGAAAACCTACCGCGGCTACATCTTCCTGCGTGGCGAGTACACCACCGCTGCCAAGCACCTCAACCGTGCCGTGGAAGAAGCCAAGGCCGCGGGCCTGCTGGGCAAGAACATCCTCGGTTCGGGTTTTGACTTCGAACTGTTCGTGCACACCGGCGCCGGGCGTTACATCTGCGGTGAAGAAACCGCACTGATCAACTCCCTCGAAGGCCGTCGCGCCAACCCGCGCTCCAAGCCGCCCTTCCCTGCCGCCGTTGGCGTGTGGGGCAAGCCAACCTGCGTGAACAACGTCGAGACCCTGTGCAACGTGCCGGCGATCATCGCCGACGGCGTGGACTGGTACAAATCGTTGGCCCGCGAAGGCAGCGAAGACATGGGCACCAAGCTCATGGGCTTCTCCGGCAAGGTCAAGAACCCTGGTCTGTGGGAGCTGCCGTTTGGCGTGACCGCACGTGAGCTGTTCGAGGACTACGCCGGTGGCATGCGCGACGGCTACACCTTGAAAGCCTGGCAGCCAGGCGGCGCCGGCACCGGTTTCCTGTTGCCTGAGCACCTCGACGCACAAATGTACGCCGGCGGCATCGGCAAGGTCGGCACCCGGATGGGTACGGGCCTGGCGATGGCGGTGGACAACACCGTGAACATGGTCTCGCTGCTGCGCAACATGGAGCAGTTCTTTGCCCGTGAATCCTGCGGTTTCTGCACCCCATGCCGTGATGGCCTGCCATGGAGCGTTAAGCTCTTGATGGCCATCGAGAAAGGTGAAGGCCAACCCGGTGACATCGAGACCCTGCTGGGTCTGGTCGGTTTCCTCGGCCCAGGCAAGACCTTCTGTGCTCACGCACCGGGCGCCGTGGAGCCATTGGGCAGCGCCATCAAATACTTCCGCTCGGAGTTCGAAGCCGGCATCGCGCCTACCAGCGCCGCCGTCCCGCCTCTGGCAAGGCCGATCGTAGTCGGCGCGTAACGCTTTAAAAAGCGAAGGGTCCGTGCCCTTCGCTTTCTCATGGGCTGACGCCGTAAAGGCTGTGTTGAGGCCCATGAATAACAAGATTCCATTAGCCACGCCCGCTGACAACGGGCCAACGAAGAACTTTGAACCATGGCCACTATCCACGTAGACGGCAAAGCGCTCGAAGTCGATGGGGCGGACAACCTGTTACAGGCGTGTCTGTCACTCGGTCTCGATATCCCGTATTTCTGCTGGCACCCCGCACTCGGTAGCGTCGGTGCCTGTCGCCAGTGCGCGGTCAAGCAATACACTGACGAGAACGACACCCGTGGTCGTATCGTCATGTCGTGCATGACCCCAGCCACCGACAACACCTGGATCTCCATCGACGATGAAGAATCCAAGGCGTTCCGCGCCAGTGTCGTCGAATGGCTGATGACCAACCACCCCCACGACTGCCCAGTCTGTGAGGAAGGCGGTCACTGCCACCTGCAAGACATGACAGTGATGACCGGCCATAACGAGCGCCGTTATCGCTTCACCAAGCGTACCCACCAGAACCAGGACCTCGGCCCGTTCATTTCCCACGAAATGAACCGCTGCATCGCCTGCTACCGTTGCGTGCGTTTCTATAAGGACTACGCCGGCGGCACCGACCTCGGCGTGTTCGGCGCCCACGACAACGTGTACTTCGGTCGTGTCGAAGACGGCGTGCTGGAAAGCGAGTTCTCCGGCAACCTCACCGAGGTCTGCCCGACCGGTGTGTTCACCGACAAGACTCACTCCGAGCGCTACAACCGTAAGTGGGACATGCAATTCTCGCCGAGCATCTGCCATGGCTGCTCCAGCGGTTGCAACATCTCTCCGGGCGAGCGCTACGGCGAACTGCGTCGCATCGAAAACCGCTTCAACGGATCGGTCAACCAGTACTTCCTGTGCGACCGTGGCCGTTTCGGCTATGGCTACGTCAACCGCGAAGACCGTCCGCGCCAGCCGTTGCTGGCCAACGGCGGCAAGCTGAGCCTGGACGACGCGCTGGATAAAGCCGCCGACCTGCTGCGCGGCCGCAACATCGTCGGTATCGGTTCGCCGCGCGCCAGCCTCGAAAGCAATTACGCGTTGCGCGAACTGGTCGGTGCCGAGCACTTCTACAGCGGCATCGAGGCCGGTGAGCTGGAGCGCATCCGCCTGGTCCTGCAAGTGCTGAACGACAGCCCGCTGCCAGTGCCAAACATGCGCGACATCGAAGACCACGACGCGATCTTCGTCCTCGGTGAAGACCTGACTCAAACCGCCGCGCGTATCGCCCTGTCCCTGCGCCAGTCGGTAAAAGGCAAGGCCGAAGACATGGCCGACGCCATGCGCGTGCAGCCTTGGCTCGACGCCGCGGTGAAAAACATCGGCCAACACGCGCTGAACCCGCTGTTTATCGCCAGCCTGGCTGAAACCAAGCTCGACGACATCGCCGAAGAATGCGTACACGCAGCGCCGGATGACCTGGCCCGTATCGGTTTCGCCGTGGCCCACGCCCTCGACGCCAGTGCCCCTGCCGTCGAAGGCCTGGACACTGAAGCCGTTGAACTGGCCCAGCGTATCGCCGACGCCCTGCTGGCAGCCAAGCGCCCTCTGATCATTGCCGGCACCTCCCTGGGTTCCAAGGCGCTGATCGAAGCCGCTGCCAACATCGCCAAGGCCTTGAAGCTGCGCGACAAGAACGGCTCCATCAGCCTGGTCGTACCGGAAGCCAACAGCCTTGGCCTGGCTATGCTCGGTGGCGAGTCCGTGGACGCAGCCCTGCAAGCGGTGACTGACGGCCGTGCCGACGCCATCGTGGTGCTGGAAAACGACCTGTACACCCGCACCGATACCGCCAAGGTTGACGCCGCGCTCAACGCCACCAAGGTGCTGATCGTTGCCGATCACCAGAAGACCGCCACCAGCGAACGTGCCGACCTGGTGCTGCCAGCCGCCACCTTCGCCGAAGGCGACGGTACCCTGGTCAGCCAGGAAGGCCGCGCCCAGCGCTTTTTCCAGGTGTTCGATCCGAAGTACATGGACGCCAGCATCCTGGTACACGAAGGCTGGCGCTGGCTGCATGCCCTGCGCGCTACCTTGCTGAACCAGCCGATCGACTGGACCCAGCTCGACCACGTGACCGCCGCTGCCGCCGCAAGCGCGCCGCAACTGGCACGTATCGTCGACGCTGCACCGTCCGCCGCATTCCGCATCAAGGGTATGAAACTGGCCCGTGAACCGCTGCGTTACTCCGGTCGTACCGCCATGCGCGCCAACATCAGCGTGCACGAACCGCGCACACCGCAAGACACCGACACCGCGTTCGCCTTCTCCATGGAAGGTTACTCGGGTTCGGTCGAGCCACGTCAGCAGGTGCCTTTCGCCTGGTCCCCAGGCTGGAACTCGCCACAAGCCTGGAACAAGTTCCAGGACGAAGTCGGTGGTCACATCCGTGCTGGCGACCCGGGCACCCGCCTGATCGAAAGCACCGGCGACTCGCTGAACTGGTTCGCCGCCGTACCGCGTCCGTTCAACCCGGCCCAGGGCACCTGGCAGGTTGTGCCGTTCTTCCACCTGTTCGGCAGCGAAGAGAACTCTTCGAAAGCCGCGCCGGTTCAAGAACGCATCCCGGCTGCCTACGTATCCGTGGCCAAGTCCGAAGCCGACCGTCTGGGCGTCAACGACGGTGCCCTGCTCAGCCTGAACGTGGCCGGCCAGACCCTGCGTCTGCCGCTGCGCATCAACGAAGAGTTGGGCGCTGGCCTGGTAGCACTGCCGAAAGGTTTCGCCGGTATTCCAGCGGCCATCTTTGGCAAAACCGTTGACGGTCTGCAGGAGGCAGCGCAATGACCTGGTTCACCCCTGAAGTGATCGACGTGATCATTGCGGTCCTCAAGGCTGTCGTGATCCTGTTGGCCGTGGTCGTCGCGGGCGCCCTGCTCAGCTTCGTCGAACGTCGCCTGCTGGGCTGGTGGCAGGACCGTTATGGTCCGAACCGCGTTGGCCCGTTCGGTATGTTCCAGATCGCGGCCGACATGCTGAAAATGTTCTTCAAGGAAGACTGGACCCCGCCGTTTGCCGACAAGGTGATCTTCACCCTGGCACCGGTCGTGGCCATGAGCGCCTTGCTGATCGCCTTCGCGATCATCCCGATCACCCCGACCTGGGGCGTGGCGGACCTGAACATCGGCCTGCTGTTCTTCTTCGCCATGGCCGGCTTGTCGGTCTACGCGGTGCTGTTCGCCGGCTGGTCGAGTAACAACAAGTTTGCCCTGCTGGGCAGCTTGCGGGCCTCGGCCCAGACCGTGTCCTACGAAGTGTTCATGGGCCTCGCGCTGATGGGCATCGTGGTGCAGGTCGGCTCGTTCAACATGCGCGACATCGTCGAGTACCAGGCGCAAAACCTGTGGTTCATCATTCCGCAGTTCTTCGGCTTCTGTACGTTCTTCATCGCTGGTGTCGCCGTGACTCACCGTCACCCGTTCGACCAGCCGGAAGCGGAACAGGAACTGGCCGACGGCTACCACATTGAATACGCCGGCATGAAATGGGGCATGTTCTTCGTCGGTGAGTACATCGGCATCATCTTGATCTCGGCCCTGCTGGTCACGCTGTTCTTCGGCGGCTGGCACGGTCCGTTCGGCATCTTGCCGCAGTTGGCGTTCTTCTGGTTCTTCCTGAAGACCGCGTTCTTCATCATGTTGTTTATCCTGCTGCGCGCTTCCATTCCGCGTCCACGATACGACCAGGTGATGGATTTCAGCTGGCGCTTCTGCCTGCCGCTGACCCTGATCAATTTGCTGGTGACGGCTGCCGTTGTGTTGTTGAACACGCCAGCCGGCGCGGTTCAGTGAGGATTTGACCCATGTTCAAATATATTGGCGACATCGTTAAGGGTACCGGTACCCAGTTGCGAAGCCTGGTGATGGTTTTCGGCCATGGCTTTCGCAAGCGCGACACCCTGCAATACCCGGAAGAAGCGGTGTACCTGCCGCCGCGCTATCGCGGCCGTATCGTACTGACCCGCGACCCCGATGGCGAAGAGCGTTGCGTAGCCTGCAACCTGTGCGCCGTGGCGTGCCCGGTGGGTTGCATCTCCCTGCAGAAAGCTGAAACCGAAGATGGTCGCTGGTACCCGGACTTCTTCCGCATCAACTTCTCGCGCTGCATTTTCTGCGGCCTCTGCGAGGAAGCTTGCCCGACCACCGCAATCCAGCTCACGCCGGATTTCGAGATGGCCGAGTTCAAACGTCAGGACCTGGTGTACGAGAAAGAAGATCTGCTGATCTCTGGTCCCGGTAAAAACCCTGATTACAACTTCTATCGTGTTGCAGGTATGGCCGTTGCCGGTAAGCCGAAAGGTGCCGCACAAAACGAAGCCGAGCCGATCAACGTGAAGAGCTTGCTGCCTTAAGGAAGAAAGATGGAATTCGCTTTCTATTTCGCGTCCGGTATTGCAGTGGTGTCCACGCTTCGCGTGATCACCAACACCAATCCTGTGCACGCCCTGCTCTACCTGATCATTTCGTTGATCGCCGTGGCCATGACCTTCTTCAGCCTCGGCGCACCGTTCGCCGGTGTGCTGGAAGTGATCGCCTACGCCGGCGCCATCATGGTGCTGTTCGTGTTTGTGGTGATGATGCTCAACCTGGGGCCGGCTTCGGTCGCCCAGGAACGCGTCTGGCTCAAACCCGGCATCTGGCTAGGCCCGGTTGTGCTGGCAGCGCTGCTGCTGGGTGAACTGCTGTATGTGCTGTTCGCTCACCAGAGCGGCCAGGCCATCGGCCACACCACCGTAGACGCGAAAGCCGTGGGCATCAGCCTGTTCGGCCCGTACCTGCTGGTGGTCGAACTGGCGTCGATGCTGCTGCTCGCTGCAGCCGTCACCGCCTTCCACTTGGGCCGCAACGAAGCCAAGGAGCAATGACGATGCCTGCTATCCCTTTGGAGCATGGTCTGGCGGTCGCCGGCATCCTGTTCTGCCTTGGCCTGGTCGGCCTGATGGTCCGCCGTAACATTCTGTTCGTGTTGATGAGCCTGGAAATCATGATGAACGCCGCAGCACTGGCCTTCATCGTCGCGGGTGCACGTTGGGGCCAGCCGGATGGACAAGTCATGTTCATCCTGGTGATCAGCCTGGCAGCCGCCGAGGCCAGTATCGGCCTGGCGATCCTGCTGCAACTGTATCGTCGCTTCCACACGCTTGATATCGACGCTGCCAGTGAGATGCGCGGATGAACATGATCTTTCTGACTTTCGTATTTCCCCTGATCGGTTTCCTGCTGCTGTCGTTCTCCCGTGGACGCTGGTCGGAAAACCTCTCGGCCCTGGTGGGCGTGGGTTCCATTGGCCTGTCGGCGATCGTTGCCGCCTACGTCATCTGGCAATTCAATGTGGCGCCGCCGGAAGGTGGCCATTACACCCTGGTGCTGTGGCAGTGGATGTCGGTGGAGGGCTTCAAGCCCAACTTCGCTATCTACATCGACGGCCTGTCGATCACCATGCTCGGCGTGGTGGTGGGTGTGGGCTTCCTGATCCACCTGTTCGCGTCCTGGTACATGCGCGGTGAAGCCGGTTACTCGCGCTTCTTCTCGTACACCAACCTGTTCATCGCCAGCATGCTGTTCCTGGTACTCGGCGATAACCTGTTGTTCCTGTACTTCGGCTGGGAAGGCGTGGGCCTGTGCTCGTACCTGTTGATCGGTTTCTACTACAGCAACCGCAACAACGGTAACGCGGCACTCAAGGCCTTCATCGTGACCCGGATCGGTGACGTGTTCATGGCCATCGGCCTGTTCATCCTGTTCCAACAAGTGGGCACGCTGAACATCCAGGAACTGCTGGTGCTGGCACCGCAGAAATTCCAGGTCGGCGACTTCTGGATCACCCTGGCGACCCTGATGCTGCTGGGCGGTGCTGTCGGTAAATCCGCACAACTGCCACTGCAGACCTGGCTGGCGGATGCGATGGCCGGTCCTACTCCGGTATCGGCACTGATCCACGCCGCAACCATGGTAACCGCCGGTGTCTACCTGATCGCCCGTACCCACGGTCTGTTCACCCTGGCGCCGGACATCCTGCACCTGGTAGGCATCGTTGGCGGCGTGACCCTGGTACTGGCCGGCTTCGCCGCGCTGGTGCAGACCGACATCAAGCGTATCCTCGCCTACTCGACCATGAGCCAGATCGGCTACATGTTCCTGGCCCTGGGCGTTGGCGCCTGGGACGCGGCGATCTTCCACCTGATGACCCACGCCTTCTTCAAGGCCCTGCTGTTCCTTGCTTCCGGTGCGGTGATCGTTGCCTGCCACCACGAGCAGAACATCTTCAAGATGGGCGGCCTGTGGAAGAAACTGCCACTGGCCTACGCCAGCTTCATCGTCGGTGGTGCCGCCCTGGCCGCCCTGCCGCTGGTCACTGCCGGTTTCTACTCCAAAGACGAAATCCTCTGGGAAGCCTTTGCCAGCGGTAACCAGAACCTGCTCTATGCAGGCCTGGTAGGCGCGTTCATGACGTCGCTGTACACCTTCCGCCTGATCTTCATCACCTTCCACGGTGAAGCCAAGACCGAAGCACACGCAGGCCACGGCATCTCGCACTGGCTGCCGTTGTCGGTATTGATCGTGTTGTCGACCTTCGTCGGCGCCATGATCACGCCGCCACTGCACGGTGTACTGCCACAAAGCGTCGGCCATGCCGGTGGCGAAGCCCAGCACAGTCTGGAAATCGTCTCGGGTGCCATTGCCATCGCCGGTATCCTGCTGGCAGCCCTGCTGTTCCTCGGCAAGCGTCGCTTCGTGACCGCCGTTGCCAACAGTGGCATCGGCCGCTTCCTTTCGGCCTGGTGGTTCGCCGCCTGGGGCTTCGACTGGATCTACGACAAACTGTTCGTCAAGCCTTACCTGGCCATCAGCCATGTACTGCGCAAAGACCCGCTCGACCAGACCATCGGTTTGATCCCGCGTGCCGCCAAGGCCGGTCACACCGCCCTGAGCCGCAGCGAGACTGGCCAATTGCGCTGGTATGCAGCCTCCATGGCGGCCGGTGCCGTGCTGGTGATCGGCGCCATCGTCGTGGTAGCGGTCTGACCATGTCTATGAACCTTGCGAACATTGCCAACTTTGCGAACTTGCGAAAGGAAACGAGCCTGTCATGATTCTGCCCTGGCTAATCCTGATCCCCTTTATCGGCGGCCTGCTCTGCTGGATGGGTGAACGCTTCGGCGCCACCCTCCCCCGCTGGATTGCGTTGCTGACCATGTCCCTGGAACTCGCACTCGGCCTCTGGCTGTGGGCCCACGGTGACTACTCATTCGCTCCGGCACCGGGTGTCGACCCCACCTTCGCGCTTGAATTCAAGCACGTGTGGATCCAGCGCTTCGGCATCAACGTGCACCTGGCCCTCGACGGCCTGTCGCTGTTGATGATCCTGCTGACCGGCCTGCTGGGTATCCTCTCGGTACTCTGCTCCTGGAAAGAGATCCAGCGTCACGTGGGCTTCTTCCACCTGAACCTGATGTGGATCCTGGGCGGCGTCGTCGGCGTGTTCCTCGCCCTCGACCTGTTCATGTTCTTCTTCTTCTGGGAAATGATGCTGGTGCCGATGTACTTCCTCATCGCGCTCTGGGGTCACAGTTCTTCGGACGGCAAGAAAACCCGGATCTACGCGGCGACCAAGTTCTTCATCTTCACCCAGGCTTCCGGCCTGATCATGTTGGTGGCGATCCTGGGCCTGGTACTGGTCAACTTCAACAACACTGGCGTGATTACCTTCAACTACGCCGACCTGTTGAAGACCAAGATGTCCCTGACCACCGAGTACATCCTGATGCTGGGCTTCTTCATCGCGTTCGCGGTGAAGCTGCCGGTGGTGCCGTTCCACTCCTGGCTGCCTGACGCTCACGCCCAGGCGCCGACCGCAGGTTCCGTGGACCTGGCCGGTATCCTGTTGAAGACCGCTGCTTATGGTCTGCTGCGCTTCGCCCTGCCGCTGTTCCCGAATGCCTCGGCCGAGTTCGCGCCGATCGCCATGACCCTGGGTCTGATCGGGATCTTCTACGGTGCGTTCCTGGCATTCGCGCAAACCGACATCAAGCGTCTGATCGCCTTCTCGTCCGTTTCCCACATGGGCTTCGTACTGATCGGCATCTACTCCGGCAGCCAGCTGGCATTGCAAGGCGCAGTGATCCAGATGTTGGCCCACGGTGTTTCGGCCGCTGCCCTCTTTATCCTGAGTGGCCAGCTGTACGAGCGCCTGCACACCCGTGACATGCGTGAAATGGGTGGCGTGTGGTCGCGCATCGCCTACCTGCCGGCGATCAGCCTGTTCTTCGCCGCCGCGTCCCTGGGCTTGCCGGGCACCGGTAACTTCATCGGCGAGTTCCTGATCCTGATGGGCTCGTTTGTGCAGACGCCGTGGATCAGTGCCATTGCGACTTCCGGCCTGGTGTTTGGTTCGGTGTACTCGCTGATCTTGATCCACCGTGCCTACTTCGGCCCGGCCAAGTCCGACACCGTCCTGCAAGGGATGGATGCTCGCGAACTGATCATGGTGCTCGGCCTTGCGGTATTGCTGATCTACATCGGCGTGTACCCGCAACCGTTCCTGGACACTTCTGCCGCAACGATGCATGGCGTGCAGCAGTGGTTCGGCACCGCCTTCTCTCAACTCGCTTCGGCCCGGTAAGAGCGCTATGGAATTCACGATCCAACACTTTATCGCGCTTGCGCCGCTGCTGATTACCAGCCTCACCATCGTGGTGGTGATGCTGGCAATCGCCTGGCGCCGCAATCACTCGCAAACGTTCCTGCTGTCCTGTGCCGGTCTGAACCTGGCCCTGCTGTCGATCATCCCGGCCCTCAAGGTCGCGCCACTGGCGGTTACGCCGTTGATGATGGTCGATGACTTCGCGCTGCTGTATATCGCGTTGATCCTGGTCGCGACCCTGGCGTGCGTGACCCTCGCCCACGCCTATATGGGTGAAGGCGGCACTGGTTACCCAGGCAACAAGGAAGAGCTGTACCTGCTGATCCTGCTGGCTGCGGCCGGTGGCATCGTGCTGGTCAGCGCGCAGCACCTGGCGGGCCTGTTCATCGGCCTGGAACTGCTGTCGATCCCAACCTACGGCCTGGTGGCCTACGCCTTCTTCAACAAGCGCTCCCTGGAAGCCGGCATCAAGTACATGGTGCTGTCGGCCGCCGGTTCCGCGTTCCTGTTGTTCGGTATGGCCCTGCTCTACGCCGAAGCCGGTAGCCTGAGCTTCACCGGTATCGGCCACGCCCTGGCCACCACCAACATGCCTGCGCCAATCGCCCAACTGGGCCTGGCCATGATGTTGATCGGCCTGGCGTTCAAGCTGTCCCTGGTACCGTTCCACTTGTGGACTCCGGACGTATACGAAGGCGCCCCGGCGCCGGTGGCTGCGTTCCTGGCGACCGCGTCGAAAGTGGCTGTGTTTGCAGTGATGGTGCGTCTGTTCCAGATCTCGCCTGCAGCCAACACCGGCGTGCTGAGCACCGCGCTGACCGTGATCGCCATCGCTTCGATCCTGTTCGGTAACCTGCTGGCCCTGACCCAGAACAACCTCAAGCGTCTGCTGGGTTACTCGTCCATCGCTCACTTCGGCTACCTGCTGATCGCCCTGGTGGCGAGCAAAGGCCTGGCCGTGGAAGCCATGGGCGTGTACCTGGTCACCTACGTGATCACCAGCCTCGGTGCGTTCGGTGTGATCACCCTGATGTCCTCGCCGTTCAAAGGCCGTGACGCCGACGCCCTGTACGAATACCGCGGTCTGTTCTGGCGCCGTCCGTACCTGACCGCCGTGCTGACCGTGATGATGCTGTCCCTGGCCGGTATTCCGCTGACTGCGGGCTTCATCGGCAAGTTCTACATCGTCGCTACCGGTGTTGAAGCCCACGAATGGTGGTTGGTTGCCTCTCTGGTACTGGGCAGCGCCATCGGCGTGTTCTACTACCTGCGCGTGATGGTCACCCTGTACCTGATCGAGCCAAACCTGCGCCGTGTAGACGCCGAGCTGCATTGGGAACAGAAGGCAGGCGGCGTGATGCTGCTGGCCATCGCTCTGCTCGCGTTCTTCCTGGGTGTGTACCCACAACCGTTGCTCACCCTGGTGCAGCACGCGGTACTGGGCGTTTGATCGCTTAGCAAGATGCAGTCAATAGAACGGCGCCTTCGGGCGCCGTTTTTGCATTCTGGGGATAGCCTCATTCGCCCTCTTCTACTCGCGGAAACGCCCTCCTCCACTTGCCTACTCATCTGGCATCTACCCGCTGGAAGCGGCCGTATCGTGTTTGAGTATTAGGAAAGCTCCCACAGCGGGGTCACTTGACCATCAGCAGGTGGGCCACCAAACTCTACGCAGGCTACGTACAGAACATGGATGCTCTATTTATCGAACTGCCGGCCTTCGAGCGGCATCGCAAGGACTCTTGTAGTGAGCGGCTGGACAGGGAAATCAAAGCGAGAACACAACATGAAGCGTGAAATATTTTCTGAATTGGTCGAAGGCTTCGACGCCCTGGCCGACGAGCGCCAAGGCAAAGTCACCCTACGGACCCACAAAGTCCACCTCAACAAACTGCCGCCGCTCACGGCTGAAGAAGTGGTTGCCGTACGCCAACAGCTCAACCTCTCCCGGTCGGTGTTCGCCATGTACCTGCGCACCAATACCCGTACCCTGGAAAACTGGGAACAAGGCCGGGCCAAGCCGAATGCCCAGGCAGCCACCTTGATTCGTCTGGTGGCGCGATTTCCGGAAACCGTGGCGCAACTCGCTGCACTGGGTTGAACCAATAGCCCCGGCAGGTTCGGGGCTTCAACTCATGCCACCCCTCCTCCATCACCCCGAAACGCACTGGGGCTCACCCCCGTCCAACGCTTGAACGCCCGCCGAAAACTGCGCACGTCGCTGTAGCCGACGGCTTCGGTGATGCGTTCGATAGACAATCCAGGATTACCCAGCAAACCCATGGTCCGAGCGCGACGTACTTGCTCCAGTAGCGCCTCGAAGGTCAGCCCGTGTTCGGTCAGGCGTCGGCGCAGGGTGCGACCGCTCATGTTCAGGTCACTGGCGACCTTCTCCAGCTGGCTGCCTTGCAGGTCTCGGGAGATTGCGCGCTCCACGGCCTGGATCAGGTCCATCTTCTGGTGCAACTGGGCGCTCTCCAACTCCAGTAGGTCCAGGGCCTGTCGCAGTGCCAAGGGGTGATGGTTGGGCAAGCGCATGTCCAGCCAGTGTGGCGCCAGCACCATGCGATTGTGCAGGCAGCCGAAACGCACATCGGCCCCAAACAGACATTGATACTCGGCGACATAAGGCGGCGCTGCGTGCACGAACTCCAACCGCTGGGGCTTGAAGCCGTCCCCCACCAACGCGCGGCCATACACCATGAGGCTGGCGAAGAGTTCTTCGGCGGCAAACACCTGCACGTCGGCGTAAGGCAGCAGGCATTCCACATCCACCCAGACTTCCTGGGCGTTCTCATGGGTGCGGGTGGTGGCGATACCGCCGGAGGTGTGCTGATGCCGCTCGCCAATGGCAAAGGCATCGCGCAGGGTCTTGCACAGGGAAATCACATGCCCCAGCAGCCCTAAAGTGCCCAATACATTCTGATGGCCCACCCACAGGCCCAGGCCCTGATCGGGCAAGGCTTTGAGTGCGCGCTGAATCATCGCCACCGCCTGGCGATAGGATATGCGCTGCGCTGGATCATCCAGATCCACCAGGGTAAAGCCCAAGCCACGGCACAGGGTGTCAGCATCCACGCCCTTCTGCGCCGCTACCTGCCCCAGGGTTTGCAACAGGAACGGCGACACCAGCGCCAGTTCGAACTGCGGATCAACGACTTTCCTTTGCATGGTCTACAGGTTCCCGACTGAGTACTTCAGTTCTTGTTTTAGAAACATTCTGACAATCATAGGCGCTTGCAAGAATCGCTGCATCCTGAGTGAAAGCTGTCCGGCAAAGCCCCCTTATCTGGCCGCCAAAACCCTGCCCTGACGAACGCCCAAGGCTTATTTCTATGGGTAGCAGTGCCCTAACAATAATAATGAGGCCAGACATGAACCCCACCCGTGCACTTCATCCGCTGCAACTCGCGCTGTTGAGCCTGATCAGCCTACCGGCCCTGGCCACCGAAGGCGGTGTCGACAACATCGGTCCCGGCACCGACGGTTTCTACATCCTGCCCTTGGATGTGAACAACCTGCCGGACCACATGTTCGCCTTCAACCTGTATTACAACCACTATCAGGCACGCAAACTCGACATCAGCTCCCTGGGTGGCAAGGTATCCGAGGTACGCATCAAGTCTGACGCGATCATCCCGCGCCTGGACTACCTGAGCCCCGTACGCGTGTTTGGCGGGCGCCTCGGCGGCTACATCGCCCAGCCCTACCTCAAGCAGCAGGTGTCGCTGTTCGGCATGTCCGATACCCGCGAAAGCATGGGCGACACCACCCTGGCACCGATCATCCTGTGGGACATGGGCAAGAATCTGACCCTGGCGGCCGCCGTGGAAATCACCCTGCCCACCGGTGAATACGACGCTACGCGCCTGGCCAACACCAGCAACAACTTCTACACCTACAAACCGCTGGTCTCGGCAACCTGGATGCCCAACCCACGCACCGAGCTGTCGATCAAGACCACCTACAGCTTCAACGAAGAAAACCACGACACCGACTACCGCTCCGGACAGATCTTCCACTTCGACTACTCGGCCAGCTACAAGGTGACCGACAACCTGAGCCTGGGCATCAATGGTTATTACCTCAAACAGACCACCGACGATAAGCAGTACGGTCACACCGTGGTGAACCCTTTTGGCGAGGACGTGACTGACGGCGTACGTGGCCAAGTGTTCGCGATTGGCCCGGCGCTGTATTTCACGTTCCTCAAATACGCCAGCGCCGAGATCCGCTGGGCCAAGGAGTTTGATGTAAAGAACCGGCCGGAAGGCGATATGTTGTGGGCCAAGCTCACGATCCCATTTGCCTTGTGAACCTACATTCAAAATGTGGGAGGGGGCTTGCTCCCGATGACAGAGGTTCAGTCACCTGATGAGCTGACTGATACACCGCCATCGGGAGCAAGCCCCCTCCCACACTTGAAACCATTCCGTCAGGTGTAGACGGGCCAGGTCTCTACGATTTTGCCACCCCGCACCCCCAGCAAATCCCCAAACTGCAACAACACAAACTCACTCTGGGTGGGTCGTAAAAACACCTGGTCCTCAATGTTCAACCCCACCGCAGGCGAACCATTGACCATCTCCTGATTGGAGCTGCGCCCATACACTCCATTGCTTTGCAGCCCCTGGGGCGACTCAAACTCCGCCATCCAGTTACCGCCATAAATAAAGAACGTCTCACGCTGGTTCGCATCCCACCAGGAAAACACCCGCGACTTACCATCCAGCGCCGGAATATTCACCGGCCCGGTGCTTTTCAGCACGGGCGTTGCGATAAACGCCGCCGGTACATGCTCACTCAGGGACGGCAGATCGTAATGGGTGGGCTTGAGCAGCGCCGTGCCTACCGACACTTCCGTGCTCAGCGTTTCCTGCTCATGGATGCGATAACTCGGGCTGCCGGCCGTATTCAAGGTCAGTCCCTCACGCCATAACCCGGCAAACTGCTGGCGGGTGAAGTCGACATAACCGTTGTAACGCTGCATCACCTGCTCAAACAGCGCCTGGGGCGAGCCGAGGATGCCAGGCACGCCCATGCCGACAAACGGGTCGTAGCCCATGAACCCGGCAAACTCCAGGTGCTGCGGGTGGGCATTGATCAGCGTGAGCATCTGCCCCAACACCGTATTGTCCGCGACACCACCGCGATGCAGCCCCACATCCAGCTCGATATTCACCCGCAACCGCGCACCCAACCCTTGGGCCAGCAGCAGGTATTGCTGCAAGCGCTCGGGCGTATCCAGCAGCCACTGCAACTGGCGCGACGGCTCGAACGGTCCTTTATGAGTTTGGTAAAACAGCTCGGCGGATCGCACCGGCAACGGCTTGCCCATCAAGATATCCGCCCCGGGGAACACCTGGGCATCGTGATTCAGAAAGGGTTGATGAAACGACATCAAGCGCTGCGTACCTGAGCGCTTGGCGATATAGGCCAGCAGCCCGGGCGACGGCAATGACTTCTCCACCAGACGCAGATGCTTGCCGCCACGTTGCACCGACTGTGCCACCACGTCGATATTGTGATCCAGGCGGTCCAGGTCGATCAGCATCACCGGGCGCATCGGTCCATGGGCCTTGAGCTCTTCATTGAGGGTGCGGAAATATTCGTTATACGGGCCGCCGCGATCACTCGGACGCAGCAGCCAGGCACCGGCCACCAATACGGCACCGGTGCCCAGGACAAAATGTCGGCGTTTCATCAGGCCACCCCCAGGATGGATGACAGGTGTGCATTGAGGAATTTCCCCGTGGGGTCCAGCTCGCGGCGCACGCGGCTGAATTCTTCCCAGCGCGGGTACAGCGGCTGCAGCGCGCGTGCGTTGAGGGTGTGCAACTTGCCCCAGTGCGGCCGACCAGCGTACTTCCAGAAGATCGGCTCCACGGCGGCAAAGAAGTTGTGGTGGTCCATGGTGTAATGCTGGTGAACAGAGATCGAACAACTGTCGCGACCTTCGAACATGCTCAAGGGAATGTCATCGGCCTTGACGTAGCGGTACTCGATGGGAAACCAGGTACGCAGGTCTTTGTCGGTGATCAGCTTGAGGATTTCTCGCAGGCAGGCCGGGCCATGCTCGGCGGGCACCGAGTATTCCATTTCGTTGAAGCGCACAGTGCGCACATTGGCGTACACCTGGAATGACTCAGCCACGCGGTCCTCGAAACTGGCAAACAGCCGCAGGCTGTTGAGCAAGGTGCGGCGGGTGTCTGGAAAATCGCTGACGTACTTGTCAAGTTTCTCGATGATCGACACAAACTCATTACCGCCCGCCTCGGCCGGATCGACCGGCGGAGTTTCCGGGTCAGTGGTTTCGTTGAGGGCGATGGACAGCGCGTAGTCGGAATGGGTCACCACCAGCATTTCCCAATG
This sequence comes from Pseudomonas sp. GW821-FHT03A09, assembly GCF_059421065.1. Taxonomy (NCBI): domain Bacteria; kingdom Pseudomonadati; phylum Pseudomonadota; class Gammaproteobacteria; order Pseudomonadales; family Pseudomonadaceae; genus Pseudomonas; species Pseudomonas sp. GW821-FHT03A09. The sequence goes on along the minus strand of NZ_JBWKUX010000003.1, from coordinate 323,865 downwards.
CTGGTTCTCCCGAGTGTTCTTGGCGACGTCTTCCAGCAGCTCTTCGGTCTTGGCGATCCACTGGCGTTCGCGCAAGCGATACGGGGCACGGTTCTGCGAGCGGACTCGGGTGGTCACGCCCAGGGCGCCCAAGGAAACACGAGCGGCGCTGAACACTTCGGGATGGCGTTGGGCGTCGCAGTCCAGCACCTCGCCTTGAGCCGTCACCAACTGCAACCCGGTGACGCAACCCGAATACGAGGTAAAGCCCACTCCGGTGCCGTGGGTCGAGGTGGAGATGGCACCGGCCAGGGTCTGGTAATCGATATCCGCCATGTTCGGTAGCGCCTGGCCGACGGCCTTGAGCGCCGGGCCCATGCGTGACATCGGCGTGCCGGCCGCAAACGTGGCTTGCAGGGTCGCGGGGTCATGCTCCAGCAAGCCGTTGAAGTAGCTCAGGGAGAGCAACGTGCCGTCAGTCGGCACCAGGGCGCTGAACGAGTGCGCCGAACCGACCGGCCGAATGTTGCCCGGCGCCTGGCGAATCACCTGCACCAGCTCATCCAGGTCTTTGGGGGCCAGGCGGGCCAGCGGCAGGCACGTTTGCGCCCCCGACCAGTTGCGCCACGGAATCAGCCGCGGCGCACGCGCCAATTGCGCCAACACCGGGTTGCCGGCCAGCGCCAGAAAAACACCGGCCATGCTTGAGCGTTGCAACAGTTGCCGCCGTGAAAGCGCCATCCACCACCTCTTTTTATTGTTGGAGTTGAACACCGGCCATAAAGCTGATCAGCGCCAGGAACTGCTCTTCGGAACACTGCATGCACAGCCCCATCGGTGGCATGCCGTTGTAACCGTTGATACTGTGATCCAGCAGCGTGTCGGAGCCCTGGGCCACGCGTGGGCTCCAGGCCGCACGATCACCGGCCAGGGGGGCACCCGATGCCGGGTTGGCGTGGCACAGCTTGCAACTGGTGTCGTAGACCTGGGCGAGCGCCGGGTCGGCGGGCATGGCTGTCGCCGCCGCGGCGCGTTCTGAGGGATGTTTGGCGGTGTCGTCACAGGCCGTTAGCAGGCCAAGCACAGCCAACAGTAATGTGATGCGACGCATGGCCACCCTCTCTTCTTATGCTGTGGAAAGTGCATTCCACACTAAGGCAGCCGGCCGTCCTGGGTTGAGGGTTTTGGGGGCCACAAAGGGGGCTTGTGCGGACAGTCAGGGCTTCACTAGCCGCTCCAGGGTTTCACGCAGTTGTGGGTGCGTCGGCAGGCGAATGCCAAACGTCGTACCGAGCAGCACTTGCAGCTCATCGGCCGTGTCGATCACACGCTTTTCGCTGGGCCCGTCCAGGCAATGCACCGCATAGTTGGCGTTGGCCAGGGTGTAGCGCTTGCCCGGCGCCAACCGCGCCGCTTTCAACTGGCCGAGGAAGACTGAGTCCGGGTGGGTAGAGACGTACCAGTTGCCGATTTCGTAGTCGATTGCCGCCTGCACTTGCAGGTCGAACACATACAGGCCACGCCACTCCTCGGCGACCAGCGCCCACAGGGTGTAGCTGCCCTGCCCGTCGAACGTCAGGCGATAGGGTTCGTGGGCCGTGGCCTGCACCGCCTCGGTGTCCAGGTGCAACGGGCTGCTGGGCACCATGCCGCCAAAGCCGACATCGGTGATGTAGCGCACGCCCTCCAGGGTCACCAGGCTCATGCGATGGGTACGCGCGGTGTGCGCATCCGCAGGCCCGCCCAGCACTACGCGGCCGGTGATGCCCCGTGCGTCGAAGCCGAGTTCCTGCAACAGGGCCAGGAACATCTGGTTCAGCTCATAGCAATAGCCACCGCGCCCGTCGAACAGCACTTTCTGCTCGACGCTGGGCAGGTCGATGGGTACCGGCGCGTGCAGCAATGTGGACAGGCTTTCGAAGGCAAAGGTGCACACATGGCGCAGTTGCAGCGCTTGCAGGGTTTCAAGGGTCGGCGGCGGGGGTGAATCGTAGCCCACGCGTTGCAAGTAAAGCTGGCTGTGGGTCAGACGGCTGTCAGTGGGGTGCGGCATGGCGCGATCCTTGAGCGCGTGGCGAAGGCGTCACTATGCCGCGCCTGCTCACCTCTTGTCATTTTGAATGAACCTTTTTGAACGCCAACCTATCCATCTATAACAAGACAGGGGGGAAACATGAGTACCGCAAAAATCTACACCATTCACTACCAGCTGCACGGTCAGCCGAAGTCCTTTGTAGTACGTGCAGAAGTCATGAACAACGCCGAAGCCTGGCACTGGGCGGCAGTCGATGCCGATATTGCCCATGTCAGCCGCATTGGCCGCGTGGGTCACGAACAGGTGAAGAAAACCACCCGACCCTCGGCGGAGAAGTTCGGGATCACTGAGGTCAGCTGGATCGCGCCAAAATAAGCAGAGCCCCGCACATTGGCGGGGCTTGCTTTACGATTTCCTGCGCAAGCGTGCGATGATGCCATCCCGCCTATTCTTGAGACTTGGCCCGGATGTTCGAACTCAAACCCTGCGACCCCGCCCTCTTCCGCCAACGGACCCGCCGCAGCACCCTGATCGTCGCTGTGCTGTTCGTGGCACTGGCCATGTTGCTGTCGAGCCTGGCAGTGATGCTGTTCGGTGAGACCGGGGGTGACAACTTCCGCTTCAATGTCGGCGGCGTATTGGCTGGCGTATTGATCACCGTCGCCCTGGTGCGCGGCCCGTTCTGGACCCAGTCCTGGCTGGCAGCGGCGGTGTACGGCTGGCAGCTCAAACGTTGCCTGATGAGCGTGACCAATGTGATGCACAAGATCACCGAGCGCGTACAAAACAACGACCCGACAGCGATCAAGGTGCTGCGCTTCTACCACCTGGGGCTGACACAAATGCATGAGCTGGACGCCAATTCCAGTGCCCAGGCGCAGCTTGTCGGTGAGATCGAGGCGCATAAGGCCAAGATGCAGGCGTTAGGCATCGACCCCACGCAGACCCGTTTCGACCCGGCCTGGCTGGATACGCTTAAACCCGTCTGAGCCAGCAGAACACAGCACTCACCGCAATCGCCGCACCGGCCAGGCCGAACACCCAGGGCGCCGAGGCCACCGGCAGCAACAGGCCCGCCAGCAACGGCCCGAGGCCCGCGCCGACATCCCGCCATACCGCGTTGGAGGCCAGCGCCGACACGCGCATCGAGCCTGGGTTGCGCTCGGCCACCAAAGTGGTCACCAGCGGCAATTGCAGTGCGCGCAGCACCAGCACCGCTGCCGCGCCGACGATGACCCAATAACTGCCGAACGCGCTCAGGGCCAAAGCGCTCAAGAACGAAAACAGCAACAACATCGAGGTAGCACCGAAGCGTTGCGCCGCATGGCCGCCCAGTGGGCTCAGGAGCATCTCCGAGGCATACCGCAAGGCCATCAGGCCGCCGGCAATCAGCACCGCATCGCCACCGAGCAGCTTCTGCGCCTGGATCGACAGGCCAAAGATAAACAACCCATCCAGCGCCACGCCCTCGATAAACGACCAAGTCGCCACGCTGTCGGGCCATTTGAAGCGGCGCCCCGAGCTGTGCAAATCATGGCCGGCCACAGGCAAACCGCGCGCGGCCCACAAGCCCAACAGGCAGCACCCGGCAAGAATCAGAAAGATCGGACGTGGCCCGGCCCACAAGGTCAGCCAGCCGCCCAGAGGCAAGGCCAGCATCGGCCCAAGGGCAATCATCGCCCGTGAACGCCCGGCCCGGCGCGCCGCTCCAGCGGGCTCCGAGGTCGCCAGCACCTGGGTCGACAGGTTCAGCGCGGCAAAACACAGGCCCCAGATCAGGCGCAGTCCCAGCAACGCGGCGAAACCCGACAATATCGAGTTGCCCAAGGCACAGACCGTGGCCGCCCCCGCTGCGATCATGCAGGTCAGTCGGTCACCGTTGCGCGCATAGAAATTCAACACATGGCGATAGCCGAAAATCCGCACCAGCCGGTTGGCCGCCAGCAACACTCCGGCCTGGGCCAAGGTGATGCCAAAGGCCTGGGATTCCATGGGCAGCAGCAGGTAAAGCAGCACATCGCTGGGCAGGCATAAAGCAAGGGTTAGCGCGGCGCGGCGGGAGGTGCGGTCAGCTGTGAGTTGGGCCTGGCTCGACATAAATCTGAAACATCCCGAAATATCCAGCTCGCCACGGTAGCCGTAATCACAGCGCTTTCCTATAGGGAAGCAGGCGTAACCCACTGGCGACAGCCCCCACCAGCGCAAATCCGCAGCCCAGCCACAAGGCGTACTGCGGGCCACTGCCCAGGGACAGATGGAAACAGAACGCCACCAACGACGCCCCCAGCGTCTGCCCCAGCAACCGCGAGATCGCCACGATACCGCTGGCCCCGCCGCTGCGGGCCAAAGGAGCGCTGGTCATGATCGCCTTGAGGTTGGGTGACTGGAAAAAGCCAAAACCGGCGCCGCACAGCGCCATGCGCCAGCCGATATCAAAGGCCGATGCGCCACTGCCCAAGGTGGCCAACGCGGCCATGCCCACGCTAAGCATCAACAGCCCGATGCCGCATAGCACCGCCAGCGACACCCGATCGGCAAGGCGCCCCGCCACCAGTGCCATCACGGCCACGACCGCCGGCCAAGGCGTCATCAGAAACCCGGTTTCCACTTGACTATGCCCCAGCACCGCCTGTAACAGGAACGGCAGCGACACAAAGGCCAGCCCCTGTGCGCTGAACGCGCAGATCGCGGTGAGGGATGACAAGGCAAACACCGGGCGCTTGAACAAGTCCACGGCCAGCATCGGTGCCGGATGACCGATCTCGCGGCGCAGCAGCAACGCACCACACACCAGCGCTACCGCAATCAAACCCAAGGTCAATGCGCCCTGGGCACCATGCACGGCCGTACCCAGCCCCAATACCAGCAAAGCAAACAACCCGGCACACAACAACGCAGCAAGACGGTCGAACGCATGCCCGGTCAATGGCAGTACCGGCAAAGAACGCAAGCCCAAGCCCAGCGCCAACAGCCCCAACGGTACGTTGATCAGATACAGCCAATGCCAGGTCGCCACCGACAGAATCGCCGACGCAGCGGTCGGCCCGAGGGTAAACGCCAGCCCCACCACCAGCGAGTTGTAACCCAAGCCGCGCCCGAGCATTTTCGAGGGGTAGATATGCCGCAACAACGCAGTATTGACGCTCATGATCGCCGCTGCCCCCAACCCCTGCACTACTCGCGCAACGGTTAGGGTCACCAGCGAATCCGCCAGCCCGCAAAACAGTGACGAGAGGATGAACACCAGCAACCCGCCGAGATACACCCTGCGATGCCCCAGCACATCACTCAACGAAGCAAACGGCAGCACCGTGGCGATAATCGCCAACTGGTAGGCATTCACTACCCAGATCACCGAGGCCGAGTCGGTGCCAATACCTTCTGCCAGGGTGGGCAGCGCGGTGTTGACGATGGCCGTGTCCAACGTCGCCATGCCAATTCCCAGGGAGATGGCGATGACTGCCGGCAGGCGTTTATTGAGGGGCAATCCATCGGCAACAGAAGACATGGACAATCCGTGCAGGTGACAAAAGGCTTCTAGGTTAAGGGCAACGTGGATTTTTTTCAGTGCCTGATTGCACGGCTGTCGCAATCTTCATGTCGCGGTCACGATAGAGTCTCATGCTGGTCACAGTGTGATACAGAGTTGGAACGCATGGCAGGAACCGGCCGGGTCGGAATAAACACTTAAGGCATGCGGTCTCGGATCGTTTTTCCCACACTTATGAAAGGACCCGTCCTATGTTTTCAATACTCGCTGCCATTGGCGCCGCTTTGGCTGCCGCTGTGCCAGTCGCCAAAGCGGTTGCTCTGGGTGCCGCAGGAGGCGCGGCGGCTTTTGGCACTACCAAAGCCCTTGAAGCAGTCACCAAAGGCAAGCCGACCAAGTCCAAAGTGGATGACACCGCGCCGAAGCCGCAGGCACCCGCCAATGCCGCCGGGCCGAAGCCAGCCCTGGCGATTGCGGATCCGAAGGCCGAGGCGCAGGACCCCACTCCACCAGTAACCACGACCAAAGCGATTGCGTCCCTGACCCCAGCATGGTCAGCGTTACAGAACCCGGTCCCCGAACACTTGCGTGTTGCAGAGCCGGCCGCAAACAAGACCACTGCGTCCGATACGCTGCCATTGGCGCCCGTGGAGCCCCCTCAAACGTCGTTGCCGGGGACACCCAGGCTCACAGTGCCGGAGCCGGTGCTACCCCTTGCGCCACCCGCATCCGTTTCGCCGGTTATACGCCTCTAGGTTGAAGCGCCTGATTAACGCAGCGCACTCAAGTCCAACTGCCTGTCCTTGATCGGCGGGCACCAATAGTACCCCCCGGTCAGGGGAGTACTGATGCGATACAGGCCATCGACAACCCCGTCTTCCAGGCCGCTCATGCGCCGCAGTTGAGCTTCAAACGCATCGAACGAATGACCGAACGCGAGGAACATCAACCCAGCCTGGCCGTTCTCGGCCCACGGCATCGAGCGGCGTACCACGAAGGCTTCCGGGGTAAAGCTTTCCTGGGCTGTGCGCTTGGTGTGGGCGGATGCGGGAGCATCGTCGAGTTCTTCGTTGTCGCCATGGCGGCGGCCAATGATGTGATCGCGCTCCTGAGCCGGCAACGCGGCGAAGCCATCGAGGTCGTGTTGCCATTGCTGGATCGCGGCGAAGCTGGCGCCACTGTCGGTCAGTGCGGCTTCGACGGCGGCATCGTCGTGGGGGTTTTCGGTGCCGTCCTCATAGTCGGTGAGGTCGAAGCCCGTCTTGTAGCGGAAACCTTCGGTCATCTGTTCCAGGCGAAACGCCGGGGCCAGGGCCTTTTCAAAGGCGCGGCTGCGCAACAGCAGTTCGCCACGGTCGACGCCGTGCAACCACACCCACAGCGCTTGTTGAGTGGACGGGTTGTGCGCACCTGGGCCGCTGACGGTGGGAAAACTGCGCAAACCATCAACCTGTGCGTCCAGCGCGTTGACCAGCGGTTCACCGAAACCGACCACCACCTGCGCATCCGTCAACTGCACCAGCGCATCAAGCGCAACGGGCACGGCGGCCAGGGAATCCACGGCGAAAAACAGATGGCGTGCCTGCAACGGCACCGGTGCGGCAAGAATGCCCGGCTGGTACTGACTCATGAGAACTCCTTCAAAAAAGGCGCCTAGTTTAACCGGCGCCCGCTGCCCTGCGTAGGCCAAAGCGCACAAGCCTTGCCATAGAACCCCTTGTTGAGTGACTCTCTAGTCATGTTTTGCAACTATTCCAGGGGTAGCGACATGACCACCAGTAACCTGCTCGCCCAGCTGTTTCCCGCCTCCGCCGCCGAGATTCCTGAGCAGTTCCAGCTCGGGGCGCCCATTGAACAGCGTGACTATCTGGTCGATGGCCAGTTGCAGGTGTGGAACGGCCCATTGGCCAAAGTGCAGAGCCCGGTGCAATTCGGTGAAGAGCGCGTCCACATCGGCAGCACACCGCTGCTAGATGCCGAGACCGCCCTCAGCGCCCTGGATGCCGCCGTGCGTGCCTATGACCGTGGCCAGGGTGAATGGCCAACGATGCGCGTCGCCGAGCGTATCCAGCATGTCGAAACGTTTTTGCGGCACATGCGTGAACAGCGGGATGCGGTGGTCAAGCTGTTGATGTGGGAGATCGGCAAGAACCTCAAGGACTCGCAGAAAGAATTCGACCGCACGTGCGACTACATCACCGATACCATCAATGCCCTCAAGGAACTCGACCGCCGCTCGAGCCGCTTCGAGTTGGAGCAGGACACCCTCGGCCAGATCCGCCGTGTACCGCTGGGCGTGGCGTTGTGCATGGGCCCTTACAACTACCCGCTGAACGAGACCTTCACCACCCTGATCCCGGCACTGATCATGGGCAACACCGTGGTGTTCAAGCCGGCCAAGCTCGGCGTGCTGTTGATCCGCCCATTGCTGGAAGCCTTCCGCGACAGCTTCCCGGCCGGAGTCATCAACGTGATCTACGGCAGTGGCCGCGAAACCGTCAGCGCGCTGATGGCCAGCGGCAAGATCGATATCTTTGCGTTTATCGGCACCAACAAGGCCGCCAGTGACCTGAAAAAGCTGCACCCCAAGCCACACCGCCTACGTGCGGCGCTGGGCCTGGATGCGAAAAACCCCGGCATCGTGTTGCCCGAGGTGGACCTGGATAACGCCGTGAGCGAGGCTGTCACGGGTTCGCTGTCGTTCAACGGCCAGCGCTGCACCGCACTGAAAATCCTGTTTGTGCATGAGGACGTCGTCGACAGCTTTATCGAGAAATTCAACCAGAAGCTGACCACCCTCAAACCCGGCATGCCGTGGGAAGACGGCGTGGCGCTGACGCCATTGCCGGAAGTGGGCAAGGTGGATTATCTCAACGCTCTGGTAGCCGACGCGGCGCAACACGGCGCCAAGGTGGTGAATGAGCACGGCGGTGAGAGTCGTGGTTCGTTCTTCTACCCGGCGGTGCTGTACCCGGTGAACCCGCAGATGCGCGTGTACCACGAGGAACAGTTCGGCCCCGTGGTGCCGATCGTGCCCTACCGTGACCTGGAAACAGTGATCGACTACGTGCTGGACTCGGATTTTGGCCAGCAGTTGAGCATCTTCGGTACCGATGCCGTGCAAGTGGGTCGCTTGGTGGACACCTTCGCCAATCAGGTCGGCCGGATCAATATCAACGCCCAGTGCCAACGTGGCCCGGACACCTTCCCGTTCAACGGGCGCAAGAACTCGGCCGAGGGCACGCTGTCGGTGCATGACGCGTTGCGTGTGTTCTCGATCCGAACGCTGGTGGCGACCAAGTTCCAGGAGAGCAACAAGGCGCTGGTCAGTGACATCTTGCGTAATCGTGACTCAAGCTTCCTGACAACCGACTACATCTTCTAAGAAGCATGCTGATTTAAATGTGGGAGGGGGCTTGCTCCCGATAGCGGTGGATCAGTCAGCCTATCTGTTACTGAGAGACTGCTATCGGGGGCAAGCCCCCTCCCACACTTGAACCGCGTACGCCCTGATTTTTGAGGTCATTTTAATACCGATGAACCTGCCCCTGTTCGCCCGGCGCCTGCTGCGCCCACTGCTCGACCCCTACCGCCGCTATCGCCATGCCAAGTTGATCCACGCCGTGCGTGTGTCCATCGGCTTGCTGGCAACGATCCTGCTCACCACGGGCATCAACCTGCCCCACGGTGAATGGGCATCGGTGACCATGCTGATCGTGATCGGCGGGCTGCAGCACCATGGCAATATTGGCAAGAAAGCCGTGGAGCGTGCCTATGGCACCCTGATCGGCGCCAGTGTCGGTTTGTTGTTGGTGGTACAGCAGGCCTACTTTGGGCAACCGCTGCTGACCTATCTGTTGATGTCAGTGGTGTGCGGGTTCTTTTCCTATCACGCGATCGGCAAGGGTGGGTACATCGCCCTGCTGTCGGCGATCACGGTGTTTATCGTTGCAGGGCATGGGGACAACCCGGTGTCGGACGGGTTGTGGCGCACCGTGGATATCCTGATCGGCATCGTGCTGGCGCTGGCGTTCTCGTTCGCCCTGCCGCTGTATGCGGTGTATTCGTGGCGCTACAACCTGGCCAGTGCGTTGCGTGATTGTGCCGAGATCTACAGCCGGATCATCAATGGCCAGTCAGTGACCGATGATCACCATGTGAAGGTGCTCAGTCGCCTGAATGCATCAATGGTGCAGTTGCGTTCGCTGATGCCCTCGGTGTCCAAGGAAGTGCGGATTTCCGTGACCGAGCTGGATGCCATCCAGCGGCACTTGCGCATGTGCATCAGCACCTTGGAGATTCTCGGCAATACCCGACCGGACCCGCGTGATAAACAGGCGATAGAGCACATGCAGATGATGTTGAAGGCCGAGCATCGGCAGATACGTGTGCAGTTGGTGGGGATGGCGCGGGCGTTGAAGTCGGGGGTGGCGGAGCGTTTGGAACGGCCAGGGAACATCTCCAACAGTAGTCCTGCGCTGGATGCACCGGTCTACGGTGCTTTGGATGGGTATCGGTTGTTGACGTTGCAATTGTTGAGCAATGTGGACGCGATGCGTATTCGGCTGGCCACTACCGCAAGCCGTTGGAGGATTTGATATAACGACCTCCAGACAGGGAAGGGAGAGGCCCCACTTGAACCCCTCCCGTGCGTCCCTCATAGCCGCGTAGCAGTGCCCCTATTTTAGCCCTACGCCATTGCAGTGGCCGCTAAAGACATGGTCTTTTTCAGTCAGGACCTCTCCCGTGTTGAGGTTAACGGTGTAGTAGTAGTTGGTGAAAAGGAACGAGTGGGAGAACGTTCCCGTCCAATAGTTGGCAAACCCCATCGGCCAACGGTTTCCATACGCGGCATGTAAGGCGCGTGCTTCATCAAGGCTGGGCAAACGACCTCCCGTATTGCTGGCTGCGGCACGAATGTTGGCAAAACGTTCCCGGCCCAACCCATAGGCCCAAATCACCCCACTCACCACAACGGTATAACTGCGTGTCTGAACCGGTACGGACGAGTCGCGAACGGTAACAACTGCAGTGCCATTTCCTCGAACGGTTGCCAACCCTGAAGCACTGTTCACATCCAGGACCCCATCATTCGACGTCGAGTAAACGTAAGGTTTGGTCCCTCCAGTTGTTACATGTTGTACCTGATTGCCCGGACCAAATGTCGGAAACACATTGTAGCCGGCAAGTAAATAGGTCTGTTTGTTCAGATAAACCTTTGCCTGGTTGAAAACAAGCGGCGCGGTCTGGGTGATCCGATACTGAGTCGTCGGAAATGCCACAGCGCGCGTCTTATCAGCTTTTTTCTGGAAATTGATATGGGGCGTCACTGTTACCGTGCCATTGTTCGGAATAGACAGTAGCCAGCTACGCAGTACGGTGATGTTCGCAAAACCGTTGGTGGCTTCGTTTTGCGTGACTGGGCGCGCCACCATCAAATTCTGCGTCACCGCACCTGGAGCGGACAGCGCCAGCCAGGCGACTTGATCTTTCTGGCTGAAGGACCACTTGGCCATTGTCAGCGTCGCATTTCCGGTCAAGCTGCCCGGGTTTATCGTTCCCCCATTTGCGACTCGGTTGATCAACGCCCGGGGCAAGCTGGCTTGCGCAATTGCCTGAACGTTGACCTTTTGCACTTCCGACGACCCATCGCCGCCTCGACCCAAAATCACCTCATATTGCAGTTGGATCGTGCTGAGGATGGACAAACCAACCAGATCATTGTTGATATTGAAGGTTACCGTACCGCCGTCCAGGCCGTCCAACGTGCCCACCTCAATGGGTGTGCCATCTTCAAGAATCCAGTACAAAGTAATCTTGTCGGTGCCTCCCACGTTCATATTCGGGTAGGTCACGAGCACTTGGCATTTGTTTTCAACCGTCAGCGGGTTGATGTTTACGACAGGACCAGAGGCCGGGTTCGCATACTTGATTTCTGGATGGGGGAATACATTGTCCTCTTTCTGGACCATATGGTGACGCGTGTCGAACCACACGATGTCGGCAACATTGTTGCTGTGGTTGAACGTTACCCCGAAGTAAATGCTTAGAGGCGTCCACTCTTTCAAACGGCGTAACCTGCCGACCGGCGTAAAAGAGGCAGGTCCGGTGCTGACATCCCCTGCCTGCACCTCGCGACCTACATAGATCTCCTCAAGGTAGACCGCATCGGTGTCCAACGTACCTTCATAACGCTTCCACATACGCTGACCGATTTCTGCATACACCCACGGAGCAACGCGGGTCTGGTCAAGGTCATCCAACTTCGGTATCTCGAGAATGGCACTATCACCAATGCTGTCGATTTTCGCTCCGGGCAGATGACTCAGCGTAAGCAGGTTCAACGTCAGTACGGGCGAATCGGTAGGGACTCCATTGCGAATCACCTTGAACGACACGTCGATATCCCGCCCCAAGGGATGGATATTGAAACCAATGGCAGGGGGCGGAACGATTACATCAACATAAGTATCCCCTTTATGGGCATCCTTGGCTTCAAAGTATGTGCCGGCTCCCGCCAGGCCACGCCAGCACACCTCGACCTGATCGCCGTCCTTGGGTGAGTCGTACCGGCACCGCACCGTAGCACCCGAAATCGCAACCAGACGGGGGTCAAGCTCATCCGGTTCTGTTGTAGCCTCTACCACTTCAGGTAGGAACAACTCGCCCAATGCCCTGCCTATGGTGTAAGTCACCTCTTCAGACAGTTCATCCACCCCAAACCGCCGCCGCACATAGCTGACCCGGAGTGTGCCATCAAGGTTGTCGAGAATCAGTTGCCTGGCGACATCTGCCAGGAAAGGGTTGGAGTTAACCGCTAGCACGTACTCAATCGTGGCACTTCCTGTCACCGAGCCCACAAACTTGATAGTGACTTCGTCACCCGCCCTGAATTCCGCGCGAGCCTCAAAGGTCGCCACACTGCCCACTGCGGCGGGATCAATATTCTTGGTGGCATCCGCCTCACGGATGTTCGGTGCAACCAGCGTGCGCGCGGTACGTCCGATCTGGATATATCGACGTTCGGATTCACGTACGGTGACCGGGCCTGTCACTACGTAATAGACCCGAGTACGAAGCAGCCCTTCAAAGGGTGAGTAGTCGGAATTTGGAAAATCACGAAAGCGCGGATGGGTTCCCGCTGCCCGGTGACTGAACACCCGCTCTACACTGCCATCCAGGCGCTCGCCCAGAATATTCACTTGCAAATCATCGCCCGCATTACCGGGTGGGGCATAGTCGGGCATCGCCGCTGTGATAAAGGGCAAATCCGGTTCGACAAATGGTCCGTGGCGTTGAAGCACCTCTGGCTCGCCCAGCGTGTACCGTATGCCTGCAACCGCATAGACCGTTGACCGTGAAGCCAACATGTCTCTTTCCCTGACGTAAGAGATCCTCAGCGTACTCTGGATCAATGACCGGACAATGGCGTTGGGGATTGATAGGTCGTTGTAGCTGGCCAGCACAACGGGCAGGCGAAAACTGTATACCACCTCCTCACCATCCGGCGTAGTGCCCTCTACCGTCCAGATGAGGTGGTCCCCTGCAACGAACTGCGGATGGTTCCTACGTATAAATACAGACCCTGTGGCTGGCAATCCGTGCAGAGAATCGGCTTCCAATATCAATGAGTCGGGGTCGGCCTCGACGATCTCCGGCTCATCCAGCAGCGTATCAGTAAGGCTCACATTGACTGGGATAGGCTTGCTCCACCGATGGCAAGGGCCGGACTCATCAAGCACTTCGTCATACAAATAGAATTGCACGACAAAATGACCATCCCCTGCGGCGTGCAGAAACGCAGGCTCTATAGTAAATGTCAGATCACGCCCCACTTCGTCTGGCTGGATCTGTGGGAGCAAATAACGATAGTGTCCCCAATAGAACATCGGCAAATCATTGACGCGCATATTGACCCATGCACGGATCGTCACCTGAACACCCCGAGAGGCGACCACGCTGTCAATGATTGTGTCGGAAAGCGTAAAAGTCAGGCCGCGGTGATACGTACCGTCACAGTTACCCTCCCCACCTGGCAAACTGTCCAGAATCAGGATTCGCTGGGGCTCTGAAGTACTCGGCGTACCAGGACCGACACGTCGGACCTCGCCGTAGACATTATCGACAAAATACAAAAGCAGGCTTGATCTCGGTATAACCAGATAGAACTGCGAGTCGTCTTCAGTCGCCGACGTCACTTTGCCTTGGGCCATCAATATGCCGTTCATCCAGATGAAAAATTCGTCCCCGGCCAGACAATTGGTCCATCGCTCGAAAATGTAGGTCAACCCATCTTTGATGTGACGACGGCCAATGCCATAGGCTGCGCCAAGAACCGGTATGACACGCATGGGGGCCGGGTAGGGAGAGTCAAGGTCTTCAACAACGCTGGGGGGTTTGGGCGGGGTAGACGGGCGACGTTTTTTTCCCGTGGATGCAGTAGAGAGAGCCGAAGAAGACTTTTTCTTTGCCGCTGCCTTGATATTGTTTGTGCTGGAGTTTTCTTCCGCTGATTGTGCTGCAACGGTTTTTTTAGCGCGGGGGGACTTGGTCGCCATCATCTCTCTCCTGAACGAGGACTCGTCAGGAGAAATCAAACACCTCGGGAAGGGCCCCAGTAACCTGTGAGAAATGACAGTCCCGACAAGTGGTAGAAAGCCCGTTTACCCAAATGATTGCGAGTGCATAAAAAATTGGACTTTCTCTTACATATTTTTCACGCTTTATTCACATTCCGAACCGTAGTGTGAAGCCTCATCCGTTACAAATGTTGCATATCAAGCCCGCCGCCCCAGCGGGCTTTTTTTGCCTTGGATTTGCTTTAACGCGAAGCCTTGGCGACCGGCGCCGCCGCTTGTTCACGAATCGCGCGCTGGGTATCCAGCACCCGCGCCAGCGCGGTTTCCGCCTCTGGGCTCTGCTGCGGCACACGAATCGCCGCCGACACCAACGTGATCAACTTGGCCATCACCTCGGCATCCGTAGCCGGGCGACCGAGGCTCATTGAGTTCATCAACAGGCGCAGTTCAGTACCGGCCATCACCCCGGAAATCGCCTTGAGCGCAAATTGCAGGCGCACCCCCAGTTCATTGCGCGGCAGGTCCGGCAAGGCCAGGGCGAAGGCTTCGAAGAAACGCTGGAACACCGGCTGGTAATGCACCTTGAGGTATTCCTGGATAAACGGCGATGTGTCGCTGTAGACACGGCCCAGGAAACGAATGAAGGAGCGCCCTTCCCCGATGGCCGGATCGCTGCGTTCCAGGCCCATGGCCGGTGCAAATAGCACGCCGAGCAACGTGTCGCAGTCCAGCGGACCGTCGGATTCGGCCTCGCAACGCGCGAGCAGTTCCAAGCGCTGCTCGTTGAGCGGCTCCAGGCGCTGCATCAACAAGGTTTTCATCAGGGAATCCTTGTCCCCGAAGTGATAATTCACGGCAGCCAGGTTCACCTGGGCACGCTCGGTAATCTGCCGTAACAAGACGGCGTCATAACCATATTTGATGAAGAGAGCCTCTGTCGCATCCAGCAGTCGAGTCTTGGTAACGTTTGGAGCGCTGAGTTTCTTCGCGACCATAGGGGTAGAAGTTCCACTGGGGAAATAATGTTTTAAAAAATATTTTGATTTTTTATACCGGGGCATGCCATTGAAAGCAAGTCCCTGAGACGGCGACATTCTACGGAAAGCCTGTATAAGCAGGCGATGGAGGCGAGTCAAAGGGCTTTTTCACCCACCCGGACCCAACCTCCGCACATTCGCTTTGAAGGGTAAAACAGCTCTAGTTCGATGGCTGGCGGAGCCGGTGGAACACGGTTACTATTCAAACAATATTTTAAAAACAAGAAATAAAACCAGTCCGTGACGCGTACCAGGCAGCTCCCGAACTTGTTACAAAGATTTACGGGGGCATAGTGGCACCGTCGAGACTGCAGGCGTAGTCACGATGATAGATACCCCCACGCACCCAGGCTTGATCTCCCTGCAAGGCATCGGCAAACGCTATCAGCTCGCCGGGCAGGAACTGTCCATTCTCAATGATGTGTGCCTGTCCATCGCCAGCGGTGACAGCTGCGGCATCCTCGGTGCCTCCGGCTCCGGCAAAAGCACCCTGCTCAATATCCTCGGCCTGCTCGATTTGCCCAACTGCGGCCAATATCACTTTGCCGGCCACGATATTTTCAGTGCCACCCCCGATGAGCTGGCCGCGATCCGCAACCAGCAAATCGGTTTTGTGTTCCAGAGCTTCAACCTGCTGCCGCGCCTCAGCGCCCTCGACAACGTCGCCCTGCCCCTGAGCTACCGTGGCGTATCGCGGCATGACTCGGTGGAACAAGCCCTGCGCATGCTGGAACAAGTCGGCCTGGCCGAACGTGCCCACCATCGTCCGGCCGACCTTTCCGGCGGCCAGCGCCAACGGGTGGCAATTGCACGGGCCCTGGTCGGCAAACCCTCAGTGATCCTGGCCGATGAGCCCACCGGCAACCTCGACAGCACCACCGCCCAAGAAATCATGGACCTGCTCCTGGCGCTCAACCGCGAACAACAGGTGACGTTGATCATCGTGACCCACGACGCCCACATCGCCGAGCGCCTGGAGCGCAAGATCCTGGTGCGCAATGGCGCGGTGCATGAGGCTGGTTGCCTATGAGCCTGCGGGTCGAACAGAACCTGAGCCAACTGCTGCATGAAGCATTCGTCAGCCTGCGTACCCTGGGCAAACGCTCGATCCTGGCCTTGCTGGGCATCGTCATCGGCAGTTCATCGGTGGTGGCGCTGATCAATATCGGCCACAACGCCGCCACCGACGCCGCAATGATTTTCAAGGACATGGGCACCGACACTCTGGTCACCCAATTCCCGCCCAAGGGCAACAGCCGTGCAACCATGCGGGCCAGCCTAGACCTTGAGGCCGTGCGTCAAACGGTGCCAGGCATTGCCCATATTGGTGCGATCACACTGTTCAGCGGCCCGATGGTGTTTCACGGGCGCACCGTCAATGCCAACTTCGTTGGCACCACGCCGGATATCAAAGACGCCATGCGCCTGACCCTGCGAGAAGGCCGTTTCCTGTCGAGTTTCGACGCCAATGAAACCTACGCGGTGATCGGCGCCCCACTTGCCCAGGCCCTGGGCAAACCCGGCGACCCATTGAACCTGGGCGATCGAGTGCGCATCAACGACTACCTGTTCCTGATCGTAGGCATCCTGAACAGCCAACCCCGTTCCCTGCTGATTCCGGTGCAGATCAACGAGTCGCTGTTCATCCCCGCCGAAGGCATGCGCCGCATCTACGCCAACCCGCAGATCAGCAACGTGATTATCCGCGCCGCGCCGGGCCAGGACATGGAGCGTATCGCTCAGGATGCCCGCGTCGCGCTGAAAACCCAGCTCACCGACCATGACGTCGACATCCAGGTGCCCCAACAAATGATCGATGGCATGACCCGCCAAAGCCGCACCTTTGCTTATCTGTTGCTGGCCTTGGGGGCAATTTCCCTGGTAGGCGGCGGTGTCGGCGTGATGAACGTGATGCTGATGAATGTCTCGGAGCGTCGCCGCGAGATCGGTATCCGCATGGCCCTGGGCGCGCGCCAGCGGGATATTCGCAACCTGTTTCTCCTGGAAGCCGTGACCCTGACCGCTGTCGGTGCGCTGTGCGGCGCGGTGCTGGGCATGACGGCAGCCTGGCTCTACGCCTGGCTGTCGGGCTGGGCGTTTTCCCTGGCGGTCGCCGCCCTGCCGCTGGGGGTCGGCAGCACCTTGCTGGTGGGGTTGTTCTTTGGCATCTACCCCGCAGTCTCGGCTTCACGGTTGCAGCCAGTGGAGGCCCTGCGCGATGAGTAAGTGGTTATGGTTACTGGCACTGGTAAGCCTGCCCGGCATGGCAGCCGACGTGGTGATCAACCCTTCGGCCCCCAGTACTACTCGCAGTGGTTACGACCGAGGCGTGTCGCTCAATGCCCAGGTCACCGCGATCACCCTGGGTGATGCGGTGTACCTGGGCCTGCGCAATAACCCGGCGATCCGCAGTGCTTACCTGCAACGGGTGGCACAGAAGTTCGACTTGCGCGTGGCCGAAGACACCTTCAATCCCAAGCTCACCCTCAACAGCTATTACCGCGCCACCCGTGGTTCGGCCGATAACACCCGTAACGCCAACCTGGCACCCAACGCGACCTTGCTGGGCGAGTACGGCACCCGACTGAGCATGAACTGGACCCAGCAACTCAACGACGCCAACCGTGCCGGCCGCTACCGCCGTGATGGTCTCGACCTGTCGATCATCCAGCCACTGATGCGCGGCGCCGGCTGGGACGCCACCACCGCGCCATTGCGCCTGTCGCGCCTGTCGGAACAGGCCAACCGCCTGAACCTCAAGGCTACCGTCGCGCAGACCATCAGCCAGATCATCGCCACGTACCGCGAACTGCTGCGTGCCCAGGAACAATTGAGCATCGTGCAGGACGCTCTCAAGCGTTCCGGCACACTGCTGGAAGTGAACAAGGCGCTGATCAGCGCCGGGCGCATGGCCGAGTTCGAGATCGTGCAGACCGAAGCCGACATCGCCACCCAACAATTGGGCGTGGAAGAAGCCCAGAACCAATTGGATACCAGCCGCCTCGCGCTGCTGCGGCTGCTGGCCCTGGACTTGTCCACGCCAATCCGCGCCAGTGAAGCCCTGGAAGCCAAGCCGATGAGCATCGACAAGCGCCAGGCGTTCAACCTGGCCCAGGCCCAGCAACCGGAATACCTCGCCGCCCTGCTGGGCAGCCAGCAGGCGGACCTGAACCTGGTCATCGCCAAGGACTCCGGCCGCTGGCAAGTCGACCTGGTGGCCGGGGCCAACCAGATACGTGATGCCTACAATAACGACAACGGCAACACCAACAACCGTACGTGGGACAGCTACGCCGGTGTGCAGGTGCAGATCCCCATCGGTGACATCAGCACGCGCCAGGCCGAGGTGCGTGCGCGGGTCAACGTGGAAGACCAGGAAATCCGCATCGCTGACGCCCGCCAGGCCCTGGAGCGCAGCGTCAACGACGTGGTGCGCGACCTGGGCACCCGCTGGCGCCAATATGAGATCTCCCAGCGCGCCGTGGAACTGTCGCGGCGCAAGATCGAGATCGAGCGGGAAAAACTCAGCGCCGGACGCTCCACCAACTTCCAGGTACTGAGTTTCGAAACAGACCTGCGCAACGCCGAAAACGCACAGCTCAACGCGCTGATCGCTTATTTGAACGCCCAGACCCAGCTTGACTTGACCCTGGGCATGACGCTGGAAAGTTGGGAAATCGCCCTCAATGACTACTAATAAAAAATACTTGATCGGCGCTGTTCTGGTGCTGCTCCTGGCCGGGACCGGGGTGGCACTGCGCAGCCCGGGCGCCGACTCGCCCGCGCCGACCGAGCAGTGGTTGGCGGTGAAGCCGGACCCGCTGGTGCACCAGATCGGCCTGGTGGGCAAGATCGAGCCCGACACCACGGTGACCCTCACGGCACCGTTCGACGGCAATGTCCTGGCCAACCTGGTCGAGCAAGGCCAGCGCGTCGAGGCCGGGCAAGTGTTGCTGCGCATGGACCCGGCCACCCTCGAAGTTCAGTTGCGCGACGCCCTCTCCGCCCAGCTCAAGGCCAGGCGCACCGTACAGGAAATGCAGGACTGGGACAGCAGCCCCGCCGTCAGCCGCGCTCGCCGCAGCCTGCGCACCGCCGAAATGACCGCCGGTAACACCCAACGCAAGCTCACCGAAAGCGAGAACCTGTTCAAGCGCGGCATCATCCCGCGCAATGAACTCGATGACCTCAAGCAACAGACTCAACAACAACAGTTGGACCTCGTCGCCGCCCGCAGCGAACTGCAGCAAGCGTTGGATCAGGGCAAAGGCGCCTACCGCCAGATCGCGGACATGGAGTTGACCAACGCCACGGTGAAATACGACGCCCTGCACACGCTGCTCGACGGCAAGGAAGTCAAGGCGCCGTTCTCAGGCATCGTGGTGCCGGCACCCGGCAACAACAACTCACCCCAGGGCGGCAGCACCAGCTCCACGCCCGTACAGGCGGGCAGCAAGGTCAGCCAGGGCCAGGTACTGTTCGGCCTGGCTAACATCGAACGGCTGAAAATCGTCGCCAAAGTGTCTGAGCTGGACATCAACCAACTGCATCAGGGCCAGACGGTGGAAGTGATGGGGGACGGCTTCGATGGCGAGCGCTTGACCGGTTCCGTCAGCGTGGTCAGCGGCTTGGCGATTGCCAGTGACAGCCAGGGCAGCGCGCAGTTTCCGGTGACCTTGTCGATCCCCAAGCTGACACCGCAGCAATTGCAACGCGTGCGCCTGGGGATGAGCGCACGGTTGACCATCGTGACTTACAACAATGACCAGGCGATTGTCATCCCGAGCCAGGCGATCCAGCCGGACATGACGGTGGAGTATCGGGCGGCTATGGATACGCCGGTGGAGCGGGTGAAGGTGAAGACGGGACAGTCGACGGTGCAGGGCGTCGAAGTGTTCGGGCTCAAGCCAGGATTCGTAAAAATCTCAAAATAAATGGAGATCCAAATGTGTGTATGGGTTTGTGTGGGAGCTGGCTTGCCTGCGATAGCATCACCGTGGTGTGGCTGGCACACCGAGGTGCCTGCATCGCGGGCAAGCCCGGCTCCCACACAAGCCCACACACATTTAGAGCTGCACCAGCTTGGCGGCCAGCGCTTTAGCCTGGATCGCCACATCCGTCACCGCCGTGCTCTCCCACCACATCCCCCGCAACGGCGGCCCCATGGCAAACAGTCGCTGACTGACACGGCCCTGGGTATCCAGCACCGCGCCCGAAGCATCCGCCGCAATCCCCAGCGCCAACGGCCCGGGCTGGATCAACCCACGCTTGAGCAACTGTTGAGGCAACGGTCGAGCCACACGGCGCCAGTCATATTCAATGCCGCTGGAGTTGATCAGCGCAGCGCCCGACACTTGGGTCACCGCCCGCTCACCTCGATGGCGCACACTGATGGTCACGCCCTGCTCCGAATCCACCAACCCCTTGAAGGACGCAGCCTGAATGCGCAACCGCCCTTCCCCCAACAGACGCTCCACCAACTGCGCACTCAATGGCGGTGAACGGTGGTGATGGCTCTCCCACCAAGGCCGTACATGGCGCACAAACTGGCGTTTCTCACGCTCACTGGCCTGGCTCCACAACCGACCAATATGCGCACGCACGGTGTCCAGCGGCGCTTGCCAATCGATGCCCTCATGCAGCGCGATCCGGCATTGGCGACGCACCTCACGCAGCAGTTGCCGAGGGCTGCGCAGGCTAGGGTCTTCAGCCAGAAAATCTACCCAGCTCGGTGGCTGGCGCCGCACGTGGGGCAACAGTCCGTGGCGCGAAAAAATCTCGATGGGCCCGCGATGACCAGCCTGCTCCAAAGACACCACCGCATCCACCATGGTCAAGCCGGAACCGATGATCAGCACCGTCGCTTGTGGGTCGATGTGCGTCATGGCCTGGACGTCCCAGGGATCCACCGCCGCTGCGTTCAAGCCGCTGGATTCGGTCTGTGGCGTGCGCGCCGCCGGAAACATGCCGGTGGCCAATACCGCGTAGTTGCCACGCAGTTGTTGGCCATTATCGAGGGTCAGCAGTGTGGAGGTCTCATCCACGTGCAGATCGACCACTTCGCCACGCACATGCTCGACGGCGGACGTTGACAGTGCCTTGGCCTCAGCCAGTCGCTGCTGCGCGTACAAGCCGAAAATCCCCCGTGGCGGAAACAACTCACTGATCGGCACGTGCTGCTGGCTCGACTCCGGCCAGCCACCGGTGCCGATGTAGTCGGTGAGCCATTGGGTCAGGTCGTCGGCATTGTCCGGGTCTACGCTCATGCGCGCGGCGTTACCGTTCAGGGTGTGGCCCAGCTCTACGGCACTGTAGGCCTCGCCACGGCCAAGTTCGGCACGTGGTTCGATAACCAGGATCTGCCGCTGCCCAGGTAGGCGCAGCAACTGCACCGCCAGCATCGTGCCGCTCAGCCCGCCGCCGATGATCAGGACATCAGCGTTGCGGATGGATTCAGTCATGCAAATTCGCCTTTACTGTTTACCCAGATAAATGTCGTGCAAATCGCCCCGCGCCAACAGTTCGGCAGCGCTGCCACTCAAGGCCACCCGCCCAGTATCCAGCACATAGCCGTGGGACGCATAGTTGAGCGCGACGTTGATGTTTTGTTCGGCGATCAGAAAGCTCACCTGCTGGTCACGATTGAGCTGCGCGATGATCTCGAAAATTTCCTGCACGATCATAGGTGCCAACCCCATGGAGGGCTCGTCGAGCAGCACCAAAGCAGGACGGGTCATCAACGCACGGCCGATGGCGACCATCTGTTGCTCGCCACCGGACGTCAGCCCAGCCCGGGTGTGGCGCTTGGTCTTGAGCCGCGGGAACCATGCATAGACACGCTCCAGGTCCTGCTCCATCTCCTTGCGGCTCAGACGCCGTACGAAGCCACCGCTGCGCAGGTTGTCTTCCACACTCAGTTGGCCGAAGACATGGCGGCCCTCCAGCACATGAACCATGCCCCGGCGCACCCGCTGGCTGGGGTCGACACCGGCCAGGTCAAGTCCGGCGTATTCGATCACGCCCCGGCTGACCTCGGCGCGCTCGGCACGCACCAGCCCCGAGATCGCCTTGAGCGTGGTGCTCTTGCCCGCGCCATTGGCACCGAGCAAAGCGACGATCGCGCCTTTGGGCACCTGGAGCGAGACCCCAGCCACCGCCAGGATCGCACCGTCATAGATCACTTCGATGTCATGGACACCCAACAGTGCGGGGCTCGCGGGTTCAGCGGCGGGCTGGCTCATGGTTCATTCATCCCCAGTGCAAGTGCGTGGCGTCAGACCTTTTTCCTTGGCGAACGCGGCGGACTTTTCATCGATCAGCGGGCGCAGCAGCGCACGGTCAGCGGCGATCCAATCGCTGATCAGGGTCCAATGGGCGCCGTCCCATTGCTGCACCCGTGCCGAGCCGCCGCCTTCGTGATCGCGGCACGACAGCTTGAGATTCTGCATCAGGCCCAGGTAGCCCATGTCTTTCAACCGGGCATCGTCGATATTCAGATGTTCCAGACCCCAGCGGCCCTCTTCGCCATTGAGCGGGCGCTTGCCGAACTTGGCTTGGCCGGTGCGGATCGCCTCCACCGCCACGGCGGCGTTCACCAGGCCGGAGTTGTAGTAGACGCTGCCGAAGTTGCTCAGGTCCTTGAGGTCGCTGTGGCCTTTGTCGAGGACGAATTGCTTGAGGCGTTTGTGGATCTCGAAATCCGTTCCGGCCGGGTATGGCGTCAGTGCCAGGTAGCCCTTGGCCGCGGCGCCTGCGGGCAATACATCTTCACTGGAGCTGGCCCAGATATCACCGATGATGTGGTCCACCGGAAAGCCAAAACGTGCGGCGGTCTTCACCGCCACTGGCGTGGACACGCCCCAGGTGCGCAGGAACACCCAGTCCGGGTTGGCCTGGCGCACCTGGCGCCATTGCGCCGATTGTTCGTTGCCCGGATCGGCCACCGGGATCTGGATATTTTCAAATCCGTACTTCTCGGCCAGCAATTTCAACGGGCCGAGGGTTTCGCGACCGTAGGCCGAGTCGTGATAGACCGTGGCGATCTTCTTGCCCTTGAGTTTGTCGAAACCGCCTTCACGCTGGGCGATGTAGTTCACCAGGGTCGACGCCTCACTGTAGAAGGTCAGCATCACCGGGAAATTGTACGGGAACACCGTGCCATCGGTGGCTTCGGTGCGACCGTAACCGAGGGTGATCAGTGGGATCTTGTCCACCTCGGCGCGCTCGCTCAAGGCATACGCCGCGGGTGCGCCGTTGGGCTGATACACCGCGACCGGCGCGCCGTCCAGGCCATTCTTGAAGCGCTCGTAGCACTCGATGCCCTTCTCCGCCGTCCACTCGGTCTCGCATTCCTGCCATACCAGTTTTACCCCGTTGATGCCGCCTTCGACTTCGTTGATATAACGCAGGTAGTCGATCATCCCGGCCCACACCTGCACGCCGCTGGAGGCATAGGCGCCGACGCGGTATGTGGCCAGAGGAATGAACTGCTGATCAGGCGAAGCCATGACCGAAGGCACCGCGCCAGACAATGCCGCCAGCGCGAAGGCAGCGCCGGCCAAGGAACGTTTCAAGGATGCACGCATTGGGATTCTCTTATGGGTTCAGAAACGTAGAGGCCACTGACGCAGCCGATCGCGAAGGTTGTGCAACAGGCGAATCAGGCCCTCGGGCTCCTTGATCAGGAACACGATGATCAACACACCGAAGATGATTTTCTGCAGGTTCTGCAACTGCCCCGCATCCACCGCACCACCGAACAACGCCTGCCCGGCATGACTGAGAAAGATCGGCAGCAGACTGATAAACGCAGCACCGACGAAGTTGCCGGCAATGCTGCCCATGCCACCGATAATGATGATGAACAGGATCTGGAAGGAGCGGTTGATATCGAAGCTGCTCGCACTGGCCGTGCCTAGGTACGCAAAGGCCCACAGCGCGCCGGCAATGCCTAGGTAGAACGAGCTGACCGCAAACGCCAGCCGCTTGTAGCGCACCACCGGGATACCGACCACGGCGGCAGCGGTGTCCATGTCGCGGATCGCCATCCAATTGCGGCCAATCTGGCTGCGCACCAGATTGATGGCGGTCCAGGTCAACAGCAGCACCGTCACCAATGTCAGCAGGTAGCGGCCCAGCGGTGTGTTGAGATCGTGGCCGAACAGCGCCAGCTTCGGCGCGGAGATGGTCCCGGATGAGCCGTAGTTGTAGAACCACGGGAATTTGACGAACAGCCACTCCAGGAAAAACTGTGCAGCCAGGGTGGTGACCATCAGGTAGAAGCCCTTGATCCGTGAGCTGGGCAAGCCAAACAGCAGGCCGACCAAGGCGCTGATAATCCCACCCCCCAATAGCGCGACCGGCAAGCCCAGTTCCGGCAAACGCAGCAAAAAACCATAGGTCGCAAACGCGCCGACCGCCATGAAACCGGCAGCCCCCACCGAGGTTTGCCCGGTGTAGCCGGTGAGCAGATTCAGGCCCAGCCCGGCCAGCGACAGTACTAAAAAGGGAATCAGGATCGCATTAAGCCAATAATCATTGCCCCACCACGGCACCACGATAAAGGCCAGCACCAGCAGGCCGATCAAGCCCCAGGGGAGGCGTCGCTGAATCAGCAACAGCGGCGCGGTTTCTTGCGCAACGGGTATCGACATGGGTTCAGACTCGCTCGATGGCACGCTCGCCGAACAGGCCGGCGGGACGGATATACAGGAAGGCCAAGGCCAGTACGTAGGCAAACCATGGCGTGATGCCACCACCGATCAACGGCCCGATATACACCTCGGCCAGGTTCTCCGCTGCGCCGACAATCAGCCCACCGACAATCGCCCCGCCAATCGAGGTAAAGCCGCCGATGATCAGCACCGGCAGCGCCTTGAGCACCACCAGCGACAAGGAAAACTGCACCCCCTGGCGCGCGCCCCACAGCAACCCGGCCACCAGGCCGACAATACCCGCCACCGCCCAGACGATCTGCCAGATACGGTTGAGGTTGATGCCGATGGACAGCGCCGCCGTGGTGTCATCCGCCACCGCCCGTAGCGATACGCCAATGCGGGTCTTGTTGAACAGCAGCGCCAGTACCGTCACCAGCACCACCGCAGCGACGGCGGCGATCAAATCGAATTGGCTGAGCATCAGTGGGCCGACGAACAGCGGTACGTCGTCGATACCCAGGTCCAGTGCGCGCACTTGCGACCCCATCAGGCCCTGAGCCAGCCCTTCAATGATGAACGACAGGCCCAGGGTCGCCATGAACAGCGTGATCTGCGAACGGTTTACCAACGGACGCAACACCAGCCGCTCGATCAGTAACGCGCCGACGATCATCACGATCACCGTGAGCAATAACGCCAGGGCAAACGGCACGCCCTGGTCATGCAGGCTGACGAAGGTCAGCGCTGCAAAGAGCAGCATCGAGCCCTGGGCAAAATTGAACACACCGCTGGCCTTGTAGATCAGCACGAAGCCGATAGCGACGAGGGAGTACATAGTGCCGGCGAGCAAGCCACCGAGTAGGGTTTCGAAGAAGAAAGTCATTCGTGCACGGCTCCCAGGTAGGCGGCAATCACCTCGGGATTGGCCTGCACTTGCACGGGTGTGCCGTCGCCGACCTTACGCCCGTAGTCGAGCACCACCACATGGTCGGACAGTCCCATGACCACGCCCATGTCGTGTTCGATCAACACCACGGTGGTGCCAAGGTCGCGATTCACGTCGGCGACGAAGCGCGCCATTTCCTGCTTCTCTTCAGCGTTCATGCCAGCCATGGGCTCATCCAGCAGCAACAGGCTGGGCCCGGCGATCAATGCCCGGCCCAGCTCCACGCGCTTTTGCAGGCCGTAGGACAAGTTGCCCACCAGCACATCACGGTGAGCTTGCAACTCAAGAAATTCGAGAATGCCCTGGGCGCGCTGGCGGAACGTTTCGGCCTCCCTACGGGCGCGGGGCAAGCCCAGGGCCTGCTCGATAAAGTGGCTGCGCATATGCCGCGACAAGCCGGTGAGAATGTTGTCCTGCACGCTCATCTTCTTGAACAGCGCATTGTTCTGGAAGGTACGGCCAATACCACGACGGGCCGCGCCCAAGGGATCGATGCGATGGAAGTGTTGTTGCTCAAACACGATCTCACCGGCATCGAAGCGATACACGCCGTTGAGTACATTAAGCAACGAACTCTTACCCGCGCCGTTAGGCCCGATCAGCGCGCAGATCTCCCCACGCGCCACCTCAAAGGACAAGGCATTGATCGCCTTGACCCCCTTGAACGACAGCGAGATATCCCGTACCTGGAGAATGGCCTGGCTCATGCGATGTCCCGTTTGAATTCAGCCAGCCAAGTCGTCTCGGCGTTGGTTTTGAGGGGTTGCCAGATATAGGCCAGGCGCTGGAAACCCAGCAACTTGCGCACACGATTTTTCAGCAAACGCCGCAAGCCGCTCTGCGGGTGGGCGATGGCCCAGTCACACAGGCGACGGCGCCAGGTGCCAGGGCGCGCGAGGCGGCTTTCGATCTCATCTGCCAGGTGCTGCAAGCGCGCGGGCGACAGCAGCAAGCCGGTGGGCGCCACTTCGCTGCGGTCACGGCGGGCCGACGCTTGGCTTTCCGGGAAGGCCAGGCCGTGCCCACTGTTTAACCACTGCTCCAGCAACACCGCCAAGCCGCCTTGCCAGTGAGTGCCTTCCTCACTCCACAACGCGGTCTCGCCGGCCGGCTGCCACCAGCGCTGCAGGTGCTGCGCGGGCTCAGTCGGGCCGAGCAGTTGGGTGAAGTCCAACAGATTCGCCGACTGCCAATGCCTTACCTGTCGACGATCCTGCACATAAGCGTGGGTAGGACGAATACGCCATAACTGTTGATGCAACACCTCGGAGTCCACGTCATCGGCCAGGGTCAGCACCTGACCGCCGACCGACTGGGCAGCCAGGGCCAACAGCAACAGGTTCGGTTCGAAAGCACCGCTGAGGGCCAACCGCGACTGCTCATCAAACCCCTGCTGGCGCAAGCCGCCGGCCAGGCGCTCGACATCGCGCAAGGCGTCGATCCAGCGCCAGGCGTACCACTGGCCCTGGCGCTTGTGGCGTAAGGCGGTGTGCAACGGCGTGATCTGCGCCCAGTGGTGCAGTTGTTCCAGGGCCTTGGGCAGGTCGCCGAGCAACTCGGCGGGCCATTCCACAGCCAGCGGGCGTTTGAGTTCATGCACGCTCATAGGGAGGTTCTCCTATTCAGGTTATATGCGTGCGGTGGTCCGCTGGCCGATATGGATCAAACAATGAAAATCAAGATGTGGGAGCTGGCTTGCCTGCGATAGCGGTAGGTCAGCTGGCTTATAAGTGGCTGATACACCGCTATCGCAGGCAAGCCAGCTCCCACATTGACCGAGGTGTTTCAGTTACAGGGTGGTAGCCTTCAGGTCGCGGTAGCTCGCGCCGGGGTGGTCCGCACCCAGCCGCGCCCCATCACCAAACAACTTCTCGCGCAACGTACCCTGGGCGTATTCGGTCTTGTACACGCCCCGCTTCTGCAACTCCGGCACCAGCAGGTCCACCGCGTCGATGAAAGTCTCGTGGGTCAGTGCATAGGCCAGGTTGAAGCCGTCCACATCGGTCTCTTCCACCCACTCCTGCAACAGGTCTGCCACGGTTTCCGGGCCGCCGACGAACAATGGGCCAAAGCCACCGATGCCGACCCAGTCGGCCAATTCGTTGGGCGTCCAGACTTTGTTCGGATCGGCCGTGGAGAAGGCTTCCACCGCCGACTGGATGGCGTTGGTGTGCACATGCTTGAGCGGCTCATCGGGCTTGAACTGACTGAAGTCGATGCCAGTCCAGCCGGAGATCAGCGCCATCGCGCCTTCATAGCTGACGTAGGATTTGTACTCGTCGAACTTGGCTTTGGCCTTCGCATCGGTCTCGCCGACGATCACCGTCTGCAAATTGAAAATCAGGATTTTCCTCGGATCACGCCCGGCCTCGGCAGCGCGGCGGCGGATGTCGGCGACGGTCTTTTTCAGCAGCACCTTGGACGGCGCAGCGACGAACACGCACTCGGCCTGTTCGGCGGCGAACTGTTTACCACGACTGGATGCGCCAGCCTGATACAGCACTGGCGTACGCTGCGGCGATGGTTCGCACAAGTGAATACCGGGCACCTGGAAGTGTTTGCCGACGTGGCGGATCTCGTGAATTTTGCTCGGGTCGCTGAAGATCCGGCGTTCGCGATCACGCAACACCGCCCCCTCCTCCCAACTGCCCTCCCAGAGTTTGTAGCAGACCTCCAGGTATTCCTCGGCATAGTCGTAACGCGCATCGTGTTCGGTCTGGGCTTTCTGGCCGAGGTTCTTCGCGCCGCTTTCCAGGTAGGAGGTGACGATGTTCCAGCCGATGCGGCCCTTGGTCAGATGATCGAGGGTTGAAAGGCGTCGGGCGAAGGGATACGGGTGTTCAAAGGACAGCGAGGCGGTCAGGCCGAAACCCAGGTGTTCGGTGACCAGCGCCATCGGCGCGATCAGTGACAGTGGGTCGTTGACCGGCACCTGGGCCGCCTGGCGAATGGCCGCGTCGCCGTTGCCGTTGTACACGTCATAGATACCCAGCACGTCGGCGATGAACAAGCCGTCGAACTTGCCACGCTCAAGGATCTTGGCGAGGTCAGTCCAATACTCCAGGTCCTTGTACTGCCACGAGCGGTCCCGCGGGTGCGCCCACAGGCCGGGAGATTGGTGGCCCACGCAGTTCATGTCGAAGGCATTCAGGCGGATTTCACGGGACATCAAAGCACTCCGTTAAGGTGGTAGTTGCCGACAATCTGGTACTTCCAGCGCAGGGGATCATCGAGTGTCGACGGCAAGGCGGTGCGTTGGCCGGTCAGTTCGAATTCGGCGTTGCTCGCGGCGATGAGGGCTTCGGCGGCGGCGATCTGCGCTTCAGTGGCGGCCACCGGGCTCGGGTGGGTTTCGGCACGTTCCAGCAAAGCGGCGGCCACGTCGACGCGGATCTGCAAATCGCCGAAGCGGCTGATCACGTAAGGGTCATCACTTTTCTCGACATGGCGACGGGTGCCATCCAACAGTTGTCGCGCAAGGCTCAATGCGGTCATGGTTAAGCTCCTCAGTTCCAGGCGTGGCGCGCAGGTTTCACGCCGTTGAGCACGAAGTTGCCGATCAAGTGATATTTCCAGCGGGCCGGGTCGTGCAGGGTGTGGGTGCGGGCGTTACGCCAGAAGCGGTCAAGGTTGTGCTTGCCGGTGACCGAGCGAGTGCCGGCCAGTTCGAAGAGTTTGCTGCTGGCGAGCAAGGCGGTTTCGGCGGACAGGACCTTGGCTTGGGCGACTATTAATGAGGCATTGGCCACGGTGTCTTCATTCGGTTCAGCCAATGCCAGGTCAACCGCTTTACCGGCTTTGGCGAGGATGGCTTCGGTGCCGTGCACACGCCATTGCAGGTCGCCGATGGCGGCAATGGTGAACGGGTCTTGCCAGCCGTGATCCTGCTGGCTGTCGATCCAGGGGCGCGCCTGGCGTGCGTAGATCTTGGCCTGCTCAAGGGCACCGAGGGCAATACCGGTATCGACGGCAGCCTGGATGATCTGCGAAATCGGGCCGTTGGCGGTGGGTTGATCGAAGGCCTGGTGGGCGGGAATCACCGCACTCAAAGGCACGGTCACACCGTCGAGGATCACGCCGCCGCTGGCGGTGGTGCGCTGGCCGAAACCGTCCCAACTGTCGACCACGCTCAGGCCCGGCGCATCGCGTTCGACGAAGGCAATAAACGCCTGGCCGTTTTCGTTGTTGCCGACGGTGGGTACCAAATGGGCAAATAGCGCACCGGTGCAGTAGAACTTTTCACCGTTGATGCGCGCGGTGTCGCCGTGAAAGCGGATCTGGGTGTCAAAGGTGCCGGCGTTTTTGCTCTTTGCTTCGGAGAAGGCATTGCCGAAGCGATAGCCTTGGAGAACTTTGCCGAAGTAGTACTGTTTTTGTTGTTCCGTGGCGGTTTGCAGCAGGATGTCCACCACGCCCAGATGGTTCTGCGGAATCTGCCCCAGGGAAGGATCGGCGGCGGAGATCAACTTGATGACCTCGGCCACCGTCACATAGGACACCTCAGCGCCGCCATAGGCTTTAGGAATGGTGATGCCCCACAAACCGCTGGCGGAGAACTCGTCAAGTTCTGCCACCGGCAGGCGCCGCTCACGGTCACGCGCGCTGGCGTCGACGGCGAAGCGCGCGGCGAGGCCCGTGGCAACTTCGATGGCTTCCGCGTCCGAACGGATGATATGGGCAGGGTGTTGAGGGTGGGCTGACATGGGCCGACTCCAGGCTCCGAGGGGATACTGGAGTGATTGCAGGAGTCGTGCCTGAATTTAATCGTCAATAAAATCAGCGAATTGCTGATGAATCAGCGCTGTAGAGCGTGGTTCAAACCAGCAAAGTGTCCAGACACTGTTGCCTGGCGAACAGTTAGATCACCACGGTACGCACGAAGCACACCGCCACGTCGCCATCATTGCGATAACCGTGGGATTGGCGGCTGGCGAACATGTAGAACTCACCCGCAGCGACGTGCTTTTCTTCGTCGTCGAGGATCAGGGTCAGTGCACCTTCATACACGAACAATTGCACGCTCCAGCCTTCCGGATCGGGTTCAGGGCTGTAGCGATCACCGGGCTCCAGGCGCATTTCCCACAACTCCACTTCGCGCCGGGCGTTGGCCTTGGCCAGCAACACCGCCTTACTACCGGGAATATCACCGGCCCAGGCCAGCTCGTTGATACGGCTGTGGTCACCCGCATCCGGCGCCTGGATCAGGTCGCTGAACGCCACATCCAACGCTTCAGCGACTCGGTCCAGCGTGGACAGGCTGACGTTCTTCTCCCCTGCCTCGATCGCCACCAGCATGCGCCGACTGACTCCGGACTTTTCCGAGAGCGCGGTCTGGCTCATGTCGGCGGCATGGCGCAGGCGACGAACGTTCTGGCTGACGTGTTGCAGGACCGAGGCCCGTTGTGGATTTTCTTTGTGCACTATATTGCTCATGGAGTGGGTGTGCGCAGTATACTGCCCAGCGTGCGGCGCATTGTGCGGTCCGTACCTTTCCCTTGCAAGACCGAGCTGCCATGACCACCCCGAACGCTACCCCACGTTTCAACCGTTTTAGCAAAGCCGAATGCATCCTGGTGGTGATCACCATGATCTGGGGCGGCACCTTCTTGCTGGTGCAGCACGCCATGACCGTCAGCGGGCCGATGTTTTTCGTGGGCCTGCGGTTTGCGGCGGCGGCCATCGTGGTCGGGTTCTTCTCTCTGCGCACGCTGCGCGGCCTGACCCTGTTCGAATTGAAGGCCGGCGCCTTCATCGGCACGTCGATCATGTTCGGCTACGGCATGCAAACCATCGGCCTGCAGACGATCCCAAGCAGTCAATCAGCGTTCATCACGGCGCTGTATGTGCCATGTGTGCCGCTGTTGCAGTGGCTGGTGCTGGGACGCCGCCCCGGGCTGATGCCGAGCATTGGCATCATGCTCGCGTTTACCGGGTTGATGTTGCTGACAGGCCCGGCCGGTGCTTCGCTCAACTTCAGCCCCGGCGAGATCGCCACATTGATCTGCGCAATCGCAGTGGCCGCAGAGATCATCCTCATCGGCGCCTATGCCGGACAGGTGGATGTGCGTCGGGTCACCGTCGTGCAACTGGCCACGGCGTCGCTGTTGTCGTTCCTGATGGTCGTGCCGATGGGCGAGCCGCTGCCGGGCTTCTCTTGGTTGCTTCTTTTTAGCGCGGTGGGCCTGGGCTTGACCAGTGCGGTGATCCAGGTGGCGATGAACTGGGCGCAGCAGAGTGTTTCGCCTACCCGCGCCACGTTGATTTATGCCGGTGAGCCGGTGTGGGCCGGGGTGATCGGGCGGATAGCGGGTGAACGTTTTCCGCCGATTGCGATGCTGGGGGCGGCGTTGATCGTGGTGGCGGTGATTGTGAGTGAGTTGAAGACCAAGGGGCAGAAGGCGTTGGCGCAGGAAGAAGAGCTGGAGCAAGAGCGACAGGGGTAAGACCCAACTCGGTCAAGTGTGGGAGCGGGCTTGCCCGCGAAAGCAGTGGATCAGCCAACACCTATGTTGGATGTCAGTCTGTATTCGCGAGCAAGCCCGCTCCCACACGTGAAGGTGACGCCTGAAAACAATGCTAAATGGGCATTTTCGACTTACCTTGTAGGATCCTGCCACATCTTGCCGTTTGGTGATCGTGAAAGCGGCACGTATGATGCATCCCAAACTCCCGCAGATTAGAAGCCTATGTCCCTGATAGTTCTACTGCTTCTGCCGTTTCTTGGCAGCTGTCTGGCGGCCTTGCTGCCGCACAATGCACGTAACACCGAATCCCTGTTGGCCGGCCTTGTGGCCCTGGTTGGCACCATTCAAGTCGCCCTGCTCTACCCCCAGATCGCCCACGGTGGCGTGATCCGCGAAGAATTCATGTGGTTGCCCAGCCTGGGCCTGAACTTCGTGTTGCGCATGGACGGGTTTGCCTGGTTGTTCTCGTTGCTAGTGCTGGGCATCGGCACGCTGGTGTCGTTGTATGCGCGCTACTACATGTCGCCGGATGACCCGGTGCCGCGTTTCTTTGCGTTTTTCCTGGCGTTCATGGGGGCCATGCTCGGCCTGGTGATCTCCGGCAACCTGATCCAGATCGTGTTCTTCTGGGAACTGACCAGCCTGTTCTCGTTCCTGTTGATCGGCTACTGGCACCACCGTGCCGATGCGCGACGCGGCGCGTACATGGCCCTGATGGTCACCGGTGCGGGCGGCCTGTGCCTGCTGGCGGGCGTGATGCTGCTGGGGCACATCGTCGGCAGCTATGACCTGGACCAGGTGTTGGCGGCGGGCGATCAGATTCGCGCGCATTCGCTGTACCCGGTCATGCTGGCCTTGGTGCTGGTCGGCGCCTTGAGCAAAAGTGCGCAGTTCCCGTTCCACTTCTGGCTGCCCCACGCGATGGCGGCACCAACGCCGGTTTCGGCCTATCTGCATTCGGCGACGATGGTGAAGGCCGGCGTGTTCCTGCTGGCCCGCCTGTGGCCGTCGCTGTCCGGCAGCGAAGAATGGTTCTATATCGTCGGCGGTGCCGGCGCCCTCACCCTCCTCCTCGGCGCTTACTGCGCCATCTTTCAGAACGATCTCAAGGGTCTGCTGGCCTACTCCACGATCAGCCACCTCGGCCTGATCACCTTGCTGCTGGGCCTCAACAGCCCGTTGGCCGCCGTCGCCGCAGTGTTCCACATCCTCAACCACGCCACATTCAAGGCCTCGCTGTTCATGGCGGCGGGCATCATTGACCACGAAAGTGGCACCCGTGACATTCGCAAGCTCAGTGGCCTGGTCCGATTGATTCCCTTCACCGCGACCCTGGCCATGGTTGCCAGTGCTGCCATGGCCGGCGTGCCGCTACTCAACGGATTCCTGTCCAAAGAGATGTTCTTCGCCGAAACCGTGTTTATCTCCTCGACCGCCTGGGTGGAGTTCGCCCTGCCGGTGATTGCGACCATCGCGGGTACGTTCAGCGTGGTCTATGCGTTGCGCTTCACCATTGATGTGTTCTTCGGGCCTACCGCGACCAACCTGCCGCACACGCCCCACGAGCCGCCACGCTGGATGCGTGCACCGGTTGAGCTGCTGGTGTTCACGTGCCTGCTGGTGGGGATTTTCCCGGCCCAGGTGGTCGGTTCGATCCTCGCCGCTGCCGCCCTGCCTGTCGTGGGCGGCGTGCTGCCGCAATACAGCCTGGCGATCTGGCACGGCTGGAATGCGCCGATGATCATGAGCCTGGTGGCCATGTCCGCTGGCGTGGTGCTCTACCTGCTGTTGCGCAAGCAACTCAAGCGTGGCCGCTTCAAGTACCCGCCCATCATCAGTTACTTCAACGGCAAGCGTGGCTTCGAACGCTGCCTGGTGGTGATGATGCGCGGCGTACGCAAGCTCGAAAAATACATCAGCACCAAGCGCCTGCAGACCCAGTTGTTCCTGCTGGTGCTGGTGGCGGTCATCGGCGGCATGATCCCGATGCTCAACAGTGGCATCAGTTGGGGCGACCGGCCGAAGATCCCGGGTTCCATCGTGTTCGTCACCCTGTGGCTGCTGGCAATCGCCTGTGCCCTGGGCGCCGCCTGGCAAGCCAAGTACCACCGGTTGGCGGCACTGACCATGGTCAGCGTGTGCGGCATGGTGACCTGCATCACTTTCGTGTGGTTCTCGGCCCCGGACCTGGCGCTGACACAACTGGTTGTCGAGGTCGTCACGACGGTGCTGATCCTGCTCGGCCTGCGCTGGCTGCCACGGCGGATCGAAGAAGTGTCGCCACTCCCCAGTTCGCTGCCCAAGGCACGTATCCGTCGCCTGCGGGACTTCCTGCTGTCCACCGTGGTGGGTGGTGGCATGGCGCTGCTGTCCTACGCGATGTTGACGCGCCAGACGCCCAACCATATTTCCTCGTTCTACCTCAGTCGCGCCCTGCCCGAAGGCGGCGGCAGCAATGTGGTGAATGTGATGCTGGTGGACTTCCGGGGCTTCGACACCCTGGGTGAAATCACCGTGCTCGGCGCCGTGGCGTTGACGGTGTATGCCCTGCTGCGCCGCTTCCGCCCGTCAAAAGAGAGCATGGAATTACCGCCTCAACAGCGCCAGTTGGCGCCGGACGTGGCCACCGACCTGGTCAACCCGCGCCAGGCCAGCGACACCGCCCTGGGCTTCATGATGGTGCCGGCGGTGTTGGTGCGACTGCTGCTGCCGATTGCGCTGGTGGTGTCGTTCTACCTGTTCATGCGCGGCCACAACCAACCAGGCGGTGGTTTTGTCGCCGGCTTGGTGATGTCGGTGGCGTTTATCCTGCAATACATGGTCGCCGGCACGCAGTGGGTCGAGGCGCAGATGAGTCTGCGGCCGATGCGCTGGATGGGCTTCGGCCTGCTCGCGGCAACCCTGACCGGGCTCGGCGCGCTGTTTGCCGGTTACCCGTTCCTCACCACCCATACCTGGCATATCAGCCTGCCGGTGCTGGGCGACATTCACGTGGCCAGCGCCTTGTTCTTCGACGTTGGCGTCTACGCCATGGTCGTCGGTTCCACGCTGCTGATGCTCACCGCCCTCGGTCACCAATCCGTGCGGGCCCATAAACCGAGCAACCAACCCAAAGTGGTTGCCGCAACGGAAGGAGCCGCCTGATGGAAGAAGTCATCGCAATTGCCATTGGGGTCCTCGCGGCCTCCGGCGTCTGGCTGATCCTGCGGCCACGGACATTCCAGGTGGTGATGGGCCTGTGCCTGTTGTCGTATGGCGTCAACCTGTTCATTTTCAGCATGGGCAGCCTGTTCATCGGCAAGGAACCGATCATCAAGGACGGCGTGCCGCAAGACCTGCTCAACTACACCGACCCCCTGCCCCAGGCGCTGGTACTCACGGCCATCGTGATCAGCTTCGCCATGACCGCGTTGTTCCTGGTGGTGTTGCTGGCGTCCCGGGGCCTGACCGGCACCGACCATGTGGACGGCCGGGAGCCCAAGGAATGACGTGGATGAACCAACTGATCATCGCGCCGATCCTGCTGCCGTTGCTGACCGCCGCGCTGATGCTGATGCTCGGCGAAAAACGCCGCCCCCTGAAAGCCAAGATCAACCTGGTCTCCAGCATGATCGGCCTGGGTATCGCGATCCTGCTGTTGTACTGGACACAAAAAGGCGGCCCCGGCTCGATTGGCGTGTACCTGTCGGGCAACTGGGAAGTGCCGTTCGGTATCGTGCTGGTGGTGGATCAACTGTCGGCACTGATGATGGTGCTCACCGGAATCATCGGCGTCTGTGCACTGCTGTTCGCCATGGCCCGCTGGGACCGTGCGGGCACCAGTTTCCATGCCCTGTTCCAGGTGCAGTTGATGGGTTTGTACGGTGCGTTCCTCACCGCTGACCTGTTCAACCTATTCGTGTTTTTCGAGGTGCTGCTGGCGGCGTCCTACGGCTTGATGCTGCACGGCTCGGGCCGGGCGCGGGTGTCGGCAGGGCTGCATTACATTGCGATCAACCTGCTGGCCTCGTCGCTGTTCCTGATTGGCGCAGCGATGATCTACGGCGTCACCGGCACCCTGAACTTTGCCGACCTGGCCTTGAAGATCCCGCTGGTGCCGGAAGCGGATCGCGGTTGGTTGCACGCTGGCGCGGCGATTCTGGCCACTGCATTCCTGGCCAAGGCCGGCATGTGGCCGCTGAACTTCTGGCTGGCCCCCGCTTATTCTTCGGCGAGTGCACCGGTGGCGGCGATGTTCGCGATCATGACCAAGGTCGGTGTGTACACCGTGCTGCGTCTGTGGACCTTACTGTTCTCCGGCCAGGCCGGTGCGTCTGCGCTATTTGGTGGGGATTGGCTGGTGTATGGCGGCATGGCGACCATCATCTGCGCCGGACTGGCGATGGTGGCAGCGCAGCGCTTGGAGCGTATGGCCAGCCTGAGCATTCTGGTGTCGGCGGGGATTTTGCTCTCGTCCGTCGGCTTCGCCCAGCCGAGCCTGACCGCAGGCGCGCTGTTCTACCTGGTCAGCTCGACGCTGGCATTGAGTGCGCTGTTCCTGCTGGCCGAGTTGATCGAGCGTTCACGCTCGGCCAACGACTTGCCTCTGGATGAAGAAATCGATGCGCTGCCTAAAGCCATGGAGTCCCTGCATCCGCGCCCTGGCGTAAACCTCGATGATGAGCAACAGGCTGTGGTGGGCCAGGTGATTCCGTGGACCATGGCGTTCCTGGGCTTGAGCTTTATCGCCTGCGCCCTGTTGATCATCGGCATGCCGCCGTTGTCCGGGTTTATCGGCAAGCTCAGTTTGCTGAGTGCGCTGGTCAACCCGCTGGGCTTGGGCGTCAGCGTCGACGAGCCGATCCGTCCTGCCGCCTGGGGCCTTGTGGCGCTGCTGATCCTCTCCGGCCTGGCCTCGCTGATCGCCTTCGCTCGCCTGGGCATCCAGCGCTTCTGGACCCCGGAAGAGCGCCCCTCGCCGCTGCTGCGTCGCTACGAATGCGTGCCGATCTTCTTCCTGCTGGGCTTGAGCATCCTGCTGACCTTCAAGGCCGAACCGCTGATGCGCTACACGCAAGACACCGCTGTCAGCCTGAACAACCCAGAACACTACGTGATGGCGGTGATGGCGACACGCCCCGTGCCAAGCCCCGAAGCCAAGGCTGCTGCGCTGGAGGTGCAACCATGAAGCGCCTGTTCCCTGCCCCGTGGTTATCGTTGGCGTTGTGGCTGTTGTGGCTGGTGCTGAACCTGTCCATCAGTCCCGGCAACCTGCTGCTGGGCGCGCTGCTGGGCTTTCTTGCGCCGCTGATGATGGCACCGCTGCGGCCGCTGCCGATCCGTATTCGCCGCCCTGGGGTGATCATTCGACTGTTCTTCCTGGTAGGCCGCGATGTGATCATCTCCAACCTGCAAGTGGCATGGGGCGTGTTGATCTGCGGTTCACGCCCACCGCGTTCGCGCTTCATCAAGATTCCCCTGGACCTGCGCGACCCTAACGGTCTTGCCGCGCTGTCGATGATCACCACCGTGGTGCCCGGCACCATCTGGTCGGAATTGGCGCTGGACCGCAGCATCCTGCTCTTGCACGTGTTTGATCTTGAGGATGAAGCGCCCTTCATCGAGCACTTCAAGACCACCTACGAACGGCCCCTGATGGAGATCTTCGAATGAGCACCCTGCTCTCCAATGCGACCCAGTTCAGCCTGTTCCTGTTCTCCCTGGCCATGGTGCTGACGTTGGTACGCCTGTTCAAAGGCCCGTCCGCACAAGACCGGGTACTGGCGCTGGATTACCTGTACATCCTGGCGATGCTGATGATGCTGGTGCTGGGCATTCGTTATGCCAGTGACACCTACTTTGAAGCGGCGCTGCTGATTGCGCTGTTCGGTTTTGTAGGCTCGTTTGCCCTGGCGAAATTCCTGCTGCGTGGCGAGGTGATTGAATGATGCCGTTATGGGTAGAAGTGATCGTGGCAGTGCTGCTGGTGCTGAGCAGCGCGTTTGCACTGATTGGTGCGATTGGGCTGCTGCGCATGAAGGACTTCTTCCAGCGCATGCACCCGCCGGCACTGGCCTCGACGCTGGGGGCATGGTGTGTAGCGTTGGCGTCGATTATCTATTTTTCGGTGCTCAAGTCCGGGCCGGTGTTGCACGGGTGGTTGATACCGGTCTTGTTGTCGATCACGGTGCCGGTGACCACGTTGTTGCTGGCGCGTACTGCGCTGTTCCGCAAGCGCATGGCCGGTGATGATGTGCCGGCCGAGGTCAGCAGCCGTCGCTGACGCCTGATGTGAACACGGTCGAAAATGTGGGAGCTGGCTTGCCTGCGATAGCGGTGGATCAGCCAACCTCTTCGGTGACTGACACGCCCTCATCGCAGGCAAGCCAGCTCCCACATGTTGATTGGTGCTAGGCGAAGGATCGGATTCGTGCCGCCAACTTCGCCAACTCGTCATCATCCGCCCGCACATGATCATGGGATGAGATATAGCCTTCATACGCCTCGAAGAACTTGTCCACCTTCGAACTCAGCGGCTTGAACGCACTGTCCGACCCCGTCCCATGCATGGGAAACAACTTCGCGTGCAGGTGATCCACCCCATACCCTTCCAGCATCATCCCCGTGCGTGCCACATCGGCAAACGCCCGGTCGATCAGCAGTGCGGTCTTCTTAGTTGCCACAATAAGCTCCGCCAGCACTTCATCCGCCTGCGCAAACGCATAGCTGCCGTAATGCTGCTTGGGGATCACCACGCTGAAACCCGGGGTGTTGGGGAAGATCGAGAGGAAGGCCATGTGCTGGTCGTCTTCCCACAGGATGTGGGCTGGGGCGGTTTTGCGGACAATGCTGCAGAAAATACAATCCATTTTAGTCGCTGCCATTTCAGTCGTGGGTTGGGTCGTGGCGACTATCTAAAGCCAGGATTGGGCAGGCGTCAAAACAAATGAAAATATCTCTGAAGGAACAGACCATGGGCCGTCGCAACCGCTCCATCGGCAAAGCCGTCGGGATACTGCGAATGGTGCCCGACGACATGCGCCGCTACGCCGCCAAGACCATTGGCAAGCTGGTGATCATGGGGTGTTTGAATATGAGTGGGTGGATTATGTACGCCGCGCAGCCTCTTGCGGTGTTGAGCGGGCACGGTAAAAAATGTGGGAGCTGGCTTGTCGGGCCTCGCATCGCTGCAATAGCGGTACATCAGCCAGCATTTTCGGTGATTGGCACTCCGTCATCGCAGGCAAGCCAGCTCCCACAGTGGATAGAGTGGACCGTTAAAACGGTGTGCAAAAAAACGCCCCGAACCAGTCGGGGCGTTTTTCATTCAGCGTTTGCCGATCAAGCCTGATCAGCCAACCGCCACGTCGTCCCACCCTTCCCGTCTTCCAACACCACACCCATTGCGGTCAGTTGGTCACGGAGACGGTCGGATTCCGCCCAGTCCTTATTGGTACGCGCAGTCAGACGTGCCTGGATCAGCGCATCAACCTCGGCCGCATCCACACGCCCTTCAGCGCCGGCTTGCAGGAAATCCTCAGGCTTCATTTGCAGAACCCCGAGCACGCTGGCCAGTTCTTTCAAGCGTGCCGCCAGACCCGCCGCTGCATCAAGATCGCTCTCACGCAGGCGGTTGATCTCACGCACCATCTCGAACAGCACCGCACACGCTTCCGGGGTGCCGAAGTCGTCGTTCATGACTTGGGTGAAACGCTCGACGAACGCTTCGCCGCCGGCTGGGGCAACCACTGGCAAGCCTTTCAACGCATGGTAGAAACGCTCCAGGGCGCCCTTGGCGTCCTTGAGGTTGTCTTCCGAGTAGTTGATGGCGCTGCGGTAGTGGCTGGACACCAGCAGGTAACGCACAACCTCAGGATGGTACTTTTCCAGCACGTCACGAATGGTGAAGAAGTTGTTCAAGGACTTGGACATCTTCTCGCCATTGATGCGGATCATGCCGCAGTGCATCCAGGCGTTGGCGTAGGTTTTGCCGGTGGCGGCTTCACTTTGGGCGATTTCGTTTTCGTGGTGCGGGAACTCGAGGTCACTGCCGCCACCATGAATGTCGAAGGTCTCGCCCAGGCAGCAGGTGGACATCACCGAGCATTCGATATGCCAGCCCGGACGGCCCGCGCCCCATGGCGATTCCCAGCTCGGCTCGCCCGGTTTGGTGGCTTTCCACAATACGAAGTCCAGTGGGTCTTGCTTGGCTTCATCCACTTCGATACGTGCGCCGATGCGCAGGTCTTCGATTTTCTTGCGCGACAGCTTGCCGTAGCCCATGAACTTGGCGACGCGGTAGTACACGTCGCCATTGCCCGGGGCGTAGGCGTAACCCTTGTCGATCAGGGTCTGGATCATCGCGTGCATGCCAGGGATGTGGTCCGTGGCACGCGGCTCCATGTCCGGTTTGAGGATGTTGAGGCGGGCCTCGTCCTCGTGCATCGCGGCGATCATGCGCTCGGTCAGCGCATCGAACGACTCGCCATTTTCGTTGGCGCGGTTGATGATCTTGTCGTCGATGTCCGTGATGTTGCGCACGTACGTCAAGTCATAACCGCTGAAACGCAACCAGCGGGTCACCAGGTCGAAGGCAACCATGCTGCGGCCGTGGCCGATGTGGCAGTAGTCGTACACGGTCATGCCGCACACGTACATGCGCACCTTATTGCCGTCCAGCGGCTTGAAGACTTCTTTGGTCTTGCTGAGCGTGTTGTAGATCGTTAGCACGATGAATCCCTTGACTTAATCACTGGCCCCACGAATCTCGCAAGGTCACGGTACGGTTGAATACCGGAGCACCTGGTTTCGAGTCCTTGATATCCGCGCAGAAGTAACCTTCGCGCTCGAACTGGAAACGGTCTTCCGGCTGTGCGTCGCCCAACGAAGGTTCGGCACGACAACCTGTGAGAACTTGCAGGGAGTCAGGGTTGATGTTGTCGAGGAAACTTGCGCTGTCTTCGGCCTTTTCTGGGTTCGGCGAACGGAACAGGCGATCGTACAGACGCACTTCGCACTCGATGCTGGCAGCCGCTGGTACCCAGTGGATCACGCCCTTGACCTTGCGACCTTCCGGGTTCTTGCCCAGGGTGTCCGGATCGTAGGAGCAGCGCAGTTCGACGATGTTGCCATCGGCGTCCTTGATCGCTTCGTCGGCACGGATCACGTAGCTGCCGCGCAGGCGCACTTCGCCGTTCGGCTCCAGGCGCTTGTAGCCTTTTGGCGGTTCTTCCATGAAGTCATCGCGGTCGATGTAGATTTCACGGGCGAACGGCAGCTTGCGCACGCCGAGTTCTTCTTTCTGCGGATGACGCGGCAGTTCGAGGTTGTCGACCTGGTCTTCCGGGTAGTTGGTGATCACGACCTTCAACGGACGCAACACGCACATGGCGCGTGGTGCGTTGGCGTCCAGGTCCTGGCGGATGCTGAATTCGAGCATGCCGAAGTCGACCACGCCGTCGGAACGGTTGGTACCGACCATGTCGCAGAAGTTGCGGATCGACGCAGGCGTGTAGCCGCGACGACGGAAGCCCGACAGCGTGGACATGCGTGGGTCATCCCAGCCGTGCACGTGCTTTTCATCCACCAGTTGCTTGAGCTTGCGCTTGCTGGTGATGGTGTAGTTCAGGTTCAGGCGGCTGAATTCGTACTGGCGCGGCTGTGCAGGCACCGGCAGATGCTCCAGGAACCATTCATACAGCGGGCGATGGCTTTCGAATTCCAGGGTGCAGATGGAGTGCGTGATGCCTTCGATGGCATCCGACTGACCGTGGGTGAAGTCGTAGTTCGGGTAGATGCACCACTTGTCACCGGTCTGGTGGTGATGGGCATGACGGATGCGGTACATGATCGGGTCGCGCAGGTTCATGT
This sequence comes from Pseudomonas sp. GW821-FHT03A09, assembly GCF_059421065.1. NCBI lineage: Bacteria > Pseudomonadati > Pseudomonadota > Gammaproteobacteria > Pseudomonadales > Pseudomonadaceae > Pseudomonas > Pseudomonas sp. GW821-FHT03A09. The sequence goes on along the minus strand of NZ_JBWKUX010000003.1, from coordinate 281,830 downwards.
TCGGCGAGGCCATGTCGATCTTGGCGCGCAACACGCGAGCACCGTCCGGGAACTCACCGGCGCGCATGCGGGCGAACCAGTCCAGGTTCTCTTCCACCGAACGGTCGCGGAATGGGCTGTTCTTGCCTGGCTCGGTCAGGGTGCCACGGTATTCCTTGGCCTGTTCCGGGCTCAGGTCGTCGACGTAGGCCTTGCCGGCCTTGATCAGCTCGACGGCCCAGTCGTGCAACTGGTCGAAGTATTGCGAGGCATAGCGCACTTCACCGGACCATTCGAAGCCCAGCCACTTCACGTCGCTTTCGATGGCGTCGATGTATTCCTGGTCTTCCTTGGCCGGGTTGGTGTCGTCGAAACGCAGGTGCGTGACGCCACCGAACTCCTGGGCCAGGCCGAAGTTCACACAGATCGACTTGGCGTGACCAATGTGCAGGTAGCCGTTGGGCTCTGGCGGGAAGCGGGTGACGATCTGCGTGTGCTTGCCCGAATCCAGGTCCGCCTGGATGATCGGGCGCAGGAAATTGACCGGGACGGCAGGTCCAGCCTTGGAATTCGAGGTAGGGTCGACAGTGGGCTTGCTCATAGGATCCTTGAACAGACAGGTACGTGGCCGGATGGGGCCAGATAAAACAAAGCCGTTATCATAGCTGATGCTGTCAAGTCGCTGACAGAGTACGGCCGAAAACTGCTGCAATTAATGCACCGGCGGTAAAAAACCACCTCGAAATTCCTGCAGGTCACGCTAAACTGCGCGCCTTGGCTGTCATTTAGCCAAACCGGTCACGGCGCTCCCGGCGTCCATACCCACGAATTCCTTGAAAGAGAAACGACCATGACTCAAGTCAAACTGACCACCAACCACGGTGACATCGTCATCGAGCTGAACGCCGAGAAAGCGCCGATCACCGTCGCCAACTTCATCGAATACGTTAAGGCCGGTCACTACGAAAACACGGTTTTCCACCGTGTGATCGGTAACTTCATGATCCAGGGCGGCGGTTTCGAGCCTGGCATGAAAGAAAAGAAAGACAAGCGTCCAAGCATCCAGAACGAAGCGGACAACGGCCTTTCCAACGACAAGTACACCGTCGCCATGGCCCGTACCATGGAGCCGCATTCGGCCTCCGCACAGTTCTTCATCAACGTCGCCGACAACGCCTTCCTGAACCACAGCGGCAAGAACGTGCAGGGTTGGGGCTACGCGGTATTCGGTAAAGTGACCGAAGGCCAGGACGTCGTTGACAAGATCAAAGGCGTGCAGACCACCGGTAAAGCCGGTCACCAGGACGTTCCGGTAGAAGACGTTATCGTCGAGAAAGCCGAGATCGTTGGGTGATATTGCTGATTTCAGATTTGCATCTGGAAGAGGAGCGCCCGGACATTACCCGGGCGTTTCTGGATCTGCTCCAAGGCCGCGCCCGTGGCGCCCAGGCGTTGTACATTCTGGGGGACTTCTTTGAAGCCTGGATTGGCGACGATGGGATGACCCCCTTCCAGCGTTCCATCTGCGAGGCTCTGCGTGAGCTGAGCGACAGCGGCACCCCGATTTTCATCATGCATGGCAACCGCGATTTCCTGATCGGCAAGGCGTTCTGCAAAGCAGCAGGTGCCACCTTGCTCAAGGACCCGAGTGTCGTGCAGTTTTATGGCGAGCCGGTGCTATTGATGCACGGTGACAGCCTCTGCACCCGCGACGTCGGCTACATGAAGCTGCGGCGCACTCTGCGCAACCCGATTGTGCTGTTTATCCTGCGTCATCTGCCCCTGAGTGCCCGGCACAAGCTGGCGCGCAAGCTGCGCAGCGAAAGCCGTGCGCAGACGCGCATGAAGGCCAACGACATTGTTGATGTCACGCCCGAAGAAGTGCCGCGCGTGATGCAGCAGTTTGGCGTGCGTACCCTGGTCCACGGCCATACCCACCGTCCCGCCATTCATAAGCTGCAGATTGGTGATCAGGCGGCCAAGCGCATTGTGCTGGGGGATTGGGACAAGCAGGGATGGGCGCTGCAGGTGGATGAGCAAGGGTTTCAGCTGGCGGCGTTTGATTTTGTGAACCCGCAACTGGCATTGCCCGGAGCCTAAACCTCAGCCTCAACACCAATCAAAATGTGGGAGCTGGCTTGCCTGCGATGCAGACACCTCGGTGTATCAGATATACCGAGGTGATCCAATCGCAGGCAAGCCAGCTCCCACATTGATTGAGTACATCCGCTAGTGGCCGCTGGCCGCAGGCCCCGCCTTGGCGGTAAACGGTGGTTTGGCCAGCCACACCAGCAGAATCAAGCCCATGAACATCCACCCCAGCAACGTGAAGTAATCCACGGTGGACATCATGTATGCCTGACTGGTGAGGATCTGGTCCAACTGGGTGTAAGCCTTCTGCCCTGCCCCACCCAATGCACTCAGGGCATCACGGGTCGCCGAGTCGTAGGTGGTCATGTTTTCGCTCATGTACGCATGGTGCTGGTCCGCCCGGCGAATCCAGATCCAGGTGGTCAACGAGGCCGCGAAGCTGCCGCCCAGGGTACGCAGGAAGGTCGCAAGCCCGGCGCCATCGGCAATCTGATGCGGCGGCAGGTCGGACATCAGGATGCTCAAGGTCGGCATGAAGAACAGCGCTACACCGATGCCCATGAACAGCTGCACCAGGGCGATGTGCTGGAAGTCCACTTCATTGGTAAAACCCGCGCGCATGAAGCAGCTCAAGCCAATCGCCAGGAACGCCAGGCCGGCCAGCAGGCGCAGGTCGAACTTGTGCGCGTACTTGCCCACGAACGGCGACATCAACACCGGCAGAATCCCGATCGGCGCTACCGCCAGGCCGGCCCAGGTCGCGGTGTAGCCCATCTGGGTCTGTAGCCATTGCGGCAGGATCAGGTTGATGCCAAAGAAGCCTGCATAACCCAGGATCAACACGATGGTGCCGATGCGGAAGTTGCGGTAGGCGAACAGCCGCAGGTTGACCACCGGGTGTTTGTCGGTCATTTCCCAGATCACGAACACCGCCAGGGCAATTGCCGAAATCACGGCGCCCATGATGATGAAGTTGGATTCGAACCAGTCCAGGTCGTTGCCCTTGTCGAGGATGATCTGCAAGGCGCCGACGCCGACAATCAGGCTCAGCAACCCGACGTAGTCCATTGGCTGATGACTGGTGACCACCGGGCGCTTCTTCAACTGCGAACGCACCACCATCACCGCAAAGATGCCGATGGGTACGTTAATGAAGAAGATCCACGGCCAGCTGTAGCTGTCGGTGATCCATCCGCCGAGGATCGGCCCGGCAATCGGCGCGACCACCGTGACCATCGCCAGCAGCGCCAGAGCCATGCCCCGCCTCGCCGGCGGGTACACCGCGATCAGCAGCGTCTGGGTCATCGGGTACAACGGCCCCGCCACCAAGCCTTGCAGCACCCGGAAGCCGATCAGCTCAGGCATCGAGGTAGACACACCGCACAGAAACGACGCCAGTACGAACAGGATCGTCGCCCACAAAAACAGCTTCACCTCGCCGAAGCGCCGGCTCAACCAGCCGGTGAGCGGCAGGGCAATCGCGTTGCTCACCGCAAACGAGGTGATGACCCAGGTACCCTGCTCCGAACTCACGCCGAGGTTGCCGGAAATGGTCGGCAACGCCACGTTGGCGATGGTGGTGTCGAGCACCTGCATAAAGGTCGCCAGCGACAGGCCAATAGTGGCCATCAACAGGCTGGGTGGCGTGAAGGAGGCGTTATTGCTCATTAGCGTTGCACAGCCTTGGGTGCGGCGAGGCTGTTGTCATGGATCAACTGCGTGATCATGGCGTCGGCTTCGGCCAATTGGCGGTCATACACACTGGTGGTGAACGAGGCTTTTTGCGGCGCCTGTTGCGCCAGCACCGGGCCGCTCTGGTCGTGCAGGTCCACATTGACCAGGGTGCTCAAGCCCACACGCAGCGGGTTCTTGGCCAGCTCCTCGGCGTTGACGTGGATGCGTACCGGTACTCGTTGCACGATCTTGATCCAGTTGCCCGTGGCGTTCTGTGCCGGCAACAGGGCGAACGCGCTGCCAGTGCCGGCGCCGAGGCTGTCGACGGTGCCGCTGAACTTCACGTCGCTGCCGTAGATGTCCGCTTCGATATCCACCGGCTGCCCGATGCGCATATTACGCAGCTGGGTTTCCTTGAAGTTGGCGTCGATCCACAGCTGGTCCAGGGGGATCACGGCCATCAACGCTGTGCCCGGCTGCACGCGTTGGCCTAGTTGCACGGTACGTTTGGCCACGTAGCCAGTAACCGGCGCGATCAGGGTGCTGCGCGCGTTGGTCAGATAGGCTTGGCGCAGTTGCGCGGCGGCGGCCTGCACGTCTGGATGAGACGAAATCACGGTGTCATCCACCAACGCGTTGGTGGTTTTCAGTTGCTGCTCAAGGTTGGTCAGGGCGTTTTTCGCTGCGGTCAGGCTGTCACGGGCGTGGGACAGTTCTTCCTGGGAAATCGCCCCGCCCTGGGCCAGGGTTCTACGACGGTTAAAGTTGTCCTGGGCAGTTTGCACGTCGGCTTTCTGCGCATTGACCTGAGCTTTCATTCCGTCGACGTTACTGTACAAACCACGCACCTGACGCACAGTACGGGCCAGGTTGGCCTGGGCACTTTGCAGGCCGACGGCGGCGTCGTTCGGGTCGAAGTTGACCAGCACCTGGCCTTCATGGACCAGATCGCCATCGTCGGCGCCGATGCTGACCACGGTGCCGGTGACCAATGGGGTGATTTCCACCACGTTGCCGTTCACATAAGCGTCATCGGTGCTTTCGCTGAAGCGGCCGTAGAACTCATACCAGCCCCACACGCCCACGGCGCCGAGGATGACGATGAGTGTCAGGAGCAACAGCATCACCTTGCGTTTGCGTGGGTTGCTGTCGTTCGCTTGTTCGTTTGCGTTGTTGCTGTCGGCAGTGGCCATGACAAATACCTCAAATTATTCCGTGCGTGTGGCTGGGGCGGTCGCGGCCACGCTGTTGGCGTTGAACCCGCCACCCAGGGCCTGCATCAATTGAATCGACAGATCGATTTGCGCGGCATTCAGCGTCGCCAACTGACGCTGGGCTTGCAGCAGTTGCTGCTCGATGCTGAGCACGTCCAGGTAGTTACCGATCCCGGAGCTGTAGCGTTGCACGCCAGTATCAAAGGACTGCTTGGCAATATCCGCGGCGTGTTGCTGGGCCTGGATCTGCCGACCGGTGTCGCGTAGCTGGGACAGCGTGTTGCCAATATCACCCAAGGCTTGCACCAGGGTTTTGTTGTACTGGGCCACCGCCAGGTCGTAATCGGCATCGCGGGCATCGAGGTCGGCACGCAGGCGGCCGCCATCGAAGATCGGCAATGAGATTGTCGGCGCAATGCTGAAGAAGCGGCTGGCCGAACCAAACATCGCATCCCCCAGCAACGACTCGGCCCCGGCGCTCGCGCTCAGGTTGAGGTTGGGGTAGAAGCGGGTCTTGCTTGCGTCGATATTTTTGCTCGCCGCCTCTACGCGCCAGCGCGCAGCGATCAGATCCGGGCGACGGCCCAGCAGTTCGGCCGGCAACACCGATGGCACGGCCACGGCGCTGGGTTTCAACACATTCGGACGAGTCAGCTCATTGCCACGATCGGGACCTTTGCCGAGCAAGACGGCCAGGGCGATCTTGGCGCTTTGCAGTTGCTTTTCCGCATCGATCAGTTGCGACTGGGAGCTGGCTTCCAGGCTTTCGGTCTGCTGGTACTGGTACTCGCTGTCGATGCCCGAGCTCAGGCGGCGCTTGCTCAGGTCGAGCATCTGGCGGGTGCGCTTGAGGTCATCATTGGCCAGGTCACGCACGATATGGGCCTGGCCCAAGTCGCTGTAAGCCTTGGCCACGTTGGCGGCCAGGGTCAGGCGTGCGGCTTGCTGGTCGACTTCGGCGGCACGGGCCTGGCCCAACGCAGCTTCCCAGGCGGCGCGCTGGCCACCCCAGAGATCGAAGTTGTAGTTGAAACCGGCACTGATGTTACGCACGGTGGCGTAGGCATCGCCCTGCCCTCGCGGGTCCTGATCCTTGGCCAGGCGTGAGCGGCTGATGCCGGCGCTGGCATCCAGGGTCGGCATGCGCGCAGCGTCGGCGGCAAAGGCGGCGGCTTCGGCCTGGTGGGCACGGGCGCTGGCCACTTGCATGTCGGGGCTGTTTTGCAGGGCCTCGTGGATCAGGCCGTCGAGTTGGGGATCGCCGAGGCTTTTCCACCAGTCGGCGGCGGGCCATGCGGCGATCGACAGGGTGACGCCGCTCAACGACTTGCCGGTTTGCAAGGTGTTGGCGTCCAGGCGTTTGCCCTGGGTGTCGAGGCCGCTGTAGTTAGCGCAACCGGCCAGGGTCATCGCCACCAGCACCAGGCTGAGTGCGCGCGTGTTCATTGATCACCTACCCGCTGGATGACGATGGCGTCACCGGCAGCTACCAGAATTTTCTTGAGGATTCGTTCCAGGGTTTGCAACTCGCCAGGCTCCAGGGAGCCGGCCAGTTCGTTCATCGACTGGGCGCCGATGTACGGCAGCATGTCCGCCAGGCGCTGGCCATCGTCCGTGAGCACCAGTTGCACCTGGCGCCGATCCTGTTCGGAACGTTTGCGCGCCAGCAGGCCCTTCTGCTCCAAGCGATCAAGCATGCGAGTCATGGAGCCGCTGTCCAGGGACAGGTTGCGACACAGCTCGGCCGGGGTATCGACATCGAATTGGGCAATGATGATCAACACCTTGAACTGCGCGGCGGTCACGCCATGGGGTTCCATGTGGGTGTCGATAATGCGGTCTTTGAGCAGCGCGGCTCGGCCAAGCAGGAGACCGAGGTGACAGTTGCGAAAACTGTCAGGGGTGAAGTGGGCCATCGAAAGTCACCTTATTACTGCCTAGGCAGTGAATGTATGACAAGATGTTACTGCTTAGGCAGCGAATGTCAAATGGAATTATTAGCTTGCTTGCTAATGTGGGAGGGGGCTTGCCCCCGATAGCAGTGGCTCAGCTACAGATGAGCTGATTGACACACCGCCATCGGGGGCAAGCCCCCCTCCCAGATTTTGTACAGCGTACGGGCCTAGAAATCCCGTTTGTAGAAGATATCCAGCGAACTGGCCACGCCACTCGCCACTTCCAGGTACACCTTCTTGCTCAACAGATAACGCAAGGCAATGGTGTTGGCCGGCTCGAACACCCCTACCCCGTAACGCAGGCTGAGTTTCTCGGTGATCTTGCCGCTGGCCACCACTGCCGTGGCGTTGCCACTGCCCTGGGTGTCGAGTTCGAAGTCCTGGATACCCAGGTTCTTGGCGATGTCCGAAGTCACACCGGCACTGCCCATCAAGCCCAGGCCCAAGGCCGCTTGGGCAAGCATGTTGTTATCTTCACCAGTGGTGCTCAGCGGACGACCCAGCACCAGGTAGGACAGCGCCTGTTCCTGACTCATGGCCGGCTCGGAGAAGATCTGCGTGGTGGGCTGTTCGGCGCTGCCGCTCAAGCGGATACCCGCCGTGACGTCGCCCGTCTTGCGAATGGCTTCGATGTCCAGGTACGGCTGGTCAAGCGGGCCGGCGAACAACAGACGCGCCCGGCGCACATCCAGCTTCTGGCCATAGGCGCGGTAACGACCGTCGTTGAGCCACAGCTCGCCACGGGTGTCCATGTTGTCGCCAATATGGACATGACCCTGGACTTTGGCGGTGAGGCCGAAGCCGGCGAAGTTGAGCTGGTCTTCACCCACCACCACGTCGATATCCATGGCCATTGCCATCGGCGGCTTGCCTTCCTCGGTCTGGCTACCGACGATGACCGTATCGTCCGAGACCTTGACCGTCGACGGCGGCAATTCGCGCACGGTGATGTCGCCACGCGGGATGTGGACCTTGCCTGCGATGGCCAGCTTGTCGTCCTTGAGGCTGATCTTGAGGTCGGGTGCCACTTCCAGCACGGCGTAGGGTTCCACCGTCACCGGCAGTTGCGAGCCTTGCAAGCTGAGGTCCACCGCCAGGGCCTGGCCCCAACCGATATGGCCCTTGAGGCTGCCCTGCCCGGCCTTGCCGCTGCGCCAGCCGCCGTTGAGCTGCACGCTCTCACCGGCGATCAACGCCTGCACATTCAAGTCTTCCAGGCTTACCGGCAACTCAGGCCCGGAGATCTCGCCGCCCACCAGGTTCACGTTGCCGTTGACCTGCGGCGCGAGCAAACCACCGGAAATACGGCCGCTGCCGTTGAGCTTGCCGTTGAGTTTTTCCACCATCGGCACAAAGGGGCGCGCCACCGCGAGGTCCAGGCCGGTGAGGCTGAAATTGCCGGTGAGCGGCTTGTTTTTCGGCAGCGGATTGATCTGCGCCTGCAACAGCAACTCGCCGAGCTTGCCGCCACGGAAGTTGAGTTGGGTGTCGATACGCTTGGGGTTGAGGGTGGTCTCCAGCTTCAGCGTGTCGTAGGGGAAATCCAGCCACTGGTTTTTGTCCTTGACGCGCAAGGTGCCACCGCTGGCGTCGACCGCAACCACACCCTTGGGACCGCTGGCAGGCAAGTCGAGTTGCACGTCGGCGTTAAGCTTGCCCTGCCAGGCGAAGTCTTTCGGCAAGAAGGCCGCCAGGCTGTCGATGGGGAACTGTTTGAGGTGGTAGCGCAACTTGGGCTCAGGCATCAGGCGCTGGTCTTCACCACACAGGCTGGCTGGGCCGGACACCCAGCAATGCGCCGCGAACGTCAGCCTGCCGTCGGCCAGCCGTTCGATCTTCGCCGGGGCTTGCAGCTTCCAGTCCTGGCCACCGGCTTGTACATCGCCACTGGCCAGGCGCCCGCGCCAGTTGCCCTTGTCGAGATTGCCGTCCAGGGCCAGGGCCAACTTGACCAACGGGCCGACCAGATCCAACTGGACCTTCTGGCTCTTGATATCGCCTTGAGCACTGGCCGTCAGGGTGCCGACCTGGGTCTCGCCGGCCTGGATGCCGCTGCCCTTGAGGTCGAGCTTGGCGCGCTGGGCGTTGTCGAGGGTGGCGTCGAGGCTCAGGCTTTGCAGGTGATTGTCGGCGAATGCCAATTGCTGGCCTTTGAGATCGAGCTTGCCTTGGGGCGCCTTCAGACTACCGGCGACGTCGACCCGACCATTGATCTGCCCGCGCAACTGCGGCCACAACTGGGCCAGGCGCGCCAACTTGATATCGATCTGCCCGGCCAGGCGTTGTTGCAGGCTGCCGCTGCCGTTGATGCGGTTATCGCCCAAGCGGATATCCAGGTTGGCCAGGGTCCATTGCTCGCCCGCGCCTTCGGCCTTGGCTGCCAGCACGGCGGTTTGCCCACGCAGGCGGCCCTTGAGGTCGAGGTCGGCGTTCAGCTTGAGTTGTTCATTTTTGAACTCGCCCTTGCTGCGCAGGGGGCCAGCCAGGGTGCCCGGTAATTCGGCAACCCAGTACGCCGGGTTCAGCGCCGAGAGGTCCAAGGCCGTGTCCCAGGCGATGCCGTCGGCAAACTGCACATTCACATGGCCCTCGGCCTTGCCTTGACCGGCGGTCAGTTTGAATTCGGGCAGGAAGACTTGCTTGAGATCGCCGCTAAACGGTGTGACCACATTGAACTTGCCGGCCGGGCCGTCTAGATCGGCCTTGAGGTTGCCGAGGTAGTTGCCGTCTTTGTAGGCAACTTCACCATTGAAGGTACGCAAGGCAACCTGCGGTTCGTCGATCAATGGATAAAGGCGATGCCACGGGAAGTCGAGCCAGTCGATCTTGGCGTCGGCACTGAAGCCTTTTTGCCAGTCCAGGTTGGCGCTGAGCTTGAGGCTTTGCTTGTCACTGGCAGTCAGGTCCAGGCCGGCGATCTGCGCGCCCTTGGCGTCGACCTTACCTTGCAGCAGCAGGCCAACCGGGCCTTTTTCCGCGGGCAACACGGCTTTGCCCATCAGTTGGTAACCGTTGTGCAAATCGCCCTTGGCGGTGAGGTCCAGTTGGTTGAGTTGCAGGGTGTCGGGCAGCTCGGTACTGGCCTTGAAGCCATCAGCGGTGATATGCAGCTGCGCAGGCAGGTTTTCCACCAGGGGTTGCAGCTCGCCGCTGAGCTTGGCCGGCAGGTAGCCGCTGCTGTCGGCGTCGAGCTTGAGGGTCTTGAGCAAGTCGCCGTCGACCTTGAGCGCGACTTGCCACGGCGCACCGCCAGGGGCGTACGGCAGGCTGAGGTTGCCGGTGGCGCTCAAAGGCCAGTCGCCAGTAGGTTGCAGCAGGCCATTGAGGTCCAGTACCAGATCGTCACGCTGCAGGTGCACTGAGTCGATCTGCATGCCGGCCGCCGTCCAGTGCGCCGCCAATTGCAGGCTCTTGAGTTGTTCGCTGCCGTTGAACAGCAGGCTGCCAACGCGAACCTCACCCAGTTGAATGGCAACGGGCAACTTCAACTCAGGCAATTGGATTGGCCCGCTGCTTTCTTCCGTGCTGGGTGGAAATTGCAGGAGAACCTGCTCCACATCCAGCTGGTTGATGCACACCGTCATACGCAGCAGACAGGCCGGTGACCAATCGAATTTCGGCGCAGCGAGCTCGACGCGGCTGGTGTCCTGTTGCCATAGCAGGTGATCGGCACTCCACTGGCCACCCAAACGGCCCTGGAAATTCTCGACGGTCAAACCCGGCACCTGGCCCAGCGCCCAGCGGCTGCCCGCCTGGGTGCCGAGAACCGTCCACAACGCCAAAAATACTAAAGCGAGGACAGCCACCACGGCCAGCCCCGCTATTTTCAAACCACGCATCACAGCTCAGGCCCCATGGAAAAGTGCAAACGAATGCCGCCCGGATCTTCGAGGGCATGGGCCAGGTCGAGGCGGATAGGTCCCACCGGCGAGACCCAACGGATACCGACGCCGACACCGGTTTTCAGGCTGGGCATTTCCAGGGTGTTGAACGAGTTGCCCTGGTCGATAAAGGTCGCGATCCGCCATTTTTCGGCGATGGAATATTGATACTCGGCACTCAACGCCACCATGTAGCGGCCACCGATACGGTCACCGCGATCATTCTCGGGCGACAAGGTCTGGTACTCGTAGCCGCGCACGCTCTGATCACCACCGGCAAAGAAGCGCAGTGAAGGCGGCACGGATTTGTAGCCGTTGGTGGCGCTGCCGCCGAACTGTGCCCGGCCCAGGAAACGGTGGTTATCCCACAGCGTGGTCAAGCCCTTGATGGTGGCCGTGCCGTAAAGCAGGTTGGTGTCGGAACCGAGCCCTTCCTTGGCGACCTTGGTGTCGAACATCAAGCGGTAGCCATTGTGCGGATCGATGCGGTTGTCGCTGCGCAGGTAGGAGTAACTGATCCCCGGCATCACCAGGTTACTGAGGCCGGAGTCATTGCCCAGGCGATATTCTTCACGCTGGTACTTGAGCGAGATGATACGGGTCCAGCCGCTGGGCAACTTGCTGTGCCATTCGGGACCGACGGTGAGCAATTTACTCAGGGTGTCGGTGCCGGCCAGCTCTTCGTTCTGGTAGCCGCCGGCGAAGCGCAACTTGTCGGTCAGCGGCGGGTCAAGCGGCACGTCGTACCAGAGGCCGACGTTCTGGCGCGGTGCCGACAATTCGGCTTCCCAGCCATAGCTGTGGCCTTGGGGGTTGACCCAGTGGCGGGTCCAATTTGCCTTGCCGCGCGGGCCGACGTCGGTGGAGAACCCCAGGCCCAGTCCCATGGTGCGAGGTTTGCGGGTTTCCAACTGCACGGCCACCGGGATCACATCCTGGGTGGCGGCAGCGGGCGCGGCGTCGACGCGCACGCCTTCGAAGAACCCACTCGCTTGCAGGTTCTGGTTGAGTTCGGCGATCAGTTCGGAGTCGTAAGGGGTGCCGCTTTTGAACGGCACCATACGTTGCAGCAGGTCTTCATCGAACGGCGTGTCGCCGGTGAAGTTGACCTTACCCATGGTGTAGCGGCTGCCACTGTCATAAATGAGTTCGATATCGGCCACGCCCGCCTGGGGGTCCACCGACAGTTTCTGGCTGGTGAAGCGCCCGCTGAAAAAGCCGTAGCGCGACGCCTGGTTCTGGATCAGACGCTTGGCGTCTTCGTAGTGGCCGTGGTTGAGTACCGCGCCGGGCTTGAGGTCGTCACTGGCCGGCACGCGGAACGCCTTGAGGCTCGCCGCCTGGCCGTCGACCCGAATGGTCACGTTGCGCAAATGCACCGGTTCGCCGGGGTCGATGTTGAGGACCAGGCGCGGGTTCTTGCCGCCCGTCACATCACTGGCTATCTGTGGCTGATAGAAACCCAGAGCCTGGGCCGCTTTGCGCGCCTGCTCCTCGGCGCCACGGCTGAACCGCAGCAACGCTTCTTCATCACGATCGCCTACCCCGCCGATATAGCCTTCGATGTTGGCTTTCAACGCGTCGTTTGAGGGTTTGATCCGCACGTCCAGTTCGCTTTGCGCCAAGGCGCCGCAGCTTGTGAACAGCAGAATCAAGCCGCTGGTAAATCTTCCTGGAAACTTCATAGGCGCGGATGCTACACGAGCTAGGGAGACTCTTTGAACTCGGATTTGTCTGAATAATTCTGTCTTAAGCCGTTGCAGCATGTAACGCCTGGGGATTGGGATGAAAAAACACGTGCTCCAGGATCGGTCCCACGGCGACTTCGCCGATCTCCTCATAGCCTTGGCGCTTGTAGAAATCCAGGTAGCGGGAGTTGCCGGTGTCGAGCACCACGCCCGATGAGTGCGGATCTTCGGCACACCAGTTGTGCACCGCCTCCAGCAGTTGCTCGCCGTAGTGTTTGCCCTGGAATTGCGGATGAATGCCCAACAGCGGCAGCACATGCACCGACTCACCCGACAGGCACGCCAACACCGCGTGATGGTATTCCAGGTAGCGCCGCGTGCCACGTACCCCGGTACTCAGCCACATGCGCAATTGCCAGGCCCAGCTCTCGGTGATCCCCAGGCGCCGTTGCGGTGGCGCGATCAGGGCGATACCGATCAACCGGTCATTCACCAACAGGCCGATAGCCGGCAAGTTCTGGAAGAAGTGCTGTTTGACCAACTCGCGTACCGTGGCCCGCACCCGCTGCTCGTAGCCCGGGCGCTCAGCTTCGAAGATGTAGGCAAAGGTCGGCTCATGTCGATAGGCCTGGTACAACAACGAACGGGCTTCGCGGGAATAACCACTGTCGAGCATATGAATTTGGGCGATGGTATCGGGCATACGTTCAATCTCCCTGGGCGCCATTGAAAGGTGGCGTTCTTATGGGTACGAACTTGTACGGCGCGAGTCGTTCCCAGACATTAGCAGTGCATTCGTCCTACCGCCACGCTGGCCCCCGTCCGACTTGTCGGCTAGCATCGCCCTTTTGCCAGACTGGACTGCCGACCATGAAAATCGTGTCTTTCAATATCAACGGGCTGCGCGCGCGCCCTCATCAGCTGGCGGCACTGATCGAGAAACACCAACCCGACGTGATTGGCCTGCAGGAAACCAAGGTCCACGATGACCAGTTCCCCCTGGCCGAAGTACAGGCCCTGGGCTATCACGTCTACTACCATGGGCAAAAAGGCCACTACGGCGTTGCGCTGCTTTCGCGCAAAGAAGCCCTGAGCGTACACAAAGGCTTTGCCACCGACGAAGAAGATGCCCAGCGCCGTTTTATCTGGGGCACCTTCGCCGATGAAGACGGCAACCCGGTCACCATCATGAACGGCTACTTCCCCCAGGGCGAAAGCCGCGACCATCCCACCAAATTCCCGGCCAAGCAGCGCTTCTATGAAGACTTGCAGCAATTGCTGGAAAGCCAGTTCAACAATGAACAGGCACTGGTGGTGATGGGCGACGTGAATATTTCCCCGGAAGATTGCGATATCGGCATCGGTGCCGACAACGCCAAGCGCTGGCTGAAAACCGGCAAGTGCAGCTTCCTGCCGGAAGAGCGCGAATGGATGGCGCGTTTGAAGAACTGGGGCCTGGTGGACAGCTTCCGCCACCTGAACCCCCAGGTGACCGACCGCTTCAGTTGGTTCGACTACCGCAGCCGCGGCTTTGAGGACGAGCCCAAGCGTGGCCTGCGCATTGACGTGATCCTGGCGTCCAACGGCTTGCTGTCGCGGGTCAAGGATGCGGGCGTGGATTACGAACTGCGCGGGTTGGAAAAACCGTCGGATCATGCGCCGATCTGGTTGGAATTGAGCTGATCCATGGCTGTACTGGGTCAAAATGTGGGAGGGGCGGTGCGACGATTCGACTTACCCCCGATAAGGGTGGGTCAGCCAGCTTATCTGTAGCTGACAAGCCGCCATCGGGGGCAAGCCCCCTCCCACCTTTAGCCTTGCGGTGCCTTGGTCATATTTATGCAACCTACCTGACTTAATCTCGCGGCACTCCCTTTGGCTTAAGAAGGTGCCGGCATGATGCTGCGCGTTCTGTTCCTGCTGACCCTTTTGCCCCTCTTCGCTGTCGCCGCCCCCCTACCCGTTCCCGACCAAGGCCCTGCGCTGCGCATCCAGGGTTCCAACACCATTGGCGCTGCACTGGGGCCGGCATTGGTCAAAGGCCTGATGGAACATCAGGGTTTGCAGGGCGTACACAGCGAACCCAGTGAAGGCGCCAATGAACAGCGCGTGATCGGCAAGACTCGCCAAGGCAAGACGGTGACGATCGAGGTGGCGGCCCACGGTTCCAGCACCGGGTTTGCCGCATTGAAAAAAGCCAATGCCGACCTCGCCGCCTCATCGCGCCCGATCAAGGACAGCGAATTGGTGGACCTTGAACCCTTGGGCGATTTGAAAAGTCCCGAGGCCGAACAGGTGATCGCCATCGACGGCCTGGCCATCATCCTCAACCCGCGCAACCCGCTCACTACCTTGAACACCGAGCAATTGGCGCAGATCTTCAACGGTGACGTCAGTACTTGGGAAGCACTGGGCGGAGTCGGCGGCGCCATTCATTTATATGCGCGGGATGATCGATCCGGCACCTATGACACGCTCAAGGAATTGGTACTGAACCGGCGCGGTAAACCGCTGGCCTCAAGTGCCAAGCGTTTCGAATCCAGCGAAGCCTTGTCCGATGCCGTGAGCCATGATCCCCAAGGTATCGGCTTTATCGGCCTGCCCTACGTGCGCCAGGCCAAAGCCGTGGCGATTGTCGACGGCGACTCGCAGCCCATGTTGCCGCTGACCAGCCTGATTGCCACCGAGGATTACCCGCTGTCACGCCGGCTGTTCTTTTATCTGCCGCCGTCGAGCCATAACCCTTGGGCCAAGGCACTGGTGGACTTTACCCAGAGCAACAAAGGCCAGGCGATCGTGGCGGCCAATGGTTTTATTGCCCAGCAAGTGCAGGCGATAGGCGTGGAGCCACGCCCGTCGATGCCCGAGGATTATCAAGCCATCGTCCGGGACGCACAGCGCTTGACCGTGAACTTCCGCTTCGAGGAAGGCAGCGCCAGCCTGGACAACAAGGCTCGCCAGGATTTGCAGCGAGTGGTGGCCTATATCAGAAGCCACAACAAACTCGATAAGCAGGTCACGCTGGTGGGGTTTGGTGATGTGAAGAATGATCCACAGCGAGCGGCATTACTGTCGAAGCTGCGGGCGATGGCCGTGCGGCGGGAACTGGTCAAGAGTGGCGTGGTGCTGCGCGATATCCGTGGGTTTGGCGCGCAGATGCCGGTGGCGGCGAATACGGCGGATGAGGGGCGGATCAAGAATCGGCGGGTGGAGGTCTGGGTGTACTGAGCCCTGGGGGATTTGTGCTAGTGATACTGGCCTCATCGGGGGCAAGCCCCCTCCCACGCCTCCAGTAGGAATGCGGTCCCATGTGGGAGCGGGCTTGCCCGCGATTGCAGGCGACGCGGTCTTACTTACTGTCCGCTGCGCATCAGCTCCCGAGGCACATACTTGCCGATCTCGAACTTGCCGATTGCCGCGCGGTGCACTTCATCCGGGCCGTCGGCCAGGCGCAAGGTGCGTTGCATGGCGTACATGTAGGCCAGCGGGAAGTCGTTGGAGACACCCGCGCCGCCATGAATCTGGATGGCACGGTCGATCACCTTCAACGCCACATTCGGCGCCACTACCTTGATCTGGGCGATTTCGCTTTTCGCCACTTTGTTACCGACGGTGTCCATCATGTAGGCGGCTTTCAGGGTCAACAGGCGCGCCATGTCGATTTCCATGCGCGAGTCGGCGATCTTGTCGATGTTGCCACCCAAGCGCGCCAACGGCTTGCCGAACGCGGTACGACTGACAGAGCGTTTGCACATCAATTCCAGCGCACGCTCGGCCATGCCGATGGAGCGCATGCAGTGGTGAATCCGACCCGGGCCAAGCCGGCCCTGAGCAATTTCGAAGCCGCGACCTTCACCCAACAGCACGTTTTCATACGGCACCCGCACGTTGTCGAACAGCACTTCGGCGTGACCATGGGGGGCGTCGTCGTAGCCGAATACTGGCAGTGGGCGCACGATTTTCACGCCAGGTGTGTCCACCGGCACCAGGATCATTGAGTGCTGCTGGTGACGCGGCGCATCAGGGTTGCTCAGGCCCATGAAGATCAGGATCTTGCAGCGCGGGTCGCAGGCGCCGGAAGTCCACCACTTTTTACCGTTGATCACCCATTCGTCGCCCTGGCGCTCGGCACGGGCGGCCATGTTGGTGGCGTCCGAGGACGCCACGTCCGGCTCGGTCATGGCGAAGGCGGAGCGGATCTCACCGCGCAACAACGGCTCGAGCCAACGCTGCTTCTGTTCTTCATTGGCGTAGCGTACCAGCACTTCCATGTTGCCGGTATCGGGAGCGGAGCAGTTGAACGGCTCCGGGCCGAGCAAGGAACGGCCCATGATTTCGGCCAGCGGCGCGTATTCAAGGTTGGTGAGCCCAGCGCCCAGTTCGGATTCCGGCAGGAACAGGTTCCACAGGCCTTCGGCTTTGGCCTTGGCTTTCAACGTTTCCATGATGGCGGTGGGCTGCCAGCGATCACCTTCGCTGACCTGGCGTTCAAACACCGGCTCGGCCGGGTAGACGTAAGCGTCCATGAACGCGGTGACGCGCTCACGCAGTTCCTGAACCTTGGGCGAATAGGCGAAATCCATGAGCAGCTCCCTTCTTTGAGAGGTTGTTTAGGTCATGCATTCGATGCTAGAACAGCGTTGATAATTTACCTAGCCTATTCTCGGCGTGTATTAACATTCATCACCGATATATGATCGGCGCATGGACACCTGACAAATCGCCACCTGACAATAAGAGCGCAATGAAATGAATCTGAGCAAGGTCGACCTCAACCTGTTTATCGTCTTTGACGCGATCTACACCGAAGCCAACCTGACCCGCGCCGGGCAGATTGTCGGTATCACCCAACCGGCGGTGTCCAACGCCCTGGCGCGCCTGCGCGAAACCTTCAACGACCCGCTGTTCGTACGTACCGCCCAAGGCATGGTGCCCACCCCCATGGCGCAGAACATCATCGGCCCGGTGCGCAATGCGTTGTCGTTGCTACGGGTGTCGGTGCAGGAAAGCCGGATTTTCAACCCGCAGCAGGCGGCCAAGACCTATCGCATCAGCATGACCGACCTCACCGAGGCGGTGATTCTGCCTCTGTTGTTCCAGCGCTTGCGCCGCCTGGCACCCACGGTGGCGATTGAAAGCTTCCTGTCCAAACGTCGCGAGACCACTAAAGAATTGGCCGCCGGGCGCCTGGACTTTGCCGTGGACGCACCGCTGAACACCGACCCACAAGTGCGCCACGTCAAGCTGATGGAAGACCGCTATGTATGCGCGATGCGTAAGGGCCATCCGCTGGCGGGCAAGGACAAATTCACCCTGGACGACTACCTGTCGCTGACCCATATCCATATCTCCAGCCGCCGTAACGGCCTGGGCCATGTCGACTTGGCCCTGGGCAAGATGGGCATCCAGCGTAAGATCGCCCTGCGTTCCCAGCATTACTTGATGGCTTCCCAGGTGTTGCAGCAGACCGACATGGTGATGACCGTGCCCGAACGCTTCGCCCGCCGCCATGAGCTGCACTGGTTCAACCTGCCGGTCAACGACGTGCCTCCCGTGGAAACCCATCTGTACTGGCATGAAAGCACCGACCAGGACCCGGCAAACCGCTGGATGCGTGAGCAGATGATTGAGTTGTGCCAGCAGGTCATGGCTCAGGACAAGAAACTGGACGGCAAACAAACCTGACCTGTCGACCTTGACGTTAACGTCAACCAGCCACTAGCCTAACGCCCAAGCCATCTCTTGGGTACTCGCATGAGCACGACCTACAGCATCTCCGACCTCGCCCGCGAGCTCGACATCACCACCCGCGCCATTCGTTTCTATGAAGAACAAGGCCTGCTGAGCCCCGAGCGCCGGGGCCAGGAGCGCATCTACTCGGCGCGGGACAAAGTCAGCCTCAAGCTGATCTTGCGCGGCAAGCGCATCGGTTTCTCGCTGGCCGAATGCCGCGAGCTGATCGAACTCTACGACCCCACCAGCGGCAATCACATCCAGCTCAACAGCATGCTGGCTAAGATCGCCGAGCGCCGTGAGCAGTTGGAGCAACAACTGCTGGATATCGAACAGATGAAGCTGGAACTGGACACCGCCGAAGAGCGCTGCACCCAGGCCCTGGCGCACACCATGAGCCAGGTTGGCCATTGATCAGAAGGTAATAGCCATGTCCCTCCCCTCCTCTGTTCGCCTGGTCGAAGTCGGCCCACGCGACGGATTGCAGAACGAAGCCCAACCCATCAGCGTGGCCGATAAGGTTCAATTGGTGGACGCCCTCAGTGCTGCGGGCTTGAGCTACATCGAAGTCGGCAGTTTTGTCTCCCCCAAGTGGGTGCCGCAAATGGCCGGGTCGGCAGAAGTGTTTGCGCAGATCCAGCGCAAGCCCGGCGTGACCTACGGAGCCCTGACGCCGAACCTGCGTGGGTTTGAAGACGCGCTGGCTGCCGGGGTGAAAGAAGTCGCGGTGTTTGCGGCGGCGTCCGAGGCGTTTTCCCAGCGCAACATCAACTGTTCCATCAGCGAAAGCCTGGAGCGCTTCGCGCCCATCATGACGACGGCCAAGCAGCATGGCATCAGCGTGCGCGGGTATGTGTCCTGTGTGCTGGGCTGCCCTTACGAAGGTGAAATTGCACCGGAACAAGTCGCGGCGGTCGCGCGCGAGTTGCATGCCATGGGCTGCTATGAAGTGTCCCTGGGCGACACCATCGGCACCGGCACTGCGGGCGCTACGCGGCGGTTGTTCGAAGTGGTCGGGGCACAGGTGCCACGGGACAAGTTGGCAGGTCACTTCCACGACACTTATGGCCAGGCCATCGCCAATATCTACGCCAGCCTGCTGGAAGGTATCAACGTGTTCGACAGTTCTATCGCAGGCCTCGGCGGCTGTCCTTACGCCAAGGGCGCCAGCGGTAACGTCGCCACTGAAGATGTGCTGTACCTGCTCAACGGCCTGGGAATCGAGACGAGTATCGACCTGGACACATTGATGCGTGCTGGCCAACAAATCAGCCAAGTATTGGGCCGGCCCACCGGCTCGCGTGTAGCCAAGGCGCGTAACGCCGTTTGAGTAGCGTGATCATGACAATGTGTTACCGCACAGCTACACATCGAGTAACACGGGAACATATTTTGTCATCTTTGCCGTAGGCCATTTCTTACAAAAAATATAACTCATTGATTTTAAAGGATTTAAAAAAGTTGGCACGGCTTCTGCTATCTCTATGGCATAACAAGAATAAAAAGCGCCAAACCTAATAAAAATAAGACGAAACGACTCTGACATAACAAAAACAACACGGCAGAGACGCAGCTAACAGATTTTTTTGGAGAAGATGTGCTTCGCAGGGTACGGCGTGCCGAAACCCGCAACCGGTTAGAGAAAAATAAAACTACCTCAGGTAGCTACCCACTGGTTGGATCGATAACGAAGAAGCAAGTCAGCGCTCAAAAAAATACGTTTGCTCTTGACCCCGGATGGGGGTCGCCAAAAACAGCGGTAAAGGGTAACGGTTGCCAAAAACAACAATAGACCGCCCCTCAATAATAAAAAAAGAGCACGCAACGACAAATTAAAGGGGACCCTCGGGTCCCCTTTGTGCTGTCTGGCCTGCCCGTTCAGAGCAATGTTCCACTCGCCGCCGCGAAATTGTTCAGCACCCTGCGCGTCAACACTTTCAGGACGCTCTGCTCCAACATCTGCCGCTCAGTCCCTAGCAGATTGAGTTCTCGCTCGTAAAATGCACTTTGCATCGAGCCATTCACCAGGATTTCATCCCTGCGCTTGCCCAACAGACCCGCCAGCCGGTCGGCCGCCTCATCATGCTTGGATTGCCAGTCAGCACCTGTGTCCTGTTGGCCTTGCAAATCCGACAGTTCGAACAGCGCAGCACTTTTCGCGTCAATCCGCTCGAGATCCTGCGCCATCAGCGCGTTGAGTTCTTGAGAGTAGCGCGCGCGAAGATGCTTCTCCCAGAACATACGCCCAACAAAAAAGGCCTCCTCCGCATCAGGGTTACGCTCGTCCCTGAGCACCTGCTCATAAGCTGCATCGACAGCCACCTGGGCCACATTCGCCTGCTGGGGGAACAACATGCCGCGGGATTTGACCGCCAGCTCCAACCGCTCTGCAAGCCGCGTTCGATAAGCCAGGACGACTTCAACCTGCTCGGTGAATCCAGGTCCTCTTGCCGCAACATCCCGTAGAGCGATGGCGTCTACCAGCATTAAGCGAAACAGCTTTCTGGCGGTGGCAATCAGTGCGCCCTCGGCATTTTCCGTTTCTGCCAGCTCAAGTGCCCTTGCCCCCATCAGTTCACTCTCAAGATTCATGAACTCGACCGAACTGCCGTCACCGCAGGTCACACGATCATCGGCGGCGGTAAATAACGCCTCGCGAATGCCTTGGCTTTCGCTCGCGGCCTCCAGCATGTCCCATACCCGTTCGGCCAAGACTGGGCGGGCTACTTCACTGGCATACTCGGCACTGCGGGTGATATCGGCCACGACGGTAAAAAAAGCGGCCGACTCCGGGCTGATCCTGAGGTCATCCCAGACCCCGCCGCGCAGCACCAACTCCGTGGGTGACATCCCCTCCAACCACAAGCCGCGCGCTTCGTCCACGGTGATGTGCTCCCCCCACTGCGCCGGGTTAAAAGGCTCACCCAACCGGGCGAGCGTGGCCACCGATAATGGGTTGTCATGCACATTGATGCGCTCCAGATGCTGGTAAGCGTATTCAGGTAACGTGGTGATCCGATTGGCATGCAGATCGATGCGGGCCAGGTGAGGCAATTGTTCGGCGCCGTCGGGAAAGGTGCCGGTGTCGGTGCCAGCCAGATAAAGCTGGTTCAAGTTGCGCAGGCGGCGCAGGTCGGCCTGCCATCCCAGGCGACGATTATCTGCCAGGTTCAGAATCTTCAAACTCTGCATGCCCTCCAGGCGCAGGCGGCTCGGGGCGGTCAGTTGGATGTCATTCCTACTCAAGTTGAGTTTCGTCAGCCCTGCCCCACCATTGGCGAATTCCGGTAGTTGCGTGAGGTTGTTATCGCTCATATTCAGCCAGCGCAAACCGCCGAATGCCTTCAGAAACGGCAGTGAACTGTCCGAAAGTGCCATTCGACGCAAAACCAGGCTGCCCACATGATCCATATTCGCGGTAATCGCCGGCAACTCGCCGATCACCTCATCCGACAGGTTCAGTGCATGACCGATCGGCGTACCGTCCCCCGCCAACTCCTGGGCACCCATTCTGCGCCAGGAAGCCTTGAGAGTGCCCGACACTCTGCGCCTGGCGCTTGCATAGCCCGACCCTCCTTCCTGCTGCCACTGGATCAACGTCGTATCCAGCTCAGCAAACTCCGCCTCAAGCTGGGTCAGCCTCGCCAGCAACACAGCATCGTCTGCATTACCCAGCCCAAGCATTGCCTCGACCTCTTCCATCGACTTTGACGGATAAAGCGACATTGCTTTCATTCGACAAACAGAAGGACGCTCAGCCGCACCGCCCAATGGGCTGAGTGGATAGCCCATGCGCCCGTCAGCCAGGCGCATGGGTGATTTGAAGCCGGGCTTGATCGTTTGCAAGCCAAGTGCCCGTCGGCTCGCCGGCTCGCTCAACGGCTGCTGCGCAAGCCGCACCTTTAAGCGTTGCGCAGCCCTGTTAAACTCGGCCCACCGAGTGAATTTGCCACTGCTCGCCATCCAGAGCGCGTTGAAGAAAGCGTCCTTGTCGCTGCGCCAGTACTCTGTTTTTTCCGAACTGCTGTAGAGCCTCCACTCCTTGAGGTCGGTATGGATAAGACGCAGTTGCCTGGGGGCACCCGTATCGCCCACCCGGTCCAGTAGACGACCTTCGTAAGCCCCCTCGCGTAGCTCCACGGACATACCCTCCAGAAGTCCGGGCAGGGAAGCCATCTTGTGCAAGGCCAGGCGTACGACGTCCAACGTGAGTTGGTTATCGAACAAAAGATCTGCATGCGCCCGCATGACACGTGCCTTCTGCAAGTAAACGCGCGCTTCCCCGGCCAGGCGCAACGGCAAACGTGAGCGGGACTGCATGCTGGCCAACTCCTGACTGTTGGCATGGCTCACTATTTCTTCGGCGGCCAGTTTAGGCAGACCAGGAAAATCGCGCTGGATCAGTTGAACATTGGCGTCACTGGAGACATCACCGGCGGATATCTCGCGATTGAACAGCTTGCCTTTGGCGCTGTAGGCCGCTTCCAGCAAACAGTCCCGGTACCGCATCACCCTTGCGAAGGGTGTGCGCAAATATTGCATCAGCGAATCAGCATCTTCATCTTCATCTTCATCTTCAAGTTCTTCGCCAGAGGATGCAGAAGAGTCGGATGAAACGTCTCGGGTCCTTAAGAACAGGTTTGAGATTGCCTCTTGCGTCATCGTCTTCTCACCCAGCAAGTGGCGAATTTCAGTCTCCGTCAACTGCTCCCTGAATGATGAAAAGAGGCGACCACTGGCCAATTCTTCATGCTCAAGCGTGACCGCCGGGGTTGAATCACTCGGGGCAGCTGAACACCACACCTGGCTGCCTTTTTCATCCAGCGCCACCAGCACACGCGACTCGGGCCACCTGCCGCATTCAATCAACAACTGCACTTGTGTATACCAATCGACTTGGCTGAAAACCTCAGGATTAGGGTGCATTAATTGGTCGATAAATGCCTCAAACCTGTTCGTGCATTCGAACCGCCGAAGCATGTCCTTGAACAGTGGCGCAGGCGCTCGATGCTCGATGAACACGCGACGTAACTCGTCATCCGTCACGCCACTGATCACCCTGGCTTGCTCAAGCTGGCTATCGCTCAGTTGATCGACGGTATGCCCCATGCGACGCAACAGGGTCTTGCGATCCCACGTCAAAGGGTCTTCGAACTCATGCACCCAGGCACCCTCGCCGTTGTGTCGCAGGCGTGGCGCATAACGGGAATCTCCGTCAGGGTGCAGCAGCCTGAATTCATTATTGGCGCCGCTGGCCTGGACCTTGTAGTGACCGCCGTCCCGCGCCGGCAAGTACAGGCCTGATTCATGGGCATACAGACCTTGCGCGTTTGGTCGCTGCCCTTCGGACAACGCGATTCGGTGCACATAGTGGCTCGGGTTGAAATCAAACAAACGCGGACGCCCGCCAAGCTCTATATGGGCCAGGCGCTTGATGAACGCCGTGTCTTTCGCGGCCACCAGCACTTTGGGCACAGCCAGCCCCGCCAGATTCAAGCCCACCGCCGAAAAGTGTGCCCAGACCGCTTGGGTGTCATCGTGGGACCAGGCATCAATGCCTTCACCTATTTCATACACCACCTGCACGGCGGCGACGACCAGCATCACTTCACCCAGAAAAGGCACCACGAAAGAAGCAAGATTGAGAATATCCAGTGCCGTACTGCCGAATGACCAGAGCCAAGCGTTGAACACACGATCGTCGACATCCTGGGTAGCCATCACGCTGGTGCTGGCATTGCTCATGATCAGGCGTATTCGCTGCATCGCGCAGTCCATCCAGACATCGCGCCACGGTGGCGCGTAGGTGCCCTGATGGTGGATGCGGCTTTTTTGCGTCGGGGCAAAATCCTGGTCGTGGGCGTACAGCGCGCCCGGGTCCAGCAATGCCTTCAGTTGCGTGAAAAATGCATTCTGATCGGCAAGCGGTACGAACTGGCTGAAGAACTTGCGATATTCGACACGACACAACCGCGTCGTCAGGTGGTCGGTAAAGGCCGCGACATGGTCATAGGCCTTGAGCGGATGGAGCGGATCGCCGGGGATGTATACCAAGCACGGCAGGGGTACAAGCTCTGCATTCCTCACGTTTGCCCGCCACACAACCGGACCGATGATAAGAATGTTCTCAATCACAACGTTGAGTAACCGCAACGGCGAACACTTGACCACCTCCCCTTCCCACCGGCTCTGCGCCTGATCAATCAGCAGATCGTTGACCAACTGGTGGGAATCGGTCCCGATATCCCCCTTCATCAAGGCGATCTCGGCTGCCAGTTTCAACTGGTTCCGATGGCTGGTGATCAGAGTGCTGTAAAGCTTGCCAATTCCCGCGGGTGTGGTGGTTATCCGAATCTGGCTATTGATAAACGTACGCACGTACTCGTAGTAGGAACTTCCCAGGTCCAGGTCCCGGCACAGTTTGGCGAACTCATGCGCCTTGATACCCAGCGGGAGTGATTGGACGTTGCCGGGGGCATGCAGCTTGGTACTTGGGTACTTGTAAAAATTGTAATAGGTGATCAGGTGGCAGTCCTCGCAAACCGGTTCACTGGCTTCGTCCGAGGTAAAGTTGTTCAGCGCTGCTTCCAGCAGGCTGATACCTCGGTAGAAGTAGAACTGCGGGGCCAAGGTGCTGGCATGGGTGGTCGGGAGCTCTCTGGGACCGGGCTCACACTCTTTCTGCTCCATCTTGCGGGCATAGAACACGGTTCTGGTGTCCAACCGTTGCCCGAACTTTTTTCGATCGCAGCCACCAATAGCGGCTCGGCATACTCTGCCGGCCCCTTGAGTTCACTGAACAGCTGATCGAGTTGGTTCAATGACGTCCTGCTGCGTAGGTGGACCGCCCTCAGGCGATCGCGCGCAGTTGTCGAAGCCTTTTTGTACCAATCAGGGATACGCAGCGCCAACGCCCCCAATTCGGTTTTGCGCGGGTCCAGCGCATCGGTGTACCAGTCAGGCGTGTTGTCGTTGATAACGCGCGCATGGGGACTCTGTTCATCCTGAACAGGCCGCGTCGCAGGGGCAATCGTAGGGTTTGTCATCGGCATGGCCTTCAAGTGGCGAAGTAATTCACCACTTTAGGCACCCGGCCTCAGCACAGAGCGGTAGACATGCGCTGCGTTTCAACAGTCGTCGCACAGCTCCTCGATGCTGATCTCGCGCATGCGGAACTTCTGGATCTTGCCGGTCACCGTCATGGGAAACTCATCCACGAACTTGAAGTACCTGGGTGTCTTGAAATGGGCAATACGGCCCTTGCACCAAGTTTTCAGTTCCAGCTCATTGGCCGCATGACCGGGATGGAACTTGATCCAGGCGACAATCTCTTCACCGTAGCGCGCATCCGGAATGCCGATGATCTGCACATCCGCCACCGCCGGATGGGTGAAGAAAAATTCCTCCAGCTCACGCGGGTACACGTTCTCGCCACCGCGGATGATCATGTCCTTGTTGCGCCCGGCGATGCACACGTAACCGTGTTCGTCCATGCTCGCCAGGTCGCCGGTGTGCATCCAGCCGGCGTCGTCGATGGCCTCGCGGGTGGCCTCGGGGTTGTTCCAGTAGCCGAGCATCACGCTGTAGCCACGGGTGCAGAGTTCGCCAATCTCGCCCCGTGCAACGGTGTTGCCGTCAGCGTCGATGATCTTGTTTTCCAGTTGCGGCTGGGTGCGCCCAACGGTGGTGACGCGGCGTTCCAGATCGTCATCCGGACCGGTCTGTAGCGACACCGGGCTGGTTTCGGTCATGCCGTAGGCAATCTGCACTTCGCCCATGTGCAGCTCGCTGATGACCCGGCGCATCACCTCGATGGGGCACGTAGCACCGGCCATGATGCCGGTGCGCAAGGTGGACAGGTCAAACTCGCTTCGACGAGGGTGATCGAGCATGGCGATGAACATGGTGGGCACACCGTACAAGCCGGTGGCGCGTTCTTCGGCGACGGCGGTGAGGGTCAGCAGCGGATCGAAGCCGTCATTCGGATAAATCATGGTGGTGCCGTGGGTGATGCAGCCCAGGTTGCCCATGACCATGCCGAAGCAGTGATACAGCGGCACCGGGATCACCAGGCGATCTTGCGCCGTGAGGCCCAGGCTCTCACCGACCATGTAACCGTTATTGAGGATGTTGTGGTGGCTGAGGGTAGCGCCCTTGGGGAAGCCGGTGGTGCCGGAGGTGTACTGGATGTTGACGGCTTGATCGAAGTGCAAGCCGGCTTGGCGGGTGTGCAACTGCTCAGGCGGGATGCCTGCACCCAGGGCTGCCAACTGCGACCACGGCAGGAATCCTGCAGGTGGGCTGGGGTCGAGGCTGATGACACCGCGCAGGTCGGGTTGCAGCTCCTGGAGCATGGCGTGGTAATCGGAGGACTTGAACGATCCGGCACACACCAGCCACTGGCAGCCGGACTGCTTGAGCACATACTCCAGCTCACTGGTGCGATAGGCCGGGTTGATGTTGACCAGAATCACGCCGATCTTGGCGCTGGCGATCTGGCTGATGCACCACTGGGCACAATTGGGTGCCCAGATCCCCAGGCGGTCGCCGATTTGCATGCCCAGGGCCAGGAACGCGCGGGCGTGTAGATCTACCGTTTCAGCCAGTTGCTGCCAGGTGTAGCGACGTTGCTGATGACGCACAACCAGCGCCTCGCCATCAGGGTACTGCGCAACGGTGCGATCGAAAGCCTGACCGATGGTCATGGCCAGTAAGGTCTTGTCCTGGGAGCCACGGCTGTAGCTCTGATGCAGTTGATCCATAACGACCCCTGTTGTCTTTTTTTAGGTTGACGTAAACGTAAACTACGATTGACAGCGTCGCAAGGCAAGCTTACGTTAACGTAAAGGTGAGCGCCCTACCCCGACGCCTTACCCACACAAAAACAAAGCTCACATAAAGGTGCCTGTCCATGAGTTACCCGTCCCTGAACTTCGCCCTCGGCGAAACCATCGACATGCTGCGCGACCAGGTGCAGTCCTTCGTGAGCAAGGAAATCGCGCCGCGCGCGGCACAGATCGACAGTGACAACCTGTTCCCTGCCGACCTGTGGCAGAAGTTCGGCGACATGGGCCTGTTGGGCATCACCGTGCCGGAAGAATACGGCGGCGCCGGCCTCGGCTACCTGGCCCACGTGGTGGCGATGGAAGAGATCAGCCGGGGCTCAGCGTCGGTGGCGCTGTCCTACGGCGCGCACTCCAATCTGTGTGTGAACCAGATCAACCGCAACGGCAACCACGCGCAAAAACTCAAGTACCTGCCCAAACTCATCAGCGGCGAGCACGTCGGCGCACTGGCCATGAGCGAGCCGAATGCCGGGTCCGACGTGGTCTCGATGAAACTGCGCGCCGATAAACGCGGAGCTCACTACGTACTCAACGGCAGCAAGACCTGGATCACCAACGGTCCCGACGCCAGCACCTATGTGATCTACGCCAAGACTGACCTGGAGAAAGGCCCCCACGGCATCACCGCGTTTATCGTCGAGCGCGACTGGAAAGGCTTCAGCCGCAGCAACAAGTTCGACAAGCTGGGCATGCGCGGCTCCAACACCTGTGAGCTGTTTTTCGATGACGTTGAAGTGCCGGAAGAAAACATCCTCGGCGTACTCAACGGCGGCGTGAAAGTACTGATGAGCGGCCTGGACTACGAACGCGTGGTACTGTCCGGCGGCCCTACCGGGATCATGCAGGCCTGCATGGACCTGATCGTGCCCTACATCCACGACCGCAAGCAGTTCGGCCAGAGCATCGGCGAGTTCCAACTGATCCAGGGCAAGGTCGCGGACATGTACACGCAACTCAACGCCAGCCGCGCCTATCTTTACGCGGTAGCCCAGGCTTGCGAGCGCGGTGAGACTACGCGCAAGGATGCGGCCGGGGTGATCCTCTACAGCGCCGAACGCGCCACGCAGATGGCCCTCGACGCCATCCAGATTCTCGGGGGCAATGGCTACATCAATGAGTTCCCTGCCGGGCGCCTGTTGCGTGACGCCAAGCTGTATGAAATCGGCGCCGGCACCAGTGAGATTCGCCGGATGCTGATCGGTCGCGAACTCTTCAACGAAACCCGCTGAAGGAGCGCGCCATGGCCACCTTGCACACCCAGCTCAACCCGCGTTCGGCGGAGTTCGCCCTCAACAGTGCAGCGATGCGCCAACAGGTCGACGCTCTGCACACCCTGCTTGCCCAAGTGCAGCAAGGCGGCGGCGCCAAGGCCCAGGAGCGGCACACCTCGCGCGGCAAACTGCTGCCCCGCGAGCGGATCAACCGCCTGCTCGACCCGGGCTCGCCGTTCCTTGAGCTGAGCCAATTGGCCGCCCATCAGGTGTACGGTGAAGACGTGCCAGCCGCCGGGGTGATTGCCGGGATCGGCCGCGTGGAAGGCGTCGAATGCATGATCGTCGCCAACGATGCCACGGTAAAAGGTGGCTCTTACTACCCACTCACCGTGAAAAAACACCTGCGCGCCCAGACCATCGCCGAGCAGAATCGCCTGCCGTGCATCTATCTGGTGGACTCCGGTGGCGCCAACCTGCCACGCCAGGATGAAGTGTTTCCCGACCGCGAGCACTTTGGGCGGATCTTCTTCAACCAGGCGAATATGAGCGCCCAGGGCATCCCACAGATCGCCGTTGTCATGGGCTCGTGCACGGCCGGTGGTGCCTATGTGCCAGCTATGGCCGACGAAGCGATCATGGTGCGCCAACAGGCCACCATTTTTCTCGCCGGCCCGCCGCTGGTGAAAGCTGCGACCGGTGAAGTGGTGAGTGCCGAAGATCTGGGTGGCGCCGATGTACACTGCAAGATCTCCGGCGTAGCCGACCACTACGCCGACAGCGATGAACACGCCCTGGCCCTGGCCCGTCGCAGTGTGGCCAACCTCAATTGGCGCAAACTGGGTGAGCTGCGGCAGCGTCCATCCTTGGCACCGTTGTACAGCGGCGAAGAGCTCTACGGTGTGATCCCGGCCGATGCCAAGCAGCCGTTCGATGTGCGTGAAGTGATTGCGCGGCTGGTGGACGGTTCGGTGTTCGATGAGTTCAAGGCGCTGTTCGGCACTACGCTGGTGTGCGGTTTTGCGCACCTGCACGGCTACCCGATTGCGATCCTGGCCAATAACGGCATCTTGTTCGCCGAAGCCGCGCAAAAAGGCGCGCACTTTATCGAACTGGCCTGCCAGCGCGGCATTCCACTGGTGTTTTTGCAGAACATCACCGGGTTCATGGTCGGCCAGAAGTACGAAGCCGGTGGTATCGCCAAACACGGCGCCAAGCTGGTCACGGCGGTGGCCTGCGCCAAGGTGCCGAAGTTCACGGTGATCATCGGCGGCAGTTTTGGCGCGGGTAACTACGGCATGTGCGGCCGCGCCTACGACCCGCGTTTTTTGTGGATGTGGCCGAACGCACGCATCGGTGTGATGGGCGCCGAACAGGCAGCCGGAGTGCTGGTGCAGGTCAAGCGCGAACAGGCCGAGCGCGCGGGCAGCGTATTCAGCGCCGAGGAAGAAGCCGCGATCAAGCAGCCTATCCTCGACCAGTACGAAACCCAGGGTCACCCCTACTATTCCAGCGCACGCCTGTGGGATGACGGTGTGATCGACCCGTTGCAGACCCGCGACGTGCTGGCCCTGGCCTTGTCCGCCGCGCTGAACGCCCCCATCGAGCCGAGCCGCTTCGGCGTGTTCCGCATGTAAATGGAGCTGTATCCCATGAGCGATTTCAACACCCTCGAACTGGTCACCGACACCCGTGGTTTTGCCACGCTGTGGCTCAGTCGTGAAACCAAGAACAACGCGTTCAACGCCGAGATGATCCGCGAACTGATCATCGCCCTCGACCTGGTACAGGCCGACCCGACCCTGCGCTTTCTGGTGCTGCGCGGGCGCGGCAAGCATTTCAGTGCCGGGGCCGACCTAGCCTGGATGCAGCAATCG
The DNA here is from genome assembly GCF_059421065.1 of Pseudomonas sp. GW821-FHT03A09. Taxonomy (NCBI): domain Bacteria; kingdom Pseudomonadati; phylum Pseudomonadota; class Gammaproteobacteria; order Pseudomonadales; family Pseudomonadaceae; genus Pseudomonas; species Pseudomonas sp. GW821-FHT03A09. The sequence goes on along the minus strand of NZ_JBWKUX010000003.1, from coordinate 251,681 downwards.
GCCGAGCTGGATTACCACACCAACCTGGACGACGCCCGCGAACTGGCCGAGTTGATGTACAACCTGGCCAAGCTGAAGATCCCAACCCTGGCCGTGGTGCAAGGCGCAGCCTATGGCGGTGCGCTGGGCCTGATCAGTTGCTGCGACATGGCAATTGGCGCCGATGATGCGCAGTTCTGCCTGTCCGAAGTGCGCATTGGCCTGGCCCCGGCGGTGATTAGCCCGTTCGTGGTACAGGCCATTGGCGAACGCGCGGCGCGGCGCTATGCCCTCACCGCCGAACGCTTTGGCGGCCAGCGTGCACGGGAGATAGGTTTATTGGCGGAAAGCTACCCGATCGCCGAGCTGGATCAGCAAGTAGAACAATGGATCGCCAACCTGCTGCTGAACAGCCCTGCGGCGATGCGTGCCAGCAAAGATTTGTTGCGCGAGGTGGGCAACGGCGCCCTCACCACCGCCCTGCGCCGTTATTGTGAAAATGCCATCGCCCGTATTCGTGTCAGCGCCGAGGGCCAGGAAGGCTTGCGCTCTTTCCTGCAAAAACGCCCGCCCAGCTGGCAAGCGCAGGAGCCACGCTCATGAGCAACCTGACCACCGTATTGGTGGCCAATCGCGGCGAGATTGCCTGCCGCGTGATGCGTACCGCCAAGGCCATGGGCCTGACCACCGTAGCCGTGCACAGTGCCACTGACCGCGACGCACGCCATAGTCGCGAGGCCGACATTCGCGTTGACTTAGGCGGCAGCAAAGCGACCGACAGTTACCTGCAAATCGACAAACTGATCGCCGCCGCCCAGGCCAGCGGCGCCCAGGCGATTCATCCGGGTTACGGCTTTCTCTCGGAAAACGCCAGCTTTGCCCGTGCGATAGAAGCAGCCGGATTGATCTTCCTTGGCCCACCCGCCTCCGCCATCGATGCCATGGGCAGCAAATCGGCGGCCAAGGCGCTGATGGAAACGGCTGGAGTACCGCTGGTTCCGGGTTATCACGGCGAAGCCCAAAACCTGGAAACCTTCCGTGATGCCTGCGAACGCATCGGTTATCCGGTGCTGCTCAAGGCCACGGCCGGTGGCGGCGGCAAGGGCATGAAGGTGGTCGAGGACGTCAGCCAGTTGGCCGAAGCCTTAGCGTCGGCCCAGCGCGAGGCGCTGTCGTCTTTCGGCAATGGGCAGATGTTGGTGGAGAAATACCTGCTCAAGCCGCGCCACGTAGAAATCCAGGTGTTTGCCGATCAACACGGTCACTGCCTGTACCTCAATGAGCGTGATTGCTCGATCCAACGGCGCCACCAAAAAGTCGTGGAAGAAGCACCGGCACCGGGCTTGAGTGTTGAGCAACGCAAAGCCATGGGCGAGGCCGCCGTGCGTGCCGCCCAAGCCATCGGTTATGTAGGCGCCGGCACCGTGGAGTTCTTGCTGGACGCACGCGGCGAGTTTTTCTTCATGGAGATGAACACTCGATTGCAGGTGGAACATCCAGTAACGGAAGCGATTACCGGTCTTGATCTGGTGGCCTGGCAGATTCGCGTCGCCCAAGGCGAATCGTTGCCAATCACCCAAGAGCAGGTGCCGCTGATTGGGCATGCGATTGAAGTGCGGTTATATGCCGAAGACCCGGCAAATGATTTCCTGCCGGCCACCGGGCATCTGGCGCTGTACCGCGAATCTGCGCCCGGCCCTGGCCGCCGCGTGGACAGCGGTGTCGCCCAAGGGGACAGTGTCTCGCCATTCTACGACCCGATGCTGGGCAAGCTGATTGCCTGGGGTGAAGACCGCGAACAAGCGCGGCTACGGTTGCTGAGCATGCTCGATGAGTTTGCGGTCGGCGGGCTCAAGACCAACCTGGGTTTTCTGCGGCGGATCATCGGGCATCCGGCGTTTGCGGCGGCGGAGTTGGATACCGGTTTTATCCCGCGCTATCAGGATGAGCTGTTGCCGTTGCCGGGTGAATTGAGCAATGAATTCTGGCAGGTGGCCGGCGCGGCCTTCATGCAGAGCTTGCCGACAGACGATGGCCCTTGGGTGGATAAGCGCGGATTTCGCGCCGGGCTGCCTGCCGAGGTATCACTGCATTTGAGCAGTGGTGGGCAGGATCAGCTAGTGACACTGGCAGATGGGACGTCGCAATTATGCGGTGAGCAGTTGCTGGTCGAGCATCAGGGCGTACGCTCCTCTCACTTGGCAGTGCGCAACGGGGCGGTGCTGTACCTGCGCTGGGGCGGCGAAATGCACGCGGTCAGCCTGTTTGACCCGATTGCGGCCGTCGAGGCCAACCAATCCCATCAAGGCGGCCTCACGGCACCGATGAACGGCAGCATCGTACGGGTACTGGTGGAGGCAGGCCAAACCGTGGAGGCCGGTGCTCAGCTAGTGGTGCTGGAAGCGATGAAAATGGAACACAGCATCCGCGCGCCCCAGGCCGGAGTGGTCAAGGCGCTGTTTTGCCAGGAAGGTGAAATGGTTGCCGAAGGCAGTGCCTTGGTGGAGCTTGAAACAGTGGGTTAAAACTTCGCCACGGCTTGCACCACCACGCCGAGGATTCGGCAGTCGTTGGTGAACAACAGCTTGGGATAAGTGGGATTGAGCGGTACCAGGTAAAGCTGGCCGCTCTCTTCCTGCAATTGGCGAAAGGTTGCCTGGGGGTTGTCAGCCCGTCGGGCGACCACCAGCTTGCCAGGTATGGCATCAATGGCCGGGTCCACCAGGATCATCATGCCAGCGCCGATGCTCAAGCCGTTGGGAGCGGTCATGGCGTCACCCGTCACGGGGAGCCAGAACGCCTCGCCCTGGGCGTGGTAATCGGTCAGTTCGAAGCGTATGGCAGCGTAAGAGCCGCGTTCTTCGCGAGCTTCACACAGGCCTGTCCAGTCACTGACCGGGTAGCGGAAATACGGGTTGTAGTGTTTCTCCTGGATTACCTGCGGCTCATCGATTCTCTCGCGAATCTCCAGGGCAACTTCCAGATACCCCAGGCCGAGTTCCTCCAGCACCCGATTCATATCTGCCAGGCTGGGCACACGGCGTTTGTTCAGCCAATGGCCAACGCCCCCCTGGGACATGCCCAGACGCTCCGCCAATTGATCCTGCGTGACCTTGCGGTCTTTCATATTGGCTCTGACCAACGCTATCCAATTATCCATGGCGCCTGACAATACGTTGCGTATTCTCCGGGGCAATAAACAGTTTGTAGTAATCCATAAAACGACATAAATACGATACGTACTATCATCGAACATAAGGTTTTCGACACCCACCCAGAGTACCGACCCTTATGATGACGAGCCCGGATCCACTACCTGAAACACTTGAACACAATGAATTACACGGCATGCGCAACAGCGACGCTGCCCAACGCGCATTGGACTACTACTTGAAAGAAGATATGTCGGTGTCGATCCCGGATGGGACCTTGTTCATCCTCAAGCCGGGCATCAGCCAGGAGGAAGCCCTGGTCCACGCCTCGGACCTATTGCGCAGCGCCGCGGCCACGGCCTACGAGTCGGCGAGCAGTCATCAAGGCAACCAACGGGACCTGGCGTTTTCAGTGGTGTATTTGATTGATATGGCAAAAGCGATGGTGGAGCGATCGTTACAGGCGTCGGTGCCTCAGTCACGAGCATGACAGGCACGAAGGAAAAATATTTCTATCACACGGATAAAAACATTTGACTTGCAAATGATAATGATTATTATTGGGCTCAGCTGATCGCGAGATCAGTCGATAGACCAAGGGACCTTAGGTCGGACTCTTGGAATATCTCCTCATCAGGCTAATCACGGTTTTTGACCCGGCTCTTTGGCCGGGTCTTTTTTTTGCCAGTTTCCCTGGCGTAGCTTCAGGCTAATGAAGACTGTGTGCTGCTTGATGGCGCGCATGGTAGCAAAAGAGCATCGTCAAAAGAAAGCCGAACGAGCGCTCTAGCCCGGTTCTTTGAGAAATAGCGCTTGAGAATCAATCTCATAGATTCTAAGCTGCCCAAGCGTCAAGGATGACGCCCCCTCCCCTGCAACAATTTTGCATCCAGATTTTTCCCCACGCCTGTGTAAGATATCCGCCACAACACTCATAATCAGGCAACCAGACTATGACCGTGGCCTTGACCTCCATCAAGATCAGCACCGACTTCGACAGCGGCAACATCCAGGTCCTGGATGCCAGCGACGCTTACCAGTTACTACTGGCGATCAAACCCGACACCCGCAGCCCACATTTCCAGTGGTTCCACTTCAAGGCCGAAGGCATGCACGTGGGCCACACCCACACCTTTCGTCTGAGCAACGCGGGCCGGTCCTCTTATAAACACGCCTGGAGCGGCTATAACGCCGTGGCCTCGTACGACCATATCAACTGGTTCCGCGTGCCCACGCGCTTTGATGGCGAAACCCTGCACATCAGCCTCGAAACCCGGGAAAAGCATGTGTGGCTCGCCTACTTCGAACCCTACAGCCGTGAACGCCATGACTGGCTGATCGATCAAGCCCTGAATCGCGCCGGTACCGAATTGCTCGCCACCGGCAAAAGTGCCGAGGGCCGCGATATCCAACTGCTGCGTCGCGGCAAAGGCGGCGAAGGCCGACGCAAGGTCTGGATCATCGCCCAGCAACACCCCGGCGAACACATGGCCGAATGGTTTATGGAGGGCATCATCGAGCGCCTGCAACAGGACGGTGATGCCGAGCTGAAAAAACTCCTGTCCGTCGCCGATTTGTACCTGATCCCGAACATGAACCCCGACGGCGCCTTCCATGGCCACTTGCGCACCAATGCCATGGGCCAGGATCTCAACCGCGCTTGGCAGAGTGCCAACCAGGAAACCAGCCCGGAAGTGCTGTTCGTCCAGCAACAGATGGAGACGTATGGCGTCGACCTTTTCCTCGATATCCACGGCGACGAAGAAATCCCCTACGTCTTCACCGCCGGCTGCGAGGGCAACCCCGGTTACACCCCGCGGATCGAGGAACTGGAAAAACACTTCCGCCGCCACTTGAGCGGTTTGACCCGCGATTTCCAGACCACCCACGGCTACACCCGCGACCTGCCGGGCGAAGCCAACATGACCCTGGCCTGCAACGCCGTCGGAGAGAAGTTCGACTGCCTTTCCCTGACCCTGGAAATGCCGTTCAAGGACAACGACGATGCACCCAACCCGAAAACCGGTTGGTCAGGTGAACGCTCCAAGCAACTGGGCAAGGACGTCTTGAGCACCGTCGCCGATATCGTCACGACGCTGCGCTGACCCCCTGCCCCACCGGCATCAGTCCTTGGTGCCGGTCATGCTTTGCAGTACGCCATCGCGCCGGATCAGCCCATGGAACAACGCCGCCGCCAGGTGCAACAGCACCGTCAGGAACAACAGGTAGGCGAGATAACCATGGGCCTTGCGCAACAGCGCAAACAGCGGTGCATTGGCTCCCACCAGTGCAGGCAGTTGCACCGAACTGCTGAGCATCACCGGGTCACCGGCCGCCGAGATCATCGCCCAGCCCAGCAGCGGCAACACCAGCATCAACGCGTATAGCACCAGATGAGAAGCCTTGGCCGCCAATACTTGCCACAGTGGTAAATCGGCGGGTAACGGCGGTTGCCGGGTGGAAAAGCGCACCACCAACCGCACGATCACCAACGCCAGAATCGCGATCCCCAAGGGTTTGTGCAGATGGATCAGCCACTCATGCTGCTCCGACACCGACGCCACCATGCCCGCGCCGATAAACAACATGGCGATGATCATCAGCGCCATCAACCAATGGAGCAGGCGAGCCAGCGGCGCGAAAAACCGAGGTTGAGCATTCATGGCTTCGACTCCTGTGGAGCGCTGTGCAGGGGGCTGACTTCACCCGCGCGGCGCAGGTACGAACTGGCATACGCGGCCGAACGCGCGGCCAGCAACGGGTCGTTGGACGCTTCGATGCCACTGGGCAGAATCAGTGGATCGAAGTTGATATCACGACAATCACCGTCCGCCTGCGGTTGGCTGCTTTGCAGCACCAGGGTGCCGGCGTTGATCACTTTGTGTTCACCGGTCCAGGCCTTGCTTGCGTCATCCACCGGGTCGCCGGGGTTGGCCAGGGTGATGTTCAGTTGCCAACGCAGCGGGCCCGAAGCCAAGCGCTGCACCAGGTCTTTCTCCAGGAAGTCGCCGCCCGACGGCGCGCTGTCAGTGGCTGCGTCCTGGCTTTGCGGCACCACGCCCCAGCGTACAGCCTGACGATTGCCATCAGCGGCCACCAAGTAAAACGCATTGATGCCGTTATAGGTTTCAGTGGCATAGCTGGCCGACGGCTTGGCGGTCTTGACCCACGCCAGGAACGACGCCGTCTCCGGGTGTGCGGCAAAAAACGCCGGCATGTTCGCCGGGTTCGGCTTACCGGTGGTGGGGTCAGGTGCGCTGGCCTTGAGCATCTGGTAGAACGCCTCGGGCGTGCCCACCGGGAACACCGGCATGCTGTTCATCCCCGTGCGCCATTGCTGACCGTTGGCCTGACTGAACTGCAGGGCAAAGCTGCGGATCGGCACGCTGCTGTCCGGCGCATATGGGTTGCCACTGGGCAGGGCAAATCGGCCGATCACCGGGGTTTTCGCCTCGTTGAACACCTGGGCGCTGGAATACGCACGCGCCTCAGGGCTGCTCTCGAAGTAACCGGCTACACACACGCCCTTTGCATGATTGCGCCGGTAGCCTGGGTGCAGACCGTTGTTGGTTTCCAGGGCATTGACCAAGGTTTTGGGGCGCAGGCGCTGCGGGTCAAGGGTGCCATTGACGTAGGCAAAAGCCCCGACAACAACAGCTACCACGACGCCGATCCCGGCGAACCGTGCGATCAGGCTCGCCGTACTCAACGGAGGACGGGGCGGTGATGAGTGATCTACCATGAAGTGACTCCAGGGCCAGAGGCCTAAGGGTGAAACATAAGGTCGGAGCATTAAGACGAACGCCGATACACTCTATTCCCCCGCCTTGAATTTCTTTCTCAGGACAGGGAATAACCTTCAACGCCGGACGTCTCTCTAGTCCCAGCGTAGTGACCAGCCAGATACCCATGCATGAACTCGACGAACCGTTACGTGAACTCATCCCCAGGTTGCGGCGTTTTGCCGTGTCCTTGACGCGTAACATCAGCAGCGCCGACGACTTGGTGCAGTCGACCCTGGAACGGGCAATCACCCGATGGGCCGACAAACGCATCGAGGGTGACTTGCGTGCGTGGCTGTTCTCGATCCTCTACCGGCAGTTCCTCGATGCCCATCGTCGCAGCCGACGTTACGCACGCATGCTGGAGTTTTTCACCGGCCGTGAAGATGCACAGCCTTCGGTAGAGCGCACGGTAATGGCCCAGTCGGCGTTGCAAGCGTTCGACCAACTCAATACCGAACAACGTGCCCTGCTGCTCTGGGTGTCGGTCGAAGGTTTGAGTTACAAAGAGGTTGCCGAGATTCTGGATGTGCCTATTGGCACTGTGATGTCGCGCCTGTCCCGGGCGCGCCAAGCCTTGCGTCAACTCAGTGATGGCGAAATTGCCAGCCCTTCCCTGCGGATACTCAAATGATCAGCCTACCCCCCAGCGAACGCGATTTGCATGCCTACGTTGACCACCAGTTGCTGGAGAGCGACCGTCGCGTGCTCGAAACCTGGCTGGCCGCCCACCCCGATGTCGCCGCTCAAGTGGCGGGATGGCAGCAGGATGCGCAGTTGCTGCGCGCGTCCTTGAGCGGCGCCTTGCAACAACCCGCCAACCCCGAGTTGGACCCGGCGCTGATTCGCCAACGCATCAAACAGCAAACACGCCGCCACTTCGCCAGCGCCGCAGTGCTATTGATCGCCATCAGCCTCGGTGGCCTTGGCGGCTGGCAGGCCCGCAAAGCCACTCAACCGCCGATACTGCCGATGACCGATGCGATGCAGGCATTCCGCCTGTTCGCCCAGGACGGCATCATGCCCGCCGATTACCAGGCCCAAGACGGCAGCTCGATGCAGGCGTGGCTGGATCGCTACTTCAACCAGGCCCATCGCTTGCCCGACCTGAGCCAGTCGGGCTTCAAACCGGTCAGCGGGCGCCTGCTCACCACCGAGCAAGGCGCGGCCGCCATGGTGCTGTACGAAGATTCGCAAGGTCACCGCATCAGCTTTTACATACGTCCGCCAGGCCCGAACAACGGTTTCCTGCCCCGTGGTAGCCGCAGCGCCGACGGCCTAGAGGCGCAGTACTGGTCCGGTGGCGGCTACAACTACGCCATGGTCAGCCCGACAGATCAGCCGGCCACACCGCTGCTGGAGTTCTAGAACCCCACATCCAGCACCACGTTGTCGAGGTAAGTTCCGCCCGGTGGTGTGGTCTGGTCGGTGTAGATCTTGGCGTTGTAGTTGAACACCTGGCTGCCGGTGCCCAGGCCGTTGCCGGGGTTGATCTCAGCCGAGGAACTGGCGCGCCGTGCGGCGCCAACGCTGCCCCAACGGGTGGTACCAGCGCCTTGGAAGATGTCATAGGCGAGAAAATTACTGCCGGAAATCATTTGCCGCCGCCCGCCTGCACTTACCGGGTTCTGCCCATCGCTGAGGCCGACGGTATAGGCGCTGCCCTTGGTGCAGGCCACGCTGGCCTGGCCATTGACGGTGGCGAAGCCGCTGACCACCGGCGCACTGCCAAACGCGATCGCCGGCGTGGTGATCTGGCAGTCATTGACCACGGTCATGCTGACAGTCAGCGTCGTGGTACCGCTGTTGATATCCCGTCCCGCACAGATGCCACCAATGCCAATGCCCGAACAATAGTTCCAGTTCCAGAAAATACTCAAGGTCTCGCTGTACACCCCGGCCGCCACGTTACTGCCGACGGTCGTGGCGAAATAGAGTGGCAGGGTTTTCGTACCCGGACCGAACACCAACCCGAAACTGGCGGCAATGCCGCCGCTGCCGCCAAAATCAAATGCGGTGCCCCGGGTTATGGGATACGACGTGGTGTTGTTGCCGTAGATCGTATAGCCGATCACATCCCCTGTCGGCCCGAGCATCCCGCCCTGCGCCGAGCCAGTAATGGTGGCGTAGAAATGATCACCGGACGCCAGTACCGACAGCAGCGCCGGTGTGCAACTGATGCCGCCATTGGTGGTCGAGCTCGACTGGGAAGTGGTGCGTACCGTCATCGAGCTCACCGTCGTACCAAAGCTGGCCGGCACCGTGGCCACCGCCGAGCAGACGGCCTGCACCTGCATTGAAACGCCCAGGCTCGCCAGCCCCCACAGCCATTGCTTGACCCGCACACGTACACTCCTTCTGTCATTGGCACACCAGTGGCCCAATCAACGGCACCTGCTGTTCATGGGTGATATCCAGCTCGAACGTGGCCTGGCACGTCTGGCCGTTGCCGACGGTGACTTGCAAGGTGTTATGGGCTGCCAGGTTTTCCAGGTACACCAGGCCATCCCAACCCACCACCGCCAGCGCACCGCTTTGCTCGTGGCGTACCTGACTGCCCAGGGGCAAATCCTCATGCTGGGCATTCACCAGAGTGATGCTCGCCGCGAGCACCCGGCGCATCGGAAACTCCAGCAGGTAGCCGCTGCCCCGGCGCACGGCCACGCGCTGTTCGACGTTGGGCACCTGCACGTTGGCCGGCAGGTTCAGCGGATCGACCTCATATTTGGCGCGGTAATAGGCACTGGTCCACGGCACCAGCAGGTGCCCGTTGCGGTCGGTCTCACCCACCACCTGGTTTTCATAGCGCACCGGTACACCGCTGAAGCCGTCGGTACTCACCACCACAAACGCATCGTTGACGCGGTTGGCGGCGAACACCTGATTGTCCATCCACACCAGCGAGCCACTGGCGTCCGCCCAACGGGTCTCGGCGTCGCTGCTGCCATACACACCCGCCTGCAACTGCACGGACTGCAAGCGCCAGGTCAGGTCGGCCTGGCGATACGCCGGGCCATCGCCACTGGCGTAACCCAGGTTGAAACCCACCCCGCCTTCGGCCGGCACGGCGCGGCTATAATTGACGCGCTGCTGGCTTTGCCCGGTTTTACTGCGCTCGCTGCCGACGCTGAGGCTGCCGTAGACATCGAATGGAACGACCAACTGCGCCTGTACCGCCCAACTGCTGTCACCGACTTCATGGTTGGCCGACAGGTAAAAACTGCTGTTGCGCCACAGCGGCTTGCTCCAGGTCAGGTTGACCAGGCGCGTGCGTGAGTCATCCGCTGCCTGCACATCAAAATAGCCGACACCCAGGCTGCCGAAATCGCTGAGGTTGAGGCTCAACGTTGCTTGCTGACTACGTTTGCTGAGGCTCGCGTAAGGGGTGTCGACCAGGCTCAGGTCCGCGTATTGATCACGGCGCTCCACCCGCTGGTACGACAGGCTGTAAAACGGGTTGCTGTATTGGTAGCCCAAGCTCAATTGCTGGCCAGTCCGGCCGTCGTACTGGCTTTGGCTAATAGCGGTGTTGAGCACGCCGAAGTTGCCCATCCGCAGGTTGCCACCCACCCCACCCAGGCTCAGGTCATTGGAGGCTTCCGCATGGCTTTCCAGGGTGAATGCGTCAGACAGCCCATAGCGAAACGTACCGCTGACCAGTCCTGGGCCATAACCAAAATCACGCACGGTGTAATCGCGTCGCAGATTACCCGCCGCCACCGAAAAGTCCGAGAGGCCTTGTTGCAGCAGCGTACTGGTGACATAGAACGGTACCGTGGTCGAGACCTGTCGGCCCAGGGCATCCGTGGTCACCACCACCGCTTCGCCCGCACCGTTGATAAACGGCACGTTGGTCAAGGTATAAGGACCGGGCTGCAGATCGGCACTGCTGGATTTATAACCGTTGATAAACAGGTCCACCGACGATGGTACTGCGGCCTCTCCGGCGAACTGCGGCAATGGGTAGGTGACCAGGTCCGGACGTACCGCAAAGTCCCGCGACACCTGCACCCCGCCCAGGCGCACCGAAGTGCTCCAGGGCAGCGCGCCGCTGATCACGTCCCCTGCCTCGTAGGTCAGCAGTCGTTCATCATCAGAAAACCGCCAGGTGGTGTCATACCGCCGATAACCATTGTCCAGGCTGCTGCCAGCGGTCTCGCGGCCAATGGTGGTGCGGTACTGCCCGGTGTTGGACAGCGTGCCCCAAGTATCGAATAGCCGCACCTCGTTGAAGATGCCGAGGTAGGTGCCCGCGTCATCGGTGTCGTTCAGATAGGCGTCGTAGTTGAGCAACGCGCCAAAGCTGGTCAGCGCGGGCGTGCGCGGGTAGTTGCTGCGATTACCGATAAACTGTTCCGGCAGCCAGGTAGGCGGCACCGTAAGCATTAGACGCTGGCCCTGGCTGTCGTAGTCGCTGTGCAGGCCCGGCAAATTATCCAGCGCGACTTCGCTGCCGATGTCGGCGGGCAGTTTCATGCCCACCTCTTGCAGCACCGACGCGGGCAGGAACAGTTTCCCGGCGCGCTGATTGACGGCGACCACGCGACCGGTGTCCCGCTGGTTGACCACCAATTCCAGGAACAACTGTGCATCGGCAACAGCCTCCATACTGCTCGGAGGGGGCGGCAACGGCGCAGCCATGCCCAGCGGCGCAAGCGCCAGGCCGGACAGACCACCCACCACCCACACCGTTCGCCATAGATATCGAGCCCGATCTTGGCTCACCAAGGCTTTGTGTCCATCAATGGACATCTCCATCCGTTAACTTCAGGGGGCTGCTCCATGCCCTACCGCATTCTTCTACCGCCCCGGCGCGAGGCTCTCCAATTGCGTCGCACCATTGATCCGCACCTGCAGCGGCTGATCGGCAGGCAACCCGTCCGGCACTGGCCAGCGCATGGTCGCACCCGGCAACACGTAGCCCATCAAGCCCTCCACCAGCGGCCGTGGCTGGCCGCCCTGTTTGAATGTGGCGTCGGTCAAACGCGCGTGCACGGCGCCCTGGTTGCGCATTTCGATGTAGTTGCGGCCGCCCACCGTGACCTTTTTCCAACTCAAGTCCGGCTTGCCTGCACTCTTGGGGTCGCGATCACGGGTGCCGTCGACCTTGCTCCACAAACCCGGGCCATAGGCGAACAGCGGTACTGAATAACGCATCTGGAAGCGGATCGCGGCAGCGGTCTTGCCATCGGCAGGCGTCGCAATGGGCGTGGCCGAGGGAATTTCATCGATGATGATGCGGTAGGCCAGCTCCTGGCCTGGTGGCACCTCTTTGGTACGGGTCAGGCGCACCAGTTGCTTCTGCCCCGGCTCGATCTTCGCCACGGGCGGGCTGCCGATGACGTCGCGCTGGTTCTGGTACTGCTCGTCAAAGCCACTCTGGGTCCAGGCAAACACACGGATCTGCAGGTTGGCAGTCTCGGTGCCACGGTTCTCCAGCCACAGCGCGCTGGCCTGTTGATCGGCCTCCAGCACCGGATCAATCGGCCAGATCAACACCGAACTGGCCGCCTGCGCATTCCCAACCCCCACTGCCATCAAGCTGATAACACCCGCGATCCACCCTCGCCGGGAAGCTGCATACATAGATCCCACTCCTTCTGACGATCGCCTTACCACGACAGCTGCACCTGCAACGTGTCGCTGTACGTCCCCCCAGGCTGATTACCCGGTAACTGCACTCGCCCATAAATCGGCAAGGTAATGTTGTTGGCATTGCTGTAGGTCACGCTGACGCTCTGGCTGATCCCCAGGCTCTGGCTGAAGGCCGCGTCCCGAAACAACTGATAAACCACTTGGGCGGTGCCGCTATTGAGCTGCATCCGCCGACCGCTGTTGTTATGCAAACCGCCATCGACACTCATGCTCAGTGCCACTCCCGGCGTACATTGCAGGGTCACGCCACTGGTGAGCGCGACGGATGCCGTGCTGGTCGCCAGGGCTGAATACGTACCGAACGCCAAGTTGCCGTAATTTGAGCCTCCACCGACCACCAGGCACCCCGGGGTGATCGTCGCGCTGACCTGGAACGACTGGCTGGTCACCGCCAACAGCGACACCGGCATACCCCAGCCGATGCACACCGCCAACGCCGCCCACCCTGCGCGGTTCATAACACCTAGAAAGTCAGGGTCACGTTGACGATGTCGGTGTACGTACCGGCCGGCAAGCCTGCCTTACCATTGGCCTTGCCGTAGATATTCACGGCCTGGGCCACCCCCGTACTGGGAGCCAGGTTGATCACCCCACCGATAGCCAGCAGATTCGAGTGACCGCTGTCGGTATAGAGGTCGTAAGGCACGTAGTTCGCCACGCCGTCGTACAGCGCACGCCCACCACCGGTGGACTGACCATCGTGGGCACCAGCAGACACCGTCAATGTGGGAGAAGTACCTGCCGAACACAGGATCGACAACGCCCCACCGCCGCCGCCCAGCACTTGACCGTCGGCTTCGGTGAACAGGCTATTGGCCGTACCGAAGTTCAACGTACCGAAACTCATCCCGCCGGTCGCCGCCGCGCCGTTGACTTGGCAACTGCTGGTCAACACCAGCGTCGCGGTGACCGTACCGGCCACGGTGGCCGCTTGCGCACCCGACACCCACACCAGCGCCATTAATGGAAAAACCGCTTTGGATACAAGTGCGTGCATGATGTTCATCCTCATGTTTACCAATCCAGAGTCACCGTCAGGGTGTCTGTGTAGATGCCGGCCGGTAAGGCCCTGGTATTCGCCACCACCGCGCCGAATACCGGGATCGGTACTTGTGCGCCCTTGGTCACGGCGAAATTGCGTTGCTGGCCGATGCTGTAGGCACTTTGCCCCAGCGGGTCAGCCGACAGCCGATACGGAATAGTCTGGCGGCCGTTGCTCAGACGCCGCGTGGTGCCATCGCCATGGGCACCACCGTCGATGGTGACAGTAAAACTGCTGACCACCGACGGGTTGCAGGACACCGACAACGGTGCCTTGGCGTCGTCGGTCACGGCCGCGTCCAAAGGGTGGCTCCAGGTCGGGCCCTGGCTGCCGAAATCGAGCAATGCGGTGCCACCAGTGGGGCTGACCGGGGCACTCGCCACGCCTTTACTCACTTCGCAACTGGCGGTGATCACCAGGCGCGCATGAATCTGCCCACTAACAGCCGCCTGGGCGTCATCCGCCAGCAGCAACAAGCCGCACATGGCCACAAGGGCCCAGCTCCGGCTTACCATGTGACAGTGACCTTGAGCAGATCGGAATAGCGACCGACGGCGGGAATGGCCTTGAGCGGTTCGATACGGCCATACAGCGGCAAGTCGACGCTGCCGGAGTCCGGCACGCGCCCACTCAGCGGCTCATTCACGGTCAAGGGGATACGCCGCGCGGCGTCGGCGTACAAGCGATAAGGAATGGATTCGGTCGAGGGTGCCGAGGTGGTGAGGTAGCGCACTTCACCGACACCACCGTGCAAGCCACCATCCACGCGCACTTGGTAGGGTGTATCAGGGTTGCACTCCAGGCGCGGCTGGCGCTGGCTGATCAGGGCCGCACTCAAAGGGCCGGCCGGGTCGTCCAGACGCGCACCACGGCCAAAATCCAGCACACCCAGCTGTTCGATACCGGCGCTGCGGGTGGTGCCCACCAATTGGCAGCCTCGCTGCACCTCGATGCGCACCTCCACTTGGAGCTGTGCACCGTAAACCGTACTGCCAAGCATCGCGCCCACGACTGCCAATACTGCTTGTCCCTTCACGGCCCCAATTCCTTGTACAGGGGTGACAACCTTGTATGAGGTTAGTCATTTAAAGAGAATCTGCCAGTCTGGGCCGCATTACCTCCGAGTCATGCCTTTTCGAGATCACTGCCCGCCGCCTTCTCTATTGGTCAAAACGCGGCTGCCCCCCTAAAGTAAGCGATCACTGAAACACAGAGCGACTCGCATTGGCCGTGCCTTCCCTGATCCGGCGCCTGCTGGGTAAAAAAACCGACGCCCCGGATACCTCGCCTATCCCTGCGTTTTTTCAAAATAAAGCCGCACAACAGGGCTATACCCTCAGTGCTGGCCAAACCCAGGCGGTTGCCGCCCTGGACCGCGAGACCCGGCATCTGCTCGCCGGGCGCCCCACACGCAGCCTGTACCTGCACGGCCCGGTGGGACGCGGCAAAAGCTGGCTGCTCGATGGATTTTTCCAGGCGCTGCCGATGGCCGAGAAGCAGCGTGTGCACTTCCACGATTTTTTCGCCCGTCTGCACCGGGGCATGTTCCAGCAGCGCGGACAGACCGATGCCTTGGCTGTCACCCTGGATGAGTTGCTCGCAGGCTGTCGTGTGCTGTGCTTCGACGAGTTCCATGTCCACGATATCGGCGATGCGATGCTGATCAGCCGCCTGTTCAAGGCGCTTTTCCAACGCGGCGTGTGGGTGCTGGTGACGTCCAATTACCCACCCGAAGGCTTGCTGCCCAACCCGCTGTACCACGAACGCTTCAAGCCAGTGATCGACCTGATCGCTGCGCGCATGGACGTGCTGGAAGTCAGCTCGCCGCAGGATTTTCGCAGCCTGCCCCAGGCCCATGCCGAACAACGTTTTACCGAAGGACACTACATTTGGCCCGGTACCGCGCAGCAACGCGCAGACCTCGGACTGCCCGTCGCGGATTGCGCACCACACCTCTTGAGTGTGGGCACCCGGCAGTTAACGTTTCGCCATCGACAAGCGCGCACCATCGCCTTCACCTTCAACGACCTGTGCGAGCAACTCACCGCAGTGATGGATTACCTGCTGCTGTGCCAGGACTACGATCACTGGATCATCGACGGCCTGCCCCAACTGGCCGAGTGCCCGATTGCTGTGCAACAGCGCTTCATCAACCTGGTGGACGTGCTCTACGACCGCGACAAACGCCTGACCCTGATCGGCCACCAGCCCCTGGCGCACGCCCTGGAAGGCCAGGCCATTGACTTGGCCCGTACCGCCAGCCGGCTGAGCCAATTGCAAACAGTCTGCCCGCAACCTGCGCCCGACCCGGTATCATGAGCGCCATTTACGCCTACCTTGCCGAGTGATCGCGCCGTTCATGAATACCCTCGCCCAACTCAAGGCTGGCCAATTGGCCGGCGCCAAACGCCTGGACCTGTCCTGCGGGCTGACTGAATTTCCACCTGAAATTTTTGAACTGGCCGACACTCTGGAGATCCTCAACCTTACCGGCAACGCGCTCAGCAGCCTGCCCGAGGACCTTCACCGCCTGACCCATTTGCGCATACTGTTCTGCTCGGACAACGCCTTTACCCAATTACCGGAATGCCTGGGCCAGTGCGCCAAACTGAGCATGATCGGCTTCAAGGCCAACCAGATCCGTCACGTGCCCGCCGCCGCCCTGCCACCGCTCCTGCGCTGGCTGATTCTCACGGATAACTGCATCCGCCAATTGCCCAGTGAACTGGGTGAACGGCCGCTCCTGCAGAAGCTGATGCTGGCGGGCAATCAATTGGAGCACTTGCCGCAAAGCCTGACCCACTGCCACAACCTGGAGCTGATCCGCATCGCCTCCAACCGTTTCACCCACTTGCCCGAATGGCTGCTGAACCTGCCCAGCCTGACCTGGCTGGCCTATGCCGGCAACCCGGTGGAAATGGCGGTGGAGGTGACCGACGACGACACCACGCCGAATATTCCCTGGGCGGAACTGGAACTGGCCGAGGTGCTCGGGGAAGGCGCGTCGGGGATCATCCGCAAGGCTGTGTGGAAGCCGCTTGCCAAGCCCGTCGCGGTCAAGTTGTACAAAGGCACCATCACCAGCGACGGCTCTCCCTTGCACGAAATGCAAGCCTGCATCGCCGCCGGGCTGCACCCGAACCTGATCAAAGTAGAAGGTCGCGTCGTCGGCCATCCCGATGACCAGGCCGCGTTGGTGATGGACCTGATCGATCCGAGTTACCGCAACCTGGCAGCCCTGCCCAGCTGGGACTCCTGCACTCGCGATATCTACCCAGCCGACACCCGTTTCAGCCTGGATGTGGCGCTGCGCATGATCCGGGGCGTTGCGTCGGTCGCCGCGCACCTGCACCGGCACGGCATCACCCATGGCGACTTGTACGCTCACAATATCTTGTGGAATACAGCGGGCGACTGCTTGCTGGGGGATTTTGGCGCAGCGTCGTTCCATGCCACGGCGGACACGCTGGAAACCAGGGCGTTGCAACGGATTGAAGTGCGGGCGTTCGGGGTGTTGCTGGGGGAGTTGTTGGAGCGGGTTGAAGCGGGTGTGAGTGAGGAGCTGCTTGAGCTCAGGGAAAGATGCTGCCAAACGGAGGTGCTGGCACGGCCTGGTTTCGAAGAAATTGAAGCCATACTGCAATCTGACCCACACCACTAAACCAGTGTGGGAGCGGGCTTGCCCGCGAAGGCGGTGTATCAGTCGATACATGAATTGACTGAATCACCGCCATCGGGGGCAAGCCCCCTCCCACATTTGGACTGTGTCTCTTCAGCAGGAAATCAGCCAGCCAGGCCGACGAACATGTCTTGCACGTCGTCATGGTTGTCCAGGCCTTCCAGGAAGGCTTCGACTTCGGCCATCTGCTCATCGGTCAAACCGCTGACCGGGTTTTTCGAGATGTAGCCCAGCTTGGCCGACAATACCGTGAAACCCTGCTCCGGCAGAGCTTTCTGCACCGCGTCGAGGTCGGTGGTTTCGGTGATGAACAACGTGCTGCCCTCTTCCTCACCGTCTTCGAAATCCTGGGCACCAGCTTCAATGGCGGCCATTTCCGGATCGGCGTCCGGGGTGTCCGGCGAAGCCTCGATCAAGCCTACGTGATTGAAGTCCCAGGCCACGGAACCCGAAGCACCCAGTTGGCCCTTGCGGAACGCCACGCGGATCTCCGCCACAGTACGGTTGATGTTGTCGGTCACACACTCAACGATCAACGGCACCTGGTGCGGAGCGAACCCTTCATAGGTCACGCGGTGGTACTGCACGGTTTCACCCAGCAGGCCGGCACCTTTCTTGATGGCGCGGTCCAGGGTTTCCTTGGGCATCGAGGCCTTTTTGGCCTGCTCGACCACCAGACGCAGGTGGGCGTTGGTCGAGGTGTCGGCGCCGTTACGGGCGGCGATGGTGATTTCTTTCACCAGCTTGCCGAAGATCTTGCCCTTGGCATTGGCTGCCGCTTCTTTATGTTTGACTTTCCACTGTGCGCCCATGACTCACTCTCTTTTGTCCATCGCGCCGAAACGTCTACTGGCCGGCGCTTTGGGGGCAGAGTTTATAGGGCAAAAACGCTCCAATCCACCAAAAAACCGTCAAGACACCAACTCGAAAAACGCCTGGATCAAGCGCAATGACCGGCGCCGTTCCAGGCAGCCGAGCATATGCCGGTTGACCAGCCCACCGCCTTGCAAGGCAATCGCCCGCACCCGCGGGTCGGGGCTGACCTCCATCGATGACACAACCCCTACACCCAATTCAGCCGCGACGGCTTCGGTCACCGCCTCGCGACTGTCCAGCTCCAGAAGCACCTTCGGTCGTACGCCGCCCGCCTGGCAGGCGTCATCAAAGGTACGACGGGTAATGGAACCTGGCTCACGCAGCACCATGATCACGTCGTTGAGCTGTTCCAGGCCGATCCCCCCGGACTCACAGGCCCAGGCATGGCCCGCCGGCACCAACGCGCAGATCCGCGACTCGCCCAAAGGCTGCAGGTGCAAGCCATTGCGCGGCTCCACCTCGGTCAGCACGGCCACATCCGCGTGCTCGGAGAGCAGCGCCGCCAGCGTTTCCTGAGCATTGCCCAGCCGTAGGTTGACGGTAATGCCCGGGTAACGCGCACGCAGGCTGGCGATCATCGGCATCACCAAGTGCGGGCCATCCGCAGCCACCTCCAGACGCCCGGTCAGCAGTTGCTGGTTGGCCTCCAGCAGCGTCTGTGCCTCATCCACCAGGCCGAAGATTGCCCGGGTGATGGCGGCCAGCCGCGTACCTTCCTCGGTCAGCTCGACCCGCCGTGCCGTACGGCGCAACAGCGGGATCTGGTAGTGCTCCTCCAACGCCTTGATATGCCCGGTCACCGCCGGCTGGCTGATAAACAGCCGTGCCGCCGCCCGGGTGAAGCTGCCCTCACGGGCCACGGCATCAAATGCACGCAGTTGGAACAAGTTCATAGCTATCGGCCTCACTGATAGCTCGCATAACAACAAACAATTTGATTGATGACAAGCCAAACTGCAATTTAGGCGCCGTAGATTGACTCGACCGCTTCACGAGGAGCCGCAATGACCACGCCGATTCTGCTCACACCCGGCCCCCTGACCACGTCCGCTCGCACCCGCCAGGCGATGCTGGTGGATTGGGGTTCATGGGATGACCGCTTCAACCAGCTCACTGCCAGCGTCTGCGAGCAGTTGCTGGCGATCATCAACGGCGCCGCCAGCCACCATTGCGTGCCTTTGCAAGGCAGCGGAACCTTTGCCGTCGAGGCCGCCATTGGCACGCTGGTGCCACGCAACGGCAAGGTGCTGGTGTTGATCAACGGTGCCTACGGCAAGCGTCTGGCGAAGATCTGCGAAGTGCTCGGCCGCGAGTTCAGCACCTTTGAAACTGCTGAAAACGACCCCACCACCGCCGCCGACGTGGAGCGCCTGCTGCAAGCAGACCGAACCATCACCCACGTCGCGTTGATCCACTGCGAAACCAGCACCGGCATTCTCAACCCACTGCCCGAGATCGCCCAGGTGGTGAAACGGCACGGCAAGCGCCTGATCATCGACGCCATGAGTTCCTTCGGTGCCCTGCCGATCGATGCCCATGAAGTGCCGTTCGACGCGCTGATCGCCGCCTCCGGCAAGTGCCTGGAAGGTGTACCGGGCATGGGCTTTGTCTTCACTGACAAACAGGCGCTGGCCGCCGCCCAAGGCAACTGCCATTCCCTGGCGATGGACCTGTTCGACCAGCACAGCTATATGGCCAAGACCGGTCAATGGCGCTTCACCCCACCGACCCACGTGGTCGCCGCCCTGCACGAAGCGTTGTTGCAATACGCCGAAGAAGGTGGCCTGCCCGCACGCCATCAACGCTACGCCAACAATTGCCGGGCGCTGCTGGAAGGCATGGCTGAACTGGGTTTGCGCAGCTTCCTGCCGGCAGCGATCCAGGCGCCGATCATCGTCACGTTCCACGCCCCGCAAGACCCGCATTACCAGTTCAAGGAGTTTTATGAGCGGGTCAAGGCCAAGGGTTTCATCTTGTATCCCGGCAAATTGACCCAGGTGGAAACCTTCCGTGTGGGCTGCATCGGCCATGTCGACGCCGCTGAAATGCACGCCGCCGTCGCCGCCATCGCCGAGGTGTTGAACGCTATGAATATCAACCTTTCTTCTCTTGGATCACACGCATGAACTATCAAAACCCCAACACCCTCCAGGCCGTGATCCTCGATTGGGCCGGCACCGTGGTCGACTTCGGTTCCTTTGCGCCTACGCAGATATTTGTGGAAGCCTTCGCCGAATTCGATGTGCAAGTGTCCATCGAAGAAGCCCGTGGTCCGATGGGCATGGGCAAATGGGACCATATCCGTACCCTCTGCGATCAGCCGCAGGTCGCCGAGCGTTACCGCAAGGCCTTCGGCCGCACGCCGACCGACGATGACGTCACCGCCATCTACCAGCGCTTCATGCCGCTGCAGATCGAGAAGATCGCCGAACACTCGGCGTTGATCCCGGGCGCCCTCGACACCATTGCGCGACTGCGGGTGCAAGGTATCAAGATCGGTTCCTGCTCCGGCTACCCCAAGCAGGTCATGGACAAGGTCGTCGCCCTGGCCACCACCAACGGCTATATCGCCGACCACGTGGTTGCCACCGACGAAGTCCCCAACGGACGCCCATGGCCGGCACAGGCCCTGGCCAACGTGATCGCCCTGGGGATCGATGATGTGGCCGCGTGCGTCAAGGTCGACGACACCGTACCGGGCATCCTTGAAGGCCGCCGCGCGGGGATGTGGACGGTGGCCCTGACCTGCTCCGGCAACGCCCTGGGCCTGACCTACGAGCAGTTCCGCGCCCTGGACCCGGCGACCCTGGCCAGCGAACGCACACGTATCGAGGCCATGTTCAAAGGCTCACGTCCGCATTACCTGATCGACACCATCACCGACCTGCCGGCGGTCATTACCGATATCAACCAGCGCCTGGCCCGCGGTGAAATGCCGCAAAGCCACTGATAGAAGTCAAGACAACGGCATTGCGCCAGGCAAACCGCTCAAAACCGGCATACAGTTCAAGGACTCCGTCGCCAAAGAACGGAGGTATGCCCTGATGAGTGAGGAACCCAGCGATGCCGTGGAAAAATTCAGCTACGCGCTACAGCACCATGTCGATTGCGTTGCACTGGTTGATGGTGGTGCTGCTGGCGGTGGTGTACGCCTGCATTGAACTTCGAGGAATCTTTCCCAAAGGCAGTGGCGGTCGGGCGTTGATCGTGGAAATGCACTTCATGTTCGGCCTGACCGTATTTGTACTGGTCTGGCTGCGTCTGTTCGCGCGCGCATTGGGCGTTGCGCCGAAAATCGTCCCCGCACCGCCAGCCTGGCAATCACTGCTGGCGACCCTGATGCATATCGCGCTGTATGTGTTCATGATCGGCACGCCGATCCTGGGCTGGTTGATTGTCAGTGCCCAGGGACATACCGTGATGTTCTACGGGATGGAGTTGCCCCCCCTGATCGGCGAAAACAAAGACTTGGCCAAGCAGATCAAGGAATGGCATGAACTGAGCGGTACCGTCGGTTACTGGCTGATCGGGCTGCATGCGTTGGCAGGGATCTACCACCACTACGTCATACGCGATAACACCGCGTTGCGAATGATGCCCGGTGGGAAGGGGCTTACTCGCGATGGCGCTGATCCAGCCACCAAATTCGTCGACTGAAACACCGCTATCGGGGGCAAGCCCTAATGCCAGTCAGTTAAGAAAATCTACCGCGGCCAAACTCTTGCAGTGAGCGGGCTTGCCCCGCGCTGGGTGGCGAAGCCGCCCCAACAAGGACGCTGCGGTGTTTCAGAAACGCCGAGGTGCATGGGGGTGGGGCCGCTTCGCAGCCCAGCGCGGGGCAAGCCCGCTCACTACATGTGTATTCTACGTCCCGCTGCTTAACTTAAAAGCCTCGACGGCCTTGCAGGCCACCGGTGTGAACGAAGACCAGGCGAGTGCCGGGCGTAAAACGCCCGGTCTCGATCTGCTGCTTCAACGCCAGCAATGCCTTGCCGGTATAGACCGGCTCCAACGGCAGGCCGCAAGCGTGTTCCGTGGTTTCAATAAAGTCGAGTAACAACGGGTCGGCCTTGGCAAAGCCGCCCCGGCTGGCATCCAGCAACTCATACCCACCTTGCACGATAGCCTGCACGTTCTGCGCGATACCGTGATCATCCGGCACTGCCATGGCGCCGTACACCGGGTGCGCCCCTGCCCCTGCCTCCGCCAACACCAGCCCCGCCAATGTGGTGCCGGTGCCCGCCGCCAGCCACCAACCATCGTAGTCGGCCCAGCCCAACGTGCCCAACTGCGCGCGCACCTGATCGACCAGCACCCCGCAACCCGATGCACCGGCAAGCCCGCCACCGCCTTCGGGCACGGGATGGAGATCGGGATATTGCTCGCGCCAAGGTAGCCAGAAATCCGGCTCGTGCCGCGCACGATAGCCGCCATACCCCAACCAATGCAGTTCCATGCCAAAGGCTTTCAGATCGAGCACCGTGGGGGTGTCTTGAGGATGACCGCGCAACAGGCCTACGGTATGGAAACCAAAGCGTTTGCCCGCTGCTGCCAAAGCGTGCAAATGATTGGAATAAGCGCCGCCCAGGCTGATGATGCCACGGGCGTTTTGCGCCTGGGCCAAATGACCGAGGAGTTTG
This sequence comes from Pseudomonas sp. GW821-FHT03A09, assembly GCF_059421065.1. Lineage (NCBI taxonomy): Bacteria > Pseudomonadati > Pseudomonadota > Gammaproteobacteria > Pseudomonadales > Pseudomonadaceae > Pseudomonas > Pseudomonas sp. GW821-FHT03A09. The sequence goes on along the minus strand of NZ_JBWKUX010000003.1, from coordinate 228,876 downwards.
AACCACTTGTTGCCGCTGATCAGCGGGTCGATGCGATCCAGGCGTAACACGGCCAACTCGACGCCGTTCAGCCAATCCAGCGGCAGCGGTTCAAGGGGGACATGGGGCAGCCAATCGAAGGGACCCATCGGGAGGGATCTGCATGAAAAACGGGGCGGTAGTCTAACACCGCCCCGCTTCTGGGCTTACAGCTCGGCGGCGAGGCGTGAGCCCTGGTTGATGGCGCGCTTGGCATCCAGCTCGGCCGCCACATCGGCACCGCCGATCAGGTGCACGTTCTGGCCCGCGGCGACCAGGCCATCGTGCAGTTCGCGCAGTGGGTCCTGGCCGGCGCAGATGATGATGTTGTCCACCGCCAGCACCTGAGGTTCGCCCTCGGCACCGATGCGGATATGCAGGCCTTCGTCGTCGACCTTCAAGTATTCGACGCTGTTGAGCATCTGCACCTGCTTGTTCTTCAGACCGGTGCGGTGAATCCAGCCGGTGGTCTTGCCCAAGCCATCGCCGACCTTGGAGGTCTTGCGCTGCAGCAGGAACACTTCACGCGCCGGTGCGTGGGGTTGCGGCTTGATGCCTGCAACGCCGCCACGGGCTTGTAGCTGGGTGTCGATGCCCCACTCTTTCCAGAACGCTTCACGGTCCAGGCTAGTGGACACACCTTGATGCACGAGAAACTCCGAGACGTCGAAACCGATACCGCCGGCACCGATCACCGCCACGCGTTTGCCCACGGGTTTGCGCTCAAGAATCACATCCAGGTAGCTGAGCACCTTGGGGTTGTCGATGCCCGGGATCGCCGGAGTACGCGGTGCGATACCGGTGGCCAGGATGATTTCGTCATAGCCGCCCGCCGCCAGTTGCGCCACATCCATGCGGGTGTTCAGGCACAACTCGACGTGAGTGGTCTGCAATTTGCGCTTGAAGTAACGCAGGGTTTCGAAGAACTCTTCCTTGCCGGGCACACGCTTGGCGATGTTGAACTGGCCACCGATTTCACTGGCCGAATCGAACAGCGTCACTTGATGGCCGCGCTCGGCAGCCACCGTGGCCGCCGCCAGACCGGCCGGGCCGGCGCCGACTACCGCAATTTTCTTGATCTGCTTGACCGGCAGGTAATTAAGCTCGGTCTCATAGCACGCTCGTGGGTTGACCAGACAAGTGGTGAGCTTGCCGCCGAAGGTGTGGTCCAGGCAGGCCTGGTTGCAGCCGATGCACGTGTTGATTTCATCGGCCCGCCCGGCCGCTGCCTTATTGACGAACTCCGGGTCGGCGAGAAACGGTCGCGCCATCGAGACCATGTCGGCATCGCCTTCAGCAAGGATCTTCTCGGCGATTTCCGGGGTATTGATGCGGTTGGTGGTGATCAGTGGAATCTGCACCGCACCGCGCAGCTTGGCGGTGACTTTGCTGAAAGCGCCACGCGGTACTTTGGTGGCGATGGTCGGGATACGCGCTTCGTGCCAACCGATACCGGTGTTGATGATGGTTGCACCGGCCTGTTCGATGGCTTTGGCCAACTGCACGATCTCTTCCCAGGTACTGCCGCCCTCCACCAGGTCGAGCATCGACAGGCGGAAGATGATGATGAAGTTCGGGCCAACGGCTTCACGCACACGGCGCACGATTTCCACCGCCAGGCGCATGCGGTTTTCGTAGCTGCCGCCCCAACGGTCGGTACGGTGGTTAGTGTGCGCAGCGAGGAACTGGTTGATGAAGTAGCCTTCGGAACCCATGATTTCCACGCCGTCGTATTCGGCGACCTGGGCCAGCAACGAGCAGGTGACGAAATCCTGGATCTGTTTCTCGATGCCCTCTTCGTCCAGCTCTTTTGGCTTGAACGGGTTGATCGGCGCTTGAATCGCACTCGGCGCCACCTGCTTGGGGCTGTAGGCATAACGGCCGGCGTGGAGGATCTGCATGCAGATCTTGCCGCCCGCTTCGTGCACGGCCTGGGTCACTATCTTGTGTTTCTGCGCTTCTTCTTCGGTGGTGAGCTTGGCTGCGCCGGCATACACGCCGCCTTCATCGTTCGGCCCAATGCCACCGGTGACCATCAAGCCCACGCCGCCACGGGCACGTTCGGCAAAATAAGCAGCCATTCGTTCGAAACCGCCGGGCTTTTCTTCCAGCCCGGTGTGCATCGACCCCATCAGGGTACGGTTGCGCAAGGTGGTAAAACCCAGGTCCAACGGGGCCAGCAGGTGCGGGTAGGCAGCAGCGGTCATGGTCAAGCTCCACAACGGATCATCACGGGACGTGGCGCGCTCGAACGGCGCGTCATCGGTTTATGTCCCACAGACTAAGAGGCCATGGGTGACGGCTCAATGACTGAAACTGACAAGTTATTGATCCAAATGCACAGCGCCTCTTGGCAAGCCGCGCCATGGGCCCTACCCTAGTCGGCGAACCCTGCACCCGGTCTGTTGTCTGTTGCCCCATGCGTAAACTTCTAGCCTTCACCGTCACCATGGCCCTGGTTGCCGCCGTCGCCGCGTATCTGGTCTGGACCCAGGAGCGCCCTGTGGCGCATTACCTGTCAGACCTGCGCATCACCCTGGCTGTCAACGAAGGTGTGCCGGCCGATCGCGGTAATCTACTAGGCATCCAGCCAGAGCTGTTCCCCGCCGACTACCAGAGCCTCGAACGTCTGCACCTGAAACTCGCGGCCTACCTGCAAAAGGCCCGGGACCAGGGTCTGATCAGCAACAAGACTGTCGTGGTACTGCCGGAACATATCGGCACCTGGCTGATGCTGGGCGGCGAAAAAAACGAGCTGTACCAGGCCATCCACCTCAAGGACGCGATGAACTGGCTGTCGGCCAGCAACCCATTCCTGTTCGCCCGTGCCTGGCTCAGCGCCACCGGCGACAATCGGATGGACGATGCCTACCTGCGCATGAAAGCCCCGGCGATGGCCCGCGACTATCAGGTACTGTTCGGCGGCCTCGCCAAAGAGTTCGGCGTCACCCTGGTGGCCGGCTCCATCGCCCTGCCCAATCCGGTGGTGAACCAGGGCCAACTGCAAGTCGGTCATGGCGCGCTGTACAACGCCAGCCTGGTATTCGGTGCCGATGGTGCGCCCATGGGTCAACCCCAGCGTCAGCTTTTTCCCATCTATGACGAGCGTGGCTTTATCCAGCCGGGCGATGAAAATCAGATCAGCGTGGTCGACACGCCAGCCGGGCGCCTGGGCATCCTGATCGGCAGCGACAGCTGGTACCCGGACAACTACCGCAAGCTCAACGAACACGGCGCGCAACTGGTCGCTGTGCCTGCATTTGTGATCGGCCGCGACACCTGGGATCGGCCATGGCGTGGCTTCAAAAGCGTGTCCACGCCATCCGAAATCAGCCTCAAGCCCGAAGAACTCAGCGAAGGTGAAGCCTGGCGCCGCCTCACCCTGATCAGCCAGCAGCCCATCAGCCAAGCCACGGCGGGCATGAGCGTGTTCCTGCGTGGACAGTTCTGGGACCTGGGCACCGGTGGGCACAGCTTTCTGAGCAGCCGCGGGCAGATCACCACCGACAGCGACGCCCGTGGTGCGCGCCTGTTGAATATCTGGTTGTAATACCTTGAAGCCGGTACGCCTTGGGGATCTGTCAGTGGGCTTCGTACACACCCTGGCCGATGCTATCCACAGCCACGGCCTGGACCCGCAACCGCTGCTATTGCAATACGGCCTGGACCCGGCGCGCCTCGCCGAGGCTAGTGCACGCCTGTCGATTCCGCGCTATATGCGCCTGGGCCATGCGGCCATCCAACTGACCGGCGACCCAAGCCTGGGCCTGCGCATGGGCGGGCTCAGCCGCTTGAGCCAGGCCGGGCTGGCGGGTGTCACGGCGGCCCAGGCGCCCAATGTGCGTGAGGCCGCACGTACGTTGACACGCTTCGAAGCCTTGTACGGTTCCAACTATCGCGGGCAGTCGAGCTTTCATGAGGATGCCGACGGGGCCTGGCTGCGGTTCTATTCCATCAGCCCCTACAACACCTATAACCGTTTTGTGGTGGACTCGATCATCGCCGGCTGGCTGCACCAGTTGTCCAGCGTGGCCCAGCAACCAGTGTGTGCACAGCGCATCGACATCGAGTTCGAAGCGCCGGAGTACAGCGAGCACTACAACGCGCTCGGAGATGTTCATTTCGGCGCCGACGCCAACCAACTGCGCCTGAACCAGCCAACCTTGGCCCTGCGCAACCCACAGCACTGCCCAAGCACCTGGCACCTGTTGTTGCAGCTGTGTGAAAGAGAGTTGGAGCAGTTGACCCGCACCCGCAGCTTGCGCGAGCGCATTACCCGTTTGCTCGGGCCGATGCTCAATGGTGGCCGGGAACCCGACCTGGAAGAAGTGGCGGCTCGCTTGAAGCTGCCGACCTGGACACTGCGCCGCAAACTGGCCGAAGAAGGTACTCAGTTTCGCGCAATTCTCAACGATACCCGCCGCGACCTGGCCATGACCTACATTCGCGATACGGAGCTGGCGTTCGGCGAGATCGCCTACTTGCTCGGTTTTGCCTCAGCCCAGGCGTTTCAACGGGCGTTCAGACGGTGGAACGACCAGACCCCAGGGGAATTTCGCCGCAGTCAGCGGCATTCCGCCTGAAGTCGGTATTACAGCTCGGTGGCGTCATCGACCGGATCCAGCGGGTCCAGTTCAAACGCGTGGTACTCCAGCAGTTCTTCTTGATAATCGTCCATGGGTCACTCCTTGCCAGGTTCAATGTGGGTGCAGGTAAATGACCTGCACAACCAGCCTAAAGTGCCGTGATGACGAAAAAATGTCGACGTCATGACGTTCCTGCACTTGCACATTAAACGTAGCAGGGCTGCGGGAATTTATCCCGCAGGTGCCGGGACTTACTTCGCCGGAGTCGGCAGAGGGGGAATGGCTTCTGTCGGGGCGGGCAACGACGGGTTCGTTGCCGCAGGGGCTGTAACCGGCTCTGGCTGCGGGGCAATCGGCGCCGGCTGAGGCGGTGGTGCGACCGGTTCCGACACCACGGGGGCCGGTGTCTCTACTTTAGGTGCCTCGACCTTCTCTACGGGTACGGCGGCCGGTGCGGCCTTTGGCTCCGGCACACCCAGGTCAGTCTTGGGCTTCTCGGGAATATGCTCGGCCTCTTTCACTTCCTGGGGCAGGAACACGTCCACCAGTGCGAAGTAACGCTCGTAGAACTTCGGCGCCGAAACGGTCTCGCTCGCCACCTTCACCATCGAGTCATCGGTGGAGCCGATAGGCATCGACACAGAACCCAGGACACCCACCCCCAGGCTCGCGGAGTTGTTGACCTTCTTCAGCGCATATCGGTCCTGCAGGGCGTTGGCAAACATCGTCGAGTGATTGTTGCCCTTGCCATCATTGGCGCACACCACATTGAAACTGATCTGCATGTGGGTTTCGCCGGTTTGCTGGAAGCTCTTGTTGCCCACCACCAGTTTCGGATCGCTGCTGGTGATGATGTAGCCCTGGCTCAGCAATGCACGACGCGCAGCTTCGCAGGACGCGGTAGCGCTGACCGGATAATCACGGGAAAACGTACCGGAATCGTCGAAGTTTTCATGTTCATAAATAGCGGTTTTGGGCGACGAGCAGCCCGCGGCGCCCGCCAACACTAGCGCCAACCCGAGGCTGCGCACGTGAAATGATGTCGACATCGAAAATCCTGAGGAAAACAGTCAGGGCGGTATTGTGCAACAGAACGACGCCTTGGCGCGCGTATTCCTGTCGGTAAAACGTCACAGGTTCAAGCGATGGTGCCTGCCGGAAAAAGCCCTGCACACATATGATCAATAAACACGCGCAACTTGACCGATGCATGGCGACTAGAGGGCCATAGCATCCAGAAACTACCACGGTGTTCCAGGTACTCATCCAATACCCGTTGCAGGCGCCCCTGTGCCACGGCTTGGTTGACCATGTAATCCGGCAGGCAGGCGATGCCCAACCCTTCATGCACCACATGGTTAAGGGACTCGATGGTGGTGCTGACCAGCGGGGTGCGCAGGATTGGCTCCACGCCACCGGGGTCGAGGCGCAGCGGCCAAGGCTCCAGTTTGCCCGTCGCGCAAAACTTGTGGCGCAGACAGGCATGATCGTTCAAGTGCAAGGGATGTTGCGGAGTACCGTGCTCGTGGAAGTAAGCCGGCGTGCCCACCAGCACCAATTGGTAATGCCCCAGATGGCGAGCCATCAGCCGGGAGTCTTCCGGCTTGCCGGTGCGAATCACCGCATCGAAGCCCTCTTCGATCACATCCACCATGCGGTCGGAAAAGTCCACATCCAGCTCGATCTCAGGGTAGGCGCGCATAAAGTTGCTGAGTACCGGCATCAATAAACCACGTACTTGCGGAACGCTGATGCGCAGCTTGCCCCGAGGCGTTGCACTGGCTTCGGTCAGCTCTCGTTCCGCCGCCTCGACCTCGGCCAAAATGCGCCGGGTACGCTCAAGGAACAGTGCGCCTTCACTGGTCAGGGTGATGCTGCGGGTGCTGCGGTGAAACAGCCGCACGCCCAGCCGCGCTTCCATCCGGGCAATGCTTTTACCAATGGCCGAAGACGAAACCCCCAACACGCGCCCGGCTTCAGTGAAGCTACGGGTCTCCGCTACCTGCACGAATACCGAGAGGTTGCCCAGACTGTCCATGATGTGCCCCCGCATTACGGACAGTAACGTCCGATAAGTTCGGAACCTTAGCCTGTTTTTCCGCGGGCGGCAGCCCCCTACGCTACTTTCCTGCCCTCTTGCATGGATAGAGCATCATGACATCACTGACCGATTGCCCAGCCGCCACCCAACGTGACGCACTGCCGCTGGGAGGTTTGCTGGCACTGGCAAGCGCCGGCTTCATCACCATCCTCACCGAGGCCATGCCTGCCGGGCTCCTGCCGCAGATGGGCGAAGGCCTGGGTGTGTCGCCCGCGCTGGTCGGCCAATTGGTCACCCTGTACGCCTTGGGATCACTGCTCGCAGCCATTCCCCTGACACTGTTGACTCGGGGTTGGCGCAGGCGACCGTTGCTGTTGATCGCCATCGGCGGCTTTGCATTGGTCAACAGTGTCACTGCCCTTTCCAGCCACTATGGGCTGACCCTGGTAGCGCGCTTCTTCGCAGGCGTATTCGCCGGGCTGCTCTGGGCACTGCTGGCGGGCTATGCAAGCCGGATGGTCGCGCCGCACCTGCAAGGACGGGCAATTGCCGTCGCCATGCTGGGTGCCCCGCTGGCGCTATCCCTCGGTGTACCGGCTGGTACTTGGCTCGGAACCGTCGTGGGCTGGCGCCTGAGTTTCGCGATCATGACGGGTTTGACGCTGTTGCTGTTGATCTGGGCGCGCTGGCAGCTCCCGGACTTTGCCGGGCAAACCGCGCAGAAGCGCCTGGGCCTGGCCCAGGTGTTGACCCTGCCCGGAATTCGCCCGGTACTGTGGGTGACCTTTACCTATGTCCTGGCCCACAACATTCTCTACACCTACATCGCGCCGCTACTGGCGCCCGCCGGTATTGTTGCCGACATCGACCGGGTACTGTTGGTGTTCGGTGTAGCAGCGCTGTTAAGCATCTGGCTGACGGGTGCACTGATCGATCGGTGGTTGAACACATTGCTTTTGATCAGTTGCACACTGTTCGGCCTGATCGCCCTGGCGCTGGCGTTCTGGATCAACGTGCCCCTGGTCATCTACATCGCGGTGGCCTTGTGGGGGTTTGCGTTCGGCGGCCTGCCGGCATTGCTGCAAACCGCGCTGGCCAAATCCGCAGGGGAGTCGGCAGACGCGGCCCAATCGATGCTGGTGACCGTATGGAACCTGGGGATCGCCGGCGGTGGCTTGGCGGGTGGTATGTTGCTCCAGGGCTGGGGCGTCACCACCTTTCCGTGGGCGGTCGTCCTCCTGATGCTACTGGCCTTGGCGGCGTATCACAGGCTGCGCCCCAGCAACTGACCCGGCCATCCATCCACTTCAAACGTGGAGATGCGCTCATAACCACAGGACTCATAAAACCGCACCAACGCGCCGCTCCCACCGCCGTAGCAGTCCACACGCAAGCGGTTTACGCCCATGGCGCGGGCGCGGTCATCGGCGAAGGCCATCAGCCGCCGGCCAACGCCACGCACACCCTCATCGCGCGCGGCGATCAACAAGCGCACATACACCTCCGGCTCCGTCGCCGCAGGTACATATGACATGGACTCACCCAACACCAGAGCGGCCCGAACACGGCCGCCCGGTTCTTCGACCACCCATGCCCCGGGCATCGCGCAGGCTTCGGAAACTCGCGCAACCCGCTGGGGCGATGCCGACCAGGGCTCAGTGCCCCATTGGCCGTCATTGCCCATGGCAACAAACCAGGCAATCACTTCGTCGAACACCCGCAGAACCGCTGGGGCGTCCGCCACACTGGCACGACGTATGACCAAGTCCCCTCTTCCTTGAAGCAACATGCATGACACTCCTGGTTCGGTAAACACCCAGCATCCACGTAGGACGCCAACCGCTACAACCCCTTTTCCTACAAACGGCGTTTATGCCCACACTTGCTTGAGCACAGCGCCCGAAAGATAGAGGCCGCCTCCAAACACCATATGGGTTAGCAAGCTGCGCAAGCGATTCCTCCAAGGAGTGGGTGTGCGAGAGGCCGCTATGCCAGCCCCCATTGCCGGTTGCATCACGAAATAGGGGATAACCACTGTCACCGTACCCACCACTACTGCAGGCAACCACACGGGATCATGCAACCACCCCACGCCGTAGACACCCACCAACAACGCGGCGAACCCAATGCCGACGGCATAATGGACCAACCACCCCAGTGCCAGCTCGCCCTGTACCGGTGGGGCCTTGCCGATACTGGCATGGACGAACGTGCCCTGGCGAAGATGCCCCACCCATCGGCCCACCATCGCGTAGTCGAGTGTCGCGATACCCAACCCCTTCAGGATCATTGACCAAACGTCCATCACGGCTGTCGCGCCAACACCGACCAACACCAACCTTACCCACTCATCCACCGACAACATTGCCTACCCTCTGATTGATGAAACACTCGTTTACGGGCAGCATAGAAGTTGAAGTCAACTTCAAGTCAAGCGGTGCATCATAGATATTTCAGAAGTTTCCCGGCGAACAGGGCTCCCCTCCTCCACAGTCCGGTTCTACGAGAAGACGGGCTTGATCACAGCGACCAGCGCCCCCGGCGAACGACGGCACTTCGCGTCTAATGTGCTCGATCAACTGGCACTGATTGCACTGGGTCAGGCCGGAGGTCTGTCCTTGGACGAAATCCGCATCATGCTGCCCTCCGAGGGGGTTCTGCAGATAGATAGGACGCTGTTGCTGGACAAGGCTGACAGCATCGACGCGACCATCAAGCGCCTGAAAGCCATGAGCCAAGGCTTGCGCCACGCCGCAGAATGCCCGGCGCCCGATCACACGCAATGCCCGAATTTCCAACGACTGCTCAAGGCCGCTGCGGGAAAAGTGAAAAGGAACAGAACGACCGCAACGTCCGTAAGACCTTGCCCGTAGGCGCTCCGCCGCCCCCATAAAAAAGCCCCCGGTCTTTTCAGGCCGGGGGCTTCTTATTCAAGCCGCCATCAGAACTTCTTGATGTCAGCCTGGGTTTCCAACTGCTTACGGTACGCCGCGAAGTCTTGCTGGCCGATACGCGAAGCGAGGAAACGGCGGTACTGCGCCTTTTCTTCGTCCGACGGGGCAGCCGCTTCATTGACGCCGTTCAAACGCACGATCATCAGGCTGCCATCAGCCAGGGTCACGGTAGTGAACGTCGGCTTGTCCTTGCCCGCAGGCTTAGGCATGCGGAACAGGGCTTGCAGAACAGTCGGATCAATCGCTTCCGCGCTACGGGTCGCCGCTTCAGTGACTTTCCAGGCCTGGCCGTCGACTGGCTGGTTCAGCGGGGTCTTGCCATCACGCAGGCTGGCGATCAGTTCGTCAGCGTGCGCCTTGGCAGCCGCGCTGGCGCGCTCCTTGGTCATCTGGGTGCGGATCGCTGCCGAGACCTTTTCCAACGGTAACTGCGCAGGCTTGAGGTGCTCTTTGGCACGCAGCACAACGATGGTTTCCGGGTCCAGTTCGATGGCGGTGCTGTTGGCACCCTCATCCAACACTTCCGGGCTGAACGCAGCGGTGACCACGGCACGGTTAGCCGCGATACCTTCACCACCCTCACGGCCAAACGGCGCGGAGGTGTGCACGGTCAACTTCAGGTCAGACGCCGGCTGGGCCAGGTCGGAGGCTTCGAATGCCGCATCTTCCAATTGCTTGGTCGCTTCGACAAAACGCTGTTCAACCTGTTGGGTCTTGAGCTCGCGGGTCAGCTTGTCTTTCAGGCTGGCAAACGATGGCACTTGCGGTGCCTCAACGCCCAACAGCTTGATCAGGTGCCAGCCAAAGGTGGTGCGCACCGGGGCCGATACCTGGTCTTTGTTCAAGGCATACAGGGCAGTTTCGAAGTCCGGGTCGTACACGCCAGGGCCGGCAAAACCGAGGTCACCGCCATTGTTGGCCGAACCCGGGTCCTGGGAGAACTCCTTGGCCAGGGCTTCGAACTTCTCCCCCTTGGCCAGGCGCGCCTGGATTTCTTCAATCTTGGCCTTGGCCTGCGCCTCGGTCACCTTGTCGTTGACTTCAATCAGGATGTGCGCGGCACGACGCTGTTCAGCGAGGTTGGCGGTTTCTTTCTGATAGGCAGCCTGCAGTTCATCGTCCTTGACGGTGACCTGGTCGAAGAAGGAGGACTTCTTCAGCTCCAGATAGTCGACGACCACCTGGTCCGGGGTCATGAACTCTTTGGCATGCTGGTCATAGTAAGCCTTGACCTCGTCGTCGGTGAGCTTCACCGCCGCAGGGTCGGCCTTGATGTTGACGGTGGCGAAATCGCGGGTCTGTTTTTCCAGACGGGCGAATGCCAGCACTTCGGCGTCGGTGACGAAGCCGCTGCCGGCGATGCCAGCACGAACCTGGCCGATCAGCATTTCCTGGGTCAGCATCTGACGGAACTGCATACGGCTGTAGCCCAGCTGACGGATCACCTGGTCAAAGCGTTCGGCATTGAACTTGCCGTCCACCTGGAATTCCGGCGTTTGCAGGATGACTTGGTCCAGCGCCGCTTCGGAGAAGCCGAACTTGGAATTCGCAGCACCTTGCAGCAATAGCTTGCGATCGATCAGCCCTTTGAGGGCCGCATCGCGCAGCAATTTCTCGTCCAGCAGGGAAGCATCGAAATCCTTGCCCAGCTGTTGCATCAGCTGACGACGTTGCATGTCGACGGCCTGGCTCAATTCGGTCTGGGTGATTTCTTCACCGTTGACCTTGGCCACGTCCTGCTTGTTGTTGGTCGAAGCCTGGAAAATAGCCTCGATACCGGTGAACGCCATCAACGCGACGATGATCCCGATAATGGTCTTGGCAATCCAGCCTTGTGAATTGTCCCTGATATTCTGCAGCATGCGTCCCCCAGAAACGGTTGAACTTCAAAAATTAGGCAACCGTGGAGCGTGGGTAGAGTCCGGATAGAAGAAAGGCGCATCCGAGGATGCGCCTTCTCGTAACTGGCGGAGCGGACGGGGGTTTGAACCCACACCCCCGGCGTGGCGACCCGATGGATACTTGGGTCAGCTGCCGCTCCGCTGCCAGGCCAGACTGCGTCTGGCCCGGATAGGTAAGGCTTGAACGAAGCTTAGTTAACGGCTTCTTTCAGGGCTTTACCGGCTTTGAAACCTGGTTTCTTGGCAGCAGCGATTTGCAGTGCTTTGCCAGTCTGTGGGTTACGGCCAGTGCGAGCTGGGCGATCAGTCACAGAGAAAGTACCGAAGCCTACCAGTACCACGGAGTCGCCGGCCTTCAGAGCGCCAGTGACGGATTCGATTACTGCGTCCAGCGCACGGCCAGCAGCAGCTTTCGGGATATCAGCGGATGCGGCGATAGCATCAATCAGTTCCGACTTGTTCACTCTAAGTCCCCTTATATATCTATTGAGTATGATTCTAAGTTTTTTGGTGAAAGCAAAAACCAGTGCTGAATGGCCTACAGACACTTAAGAGCCGCTTTATAACAAGGGCTCTAAAAAGCTGTCAAGGAAGCCCCCAGGCTTAATCGCATTAATGCGTGCTAATTCTTTCCTTGGAATCAGACTCGCGTTTTTCATCCTTCGCGACAATCTCCGGAGCCACATCCGGCAAGGGCTCCGGCGCGTATTGCAGCGCAATTTGCAGGACCTCGTCAATCCATTTAACCGGTTTAATCTGCAGATCCTGCTTGATGTTGTCAGGAATTTCCTTCAAGTCGCGGACATTCTCTTCAGGAATGATCACCGTCTTGATACCGCCTCGGTGTGCCGCCAGCAATTTCTCTTTCAGACCACCGATGGCCAGCACCTGACCACGCAGGGTAATTTCCCCGGTCATGGCCACATCCGCTCGCACAGGGATGCCGGTCAATGCCGACACCAGGGCCGTGCACATGCCTACGCCAGCGCTAGGGCCGTCTTTCGGGGTAGCCCCTTCCGGCATATGGATGTGAGTGTCGTGCTTCTCATGGAAGTCCAGGGGAATGCCCAGGCTCTTGGCGCGACTGCGCACCACGGTTTGCGCGGCAGTGATGGACTCGACCATGACATCACCCAGCGAACCGGTCTTGATCAACTGGCCTTTGCCCGGGATCACCGCCGCTTCAATGGTCAGCAATTCGCCGCCCACTTGGGTCCACGCCAGGCCAGTCACCTGCCCTACTTGATCCTGCTGCTCGGCCAGGCCGTAGCGGAATTTCTTCACGCCCAGGAAGTGTTCCAGCGAGTCGGCCGTCACCTTCACCGAGAAGCGTTTTTCCAGCGCATGCTCCTTGACCGCCTTGCGGCAAATCTTCGCGATCTGGCGCTCAAGGCCCCGAACGCCGGCCTCGCGGGTGTAGTAGCGCACGATGTCACGGATCGCCTCGACTTCAAATTCGATCTCGCCCTTTTTCAGGCCATTGGCTGAAATCTGCTTGGGCGCGAGGTATTTGACGGCAATATTGATCTTCTCGTCTTCGGTGTAACCCGGCAGACGAATCACCTCCATCCGATCCAACAAGGCTGGCGGAATATTCATGGAGTTGGAGGTGCACAGGAACATTACGTCGGACAGGTCGTAGTCGACCTCCAGGTAATGGTCGTTGAAATTGTGGTTCTGCTCAGGATCGAGCACTTCGAGCAACGCGGATGCCGGATCACCACGCATGTCGCTGCCCATTTTGTCGATTTCATCGAGCAGGAACAGTGGGTTGCGCACCCCCACCTTAGTCATCTTTTGAATCAATCTTCCTGGCATCGAACCGATGTAAGTCCGGCGATGACCACGGATTTCCGCCTCATCACGCACACCGCCAAGGGCCATGCGTACAAACTTGCGGTTGGTGGCGTTGGCAATGGACTCGGCCAGGGAGGTTTTACCCACGCCTGGAGGACCGACCAGGCACAACACCGGACCACGAATCTTCTTCACGCGCTTTTGCACGGCGAGGTATTCAAGGATGCGTTCTTTGACTTCTTCGAGACCATAGTGGTCGGCATCGAGGATATCTTCAGCGCGAGCCAGGTCCAGGCGCACTTTGGTCTGGGCCTTCCACGGCACCTGCACCAGCCAGTCGATGTACGAACGAACCACGGTGGCTTCGGCCGACATCGGCGACATTTGCTTGAGCTTGTTCAACTCAGCGGTCGCTTTGGTCAGAGCGTCTTTCGGCAGGCCTGCGGCATCAATGCGCTTTTTCAGCTCTTCGATTTCGTTGTGGCCTTCCTCACTGTCACCAAGTTCCTTCTGAATGGCCTTCATCTGCTCATTCAGGTAGTACTCGCGCTGACTGCGCTCCATCTGTTTCTTCACGCGACCACGGATGCGCTTCTCAACCTGTAACAGGTCGATTTCGCCATCCAGCAGTGCCAGCACGTGCTCAACACGGGCCGAGAGGTCGATGATTTCGAGGATGTCCTGCTTCTGCTCGATCTTCAACGCCATATGCGCAGCCATGGTATCGACCAGGCGGCTTGGCTCATCAATGCTGTTGAGAGAGGACAGGACTTCAGCCGGGACTTTCTTGCCCAACTGCACATACTGCTCGAACTGCGAGAGCAGGCTGCGTACAAACACTTCGGATTCGCGCTCAGGGGCTTCGACTTCGTCGATCAACGCGACTTCAGCGCGCAAGTGGCCGTCCACTTCCATGAAACGCTCGACCGCGCCACGCTGCTCGCCTTCCACCAGCACCTTGACGGTGCCATCAGGCAGCTTGAGCAGTTGCAGCACGGTAGCAATGGTACCGACGCGGTACAGGGCGTCTTCGCCCGGATCATCATCAGCAGGATTCTTCTGGGCCAACAGCAGGATCTGCTTGTCGCCCGTCATCGCAGCCTCGAGGGCTTCGATAGACTTCTCGCGCCCCACAAACAGCGGGATAACCATGTGCGGATAGACGACGACATCACGCAACGGCAGGAGAGGCAATTCGATGGTTGTCTTCATGATTTCGCCTCTATGACAGTTGAAAAATAAACTTGAAACCAAGATGGGGGCTGCATGCAAAAAAAACAAGCTCAATGCCAGCACTTAAACGCATGAATAAACGCGAATTTAAAAGCTGTCCTGAAAAACTGCCCCAAAAAACAAAGGGGCCTCGAAAGGCCCCTTGCTTGCACAGCAACTGCAAAACGCTTACGCGTCCGGCGCAGCCTTGGCAGTCGGCTCACTGTTTTCGTAGATATACAGTGGCTTGGACTTGCCTTCGATAACGCTTTCGTCGATTACCACTTTACTCACCTCGGACTGCGAGGGGATTTCGTACATGGTATCGAGCAACACGCCTTCGAGGATCGAGCGCAAACCACGCGCACCGGTCTTGCGCTCCAGTGCCCGCTTGGCCACCGATTTAAGCGCATCGGTACGGAACTCAAGGTCCACACCTTCCATCTCGAACAACTTGGCATACTGCTTGGTCAGGGCGTTTTTCGGCTCGGTGAGGATCTGAATCAGAGCCGCCTCATCCAACTCGTCCAACGTGGCCAGCACTGGCAGACGGCCAACGAATTCCGGGATCAGACCGAACTTGACCAGATCGTCAGGTTCGACTTCACGCAGGGACTCGCCCACCTTCTTGCCTTCTTCCTTGCTGCGCACTTCGGCACTGAAGCCGATGCCACCACGGGTGGAACGCTGCTGGATAACTTTTTCCAGGCCGGAGAACGCGCCGCCACAGATGAACAGGATGTTACGCGTATCAACCTGAAGGAATTCCTGCTGCGGGTGCTTGCGACCACCTTGAGGCGGTACGGAAGCGACCGTGCCTTCGATCAGTTTCAACAGGGCTTGCTGCACGCCTTCACCGGAAACATCCCGAGTGATGGACGGGTTGTCCGACTTGCGCGAAATCTTGTCGATTTCGTCGATATAGACAATACCCATCTGGGCTTTCTCTACGTCGTAATCGCACTTCTGCAGCAGTTTCTGAATGATGTTCTCGACGTCCTCACCCACGTAGCCAGCCTCGGTGAGGGTGGTGGCGTCGGCGATGGTGAACGGAACGTTCAACAGGCGAGCGAGGGTTTCCGCAAGCAGGGTTTTACCCGAGCCTGTAGGGCCGATCAGCAAGATGTTGCTCTTGCCGAGCTCGACTTCGTCGCCCTTCTTGTCACGCTGGTTCAAGCGCTTGTAGTGGTTGTACACCGCTACGGCCAGAACCTTCTTTGCACGCTCTTGACCGATCACATACTGGTCAAGGATGCCGCTGATTTCTTTAGGCGAAGGCAATTTATGCGCGCTGCTCTCAGCCTGGGCTTCCTGCACCTCCTCGCGGATGATGTCATTGCACAGGTCGACGCACTCGTCGCAGATAAACACCGAGGGGCCGGCAATCAATTTGCGTACTTCATGCTGGCTTTTGCCGCAGAAGGAGCAATAGAGCAGCTTGCCGTTGTCCTCGCCGTTGCGGGTGTCAGTCATTCGTTCGATCCAAATCCGATAGGCTTGCAACACAAGATGAAGGCTTATGCGGGCTTTTTCAAGCCCGCCAGTGGTCGGATACGCCGACCAGCCCTATTTTGAGCGGCTTATATTAAGCGGGACGCTGGGTGATCACTTCGTCGATCAGCCCGTATGCCTTCGCCGCTTCGGCACTCATGAAGTTGTCGCGATTGGTGTCGCGCTCGATTTCTTCCAGGGTGCGACCGCTGTGCTTGGCCATCAGCGTATTGAGACGCTCACGGATAAACAGGATTTCCTTGGCATGGATTTCAATGTCCGACGCCTGGCCCTGGAAACCGCCCAGTGGCTGGTGAATCATTACGCGCGAGTTAGGCAGGCAGAAACGCTTGCCTTCGGCACCGGCAGTCAGCAGGAATGCGCCCATGCTGCAGGCCTGGCCGATGCAGGTGGTCGACACGTTCGGCTTGATGAACTGCATGGTGTCGTAGATCGACATACCCGCCGTCACCGAGCCGCCTGGGGAGTTGATGTAGAGATGGATGTCCTTGTCCGGGTTTTCTGCTTCAAGGAACAGCAACTGCGCACAGATCAGGTTGGCCATGTAGTCCTCTACCGGACCAACCAGAAAGATCACTCGCTCCTTGAGCAGGCGCGAGTAGATGTCGTAGGCGCGTTCGCCACGAGCAGATTGCTCGACAACCATCGGGACCAAGCCGCCAGCGGCCTGGATATCAGAGTTCTGCTGAATATAGGAATTACGGAACATGCTCTGCAGTTACTCCCAAATAGTCATGTCTTGAAAACGCATAAGCCAGCGCGAGGCTGGCTTATGGTTGTATTTCCAACGAGTTGGACAATCAGTCGGCTTGTGCTGCTTCCGCCGGTTTGACTGCTTCTTCGTAAGAGACCGCTTTGTCGGTCACCTTAGCCTTCTGCAGAACAGTATCCACAACTTGTTCTTCCAGCACAACCGAACGTACTTCGTTCAGTTGCTGGTCGTTCTTGTAGTACCAAGCCACGACCTGCTCAGGCTCCTGGTAGGCCGAGGCCATTTCCTGGATCATCTCGCGAACGCGATCTTCGTCAGGCTTGAGATCGAACTGCTTGACCACTTCAGCCACGACCAGACCCAGCACCACACGGCGCTTGGCTTGCTCTTCGAACAGCTCGGCCGGCAGTTGATCAGGCTTGATGTTGCCACCGAACTGCTGAACCGCTTGAACACGCAGGCGATCAACTTCGTTGGACAGCAGGGCCTTAGGCACTTCGATCGGGTTGGCGGCCAGCAGACCGTCCATGACCTGGTTCTTGACCTTGGACTTGATGGCCTGACGCAGCTCACGCTCCATGTTCTTGCGAACTTCGGTACGGAAGCCTTCGATACCGGTTTCCTTGATGCCGAATTGAGCGAAGAACTCTTCGTTCAGCTCTGGCAGCTTAGGCTCGGATACGCTGTTGACGGTAACGGTGAACTCAGCGGCTTTGCCGGCCAGGTCCAGGTTCTGGTAGTCAGCAGGGAAAGTCAGGTTCAGAACGCGCTCTTCGCCAGCTTTTGCGCCAACCAGGCCGTCTTCGAAACCAGGGATCATGCGGTTGGAGCCCAACACCAGTTGGGTACCCTTGGCGGAGCCGCCAGCGAATGCTTCGCCGTCAACCTTGCCAACGAAATCGATGTTCAGTTGGTCTTCGTTCTGAGCAGCGCGATCGGCCACTTCGAAACGGGTGTTCTGCTTGCGCAGGATTTCCAGCATGTTGTCCAGGTCGGAGTCCGCTACGTCAGCGCTCAGGCGCTCTACGGCGATATCTTCGAAACCGGCAACGGTGAATTCAGGGAACACTTCGAATACAGCAACGTATTCCAGGTCTTTACCAGCTTCCAGGGACTTAGGCTCGATCGAAGGCGAACCAGCCGGGTTCAGCTTGTGCTCAACAACGGCCTCGTAGAAGGAAGCCTGAATCACGTCACCCACTGCTTCCTGACGCGCGTCAGCACCAAAACGGCGCTTGATTTCGCTCATTGGCACTTTGCCTGGACGGAAACCAGCGATCTTGGCCTTCTGGGCAGTCTGCTGCAGACGCTTGTTGACCGCAGTTTCGATGCGCTCAGCCGGCACAGTGATGCTCAGGCGACGCTCGATAGCAGTAGTATTTTCAACAGAAACTTGCATGGATATTCCTCGTTGCACAGACGTTAGCCGGCCATTTCCGACCCCAATCAAGGGCATGCATTCTAGTGGGTCAAACTCAAGAAGTCACCCTACTGCAAATACGCCCGAAAACAGCCGGCAATTTATCGGTACGAAGGCACTGAACGACCTCGCCCCGGTGACAAATACATCCCATCACGCCAGGGCTCTGCGCCGCCCCTTCTATATATAGAAGAAGTCGCCATCCATCTCCCTGACGGCCAACCCCTCAAACAGGGCTGGCTGGCAGCACAGCATCATCGAGATACATAAATACGACGACGAGCCCTGCCATTGCGACCCAACACCTGCAGCCGCCGAATATTTCGAAGCGCTAAAACCAAAAAAGGCGCCAGACTGTTAAATCTGGCGCCTTTCGAATATGGGGTGGACGAAGGGGATCGAACCCTCGACAACGGGAGTCACAATCCCGTGCTCTACCAACTGAGCTACGCCCACCATATTGCATTAACAAAGAACTCGAACATCTTCTTTGTTGAACCTCACCTCGCCTTGCGACAGGGTGACGCCTTGAAATTGGTGCGGATGAAGAGACTCGAACTCTTACGCCTCGCGGCGCTGGAACCTAAATCCAGTGTGTCTACCAATTCCACCACATCCGCGCTTGAAGCTCTTAAAGCAAAGGCGCCAGACGATTAATCTGGCGCCTTTCAAAATATGGGGTGGACGAAGGGGATCGAACCCTCGACAACGGGAGTCACAATCCCGTGCTCTACCAACTGAGCTACGCCCACCATATAGCGCTACTTGTGCCAAAGCTGCCTAATGGCGCACCCGGCAGGACTCGAACCTGCGACCATCCGCTTAGAAGGCGGATGCTCTATCCAGCTGAGCTACGGGCGCCTTATTAATCTGTACTCTTGGAGGATTACAAACTAAGTGCTTCCAGCCTTGCAGAACAACTATTCTGCTCGACCTTCTTAACCAGTGCTAGGCTGTGCCCGACAAGTGCGACGAATAGTATAGAGGGCATTGATACCCGTCAAATCTTTTTTGAAAAAAACTGATTTTATTTAAGGGGTTAGGGCAATTTGCAGACCAAGCGCCTTTGCCCTCACGTCATGGCGTGCGAGAATGCGCGCACTTTTCTTCCCCCTCTCGATGGTTAATCACGCGTAATGACTGCACAACTTATCGACGGCAAATCAATCGCCGCCAGCCTGCGCCAGCAGATCGCCAAACGCGTCACCGAGCGTAGCCAGCAAGGCCTGCGCACGCCCGGCCTCGCGGTGATCCTGGTCGGCAGCGATCCTGCCTCTCAGGTTTATGTCTCGCACAAGCGTAAAGACTGTGAAGAGGTCGGCTTTATTTCCAAGGCCTACGACTTGCCTTCCGAGACCACCCAGCAGGCCCTTACCGACCTGATTGACAGCCTCAACGATGACCCGAGCATCGACGGCATCCTGCTACAACTGCCGCTGCCTGAACATCTGGATGCCTCCAAGTTGCTGGAGCGCATCCGCCCGGACAAAGACGTCGACGGTTTCCACCCTTATAACGTCGGCCGCCTGGCCCAGCGTATCCCGCTGCTGCGCCCGTGCACTCCGAAAGGCATCATGACCTTGCTCGAGAGCACCGGTGTCGACCTGTATGGCCTGGACGCCGTGGTTGTCGGCGCTTCCAACATCGTCGGCCGCCCGATGGCCATGGAACTGCTGCTGGCCGGCTGCACCGTGACCGTCACCCACCGTTTCACCAAGGACCTCGCCGGCCATGTCGGCCGCGCCGACCTGGTAGTCGTGGCTGCCGGCAAACCGGGCCTGGTCAAGGGTGAATGGATCAAAGAAGGCGCCATCGTCATCGATGTAGGCATCAATCGCCAGGAAGATGGCAAGCTGGTTGGCGACGTCGTGTACGAAACCGCCCTGCCCCGCGCCGGCTGGATCACCCCAGTACCCGGTGGCGTCGGCCCGATGACTCGCGCCTGCCTGCTGGAAAACACCCTGTACGCAGCAGAAACCCTGCACGCTTGATAATCAGGCGGACTGAAAAAGCCCTGCCTTATCGCAGGGCTTTTTATTGCCTGACAGAAACGCTGAAAAAAGGGTCGATGATCAGACGTTCGATGCAGCTACCGCAGCCTCATCAATAAACGCGGCAACCTCGGCGGGCTTGGTCGCCAGCGAAGCATGGCTGGTCGCCAAGGTGATCGTGCTCCGGGGATTGAGCCGTGCCGCCATCAACTTCTGATTTTCAGGATGAATCATTCGGTCTTCGCTGGACACCTGATACCAGGACGGTTTCTTCTTCCAGGCAGGCGCAGTGACCTTATCGCCAAAAGTGCTGGCCAGCGGTGCCTTTTGAGTGACTGCCATCACCAAAGCCTCGCTGTCAGGCAAATCCTGGCAAAAGCTCTCATGGAATTTGTCCTGCTTGACCCACAGGTACCCGTCGGTGTCAGGCTCAAGGTTTGCAGCTGCCTCCGGCAGATTGCGCTCGGTGATCGCGCCCGGACTCTCACCAGCATCAGGGGCGAATGCCGCAATGTAGACAAGCCCAATGACATTAGGTTGGTTGCCCGCCTCGGAAATCACTGCGCCACCGTAGGAATGCCCCACCAGCAGAACCGGCCCCTTTTGCTGGGCAATCATTTTGCTCGTTCGCTCAGCGTCATCGGCAAGTGACGTCAGAGGCATCTCTACTGCCCGTATGGACGTATAACCCTTGCGATTCAACTCAACGATGACTTTGCTCCAGTGCGCCGCACCACCCCAAAACCCATGTACTAGCAATATCGTCGGCTTACTACTCATTGTTGAAACCCCGCTCGTCAGTGAGAAAAACCCGCAGCACCAAAAAGTCGGGGCGCTCAATTGTTGGCTTCAGCCACCCGACTTCAGACATTTTCTTGAGGTATTCAGTAAAGCTTAAGTAAGTACTATTACATGTGAAATAAGGCGTCGGTCAGGCAGCGGAAAAGCTCGCGACCAAAGGCAGGTACATAATCGGTACAACCTCTGCCAATCATCGGCTTACAGCCTTTATTTAAAGCTCTCTATCGTTTTCTGATCCATACTCCTAAAATGTAACGGCATTTGTCATAAAACCCGTTCCCAAACGGCATTTCCTTACTTTTTTAGCGAGTTCACCCGCGTGAAAATTCGTCTCTCTATCTTCAGCCTATTTTTTGCATTTACAGGCACCCTCGCGCACGCAGCCGAAACCACCCAGGCTCCGCGTGATACGTCCAAACTTCAGATCGCCTCCGGCAGCGCCATGCTGGTCGACCTGCAGACCAACAAAGTCATCTATTCCAGCAACCCCGACGTGGTGGTGCCCATCGCGTCGGTGAGCAAATTGATGACAGGCCTGGTGGTGCTGGAAGCCAAGCAAAACATGGATGAGTACATCGACATCAACATCAAGGACACGCCGGAAATGAAAGGCGTGTTCTCCCGCGTGAAAATCGGCAGTGAAATGCCGCGCAAAGAGATGTTGCTGATCGCGCTGATGTCCTCTGAGAACCGCGCTGCCGCCAGCTTGGCCCACCACTACCCGGGCGGCTACCCGGCCTTTATCGCGGCGATGAACGCCAAGGCCAAGGCACTGGGCATGACCAGCACCCACTACGTGGAACCCACCGGCCTGTCGATTCACAACGTGTCCACCGCCCGAGATTTGAGCAAGCTGTTGGCCTACGCGCGCAAATTCCCGATGCTCAGCCAACTCAGTACCACCAAGGAAAAGACGGTGTCGTTCCGCAAGCCCAACTACACCTTGGGTTTCTCCAACACCGACCACCTGATCAACCGTGCCAACTGGGATATCAAGCTGACCAAGACCGGTTTTACCAACCAGGCCGGCCATTGCCTGGTACTGGTGACGAGCATGGGCAATCGTCCCGTTTCATTGGTGATCCTGGATGCCTTCGGCAAGTTCACCCACTTTGCCGATGCCGGTCGCATTCGCAACTGGGTCGAGACCGGCAAGGGTGGCTCGGTGCCGGACGTCGCGTTGCGCTACAAGGCTGACAAGAACCTGAAGAACCGCCCGAATGCTGCTGAAGTGCGTCGCTAAGCGACAGCGCTGACTCCACTAATGTGGGAGGGGGCTTGCTCCCGATGGCGGTGGCCCAGGTACATATGTATCAACTGACCCACTGCTATCGGGAGCAAGCCCCCTCCCACATTTTTATTTGCGTTCCGCCAGCACCTTGAGCGCCTGCGCCGCCGCTTGCTCCTGCCCGGCCTGGGCCGTGGCATTGGCCGACGCGCGCCAGAGTTGCGTATCCACATTGGCGGGCAACTGGCTCGGGCGTTGAGTCAATATGGCCCAGTGACCCGCGCTTTTCCACGCCGACTCAAAGTCGCTGAAACTCATCAGCATTCGCCGCTCCATACCCGAGCGCAGCAACACAGTGCTTTTTTGCTGATTGAACCCCACCACCACGACATATCGGGTTCCAGACCAGAAACTCGGGTTGAGCCGCGCCATCACCGGGTAACCCGCCGCAACCTGCGCCAGCACCGCCGTCAGTTGGTTATCCAGCGGGTACACCATCAACCCGTATTCACGAGCCAGCACCTGCATGTTGCGCTCAAGGTCAGCTTCGCCGCCTGGCAGATGCAGCGGCTTATCCAGCAAACCCGGTGTCATGACAATGCCTTGTTGCGACAGCATGCTGGCCAAGGCGCTGGGACCACTCTGATAGGCCTCGCTGCGAAAGGTCGGCACGCCATTGAGTTCGACGCGCTCCGGCAGGCCCGGCAGTTTCGAGGGGTGCCCGGAACACGCCGCGAGCCCCAGGGCACAGGCCAGCAACAAGGTGGTTTTAACGTTCGACCGTAACCGCAATTTCTTACTCTCTTGATCAACTGCCGGTGAGGGCCCAGATCATAGCCCAATCGCGTTTAGGTAGGAGAACGACGGCGCTGATATAGCAAACAAGTTGGACAGACTCGACCATTGGTCAATAGCAGGCAACCGCCAGGTAGCTAGACTGTCCATTGAGAAGACTGTGTGTGCCCCCGATGGGGCGAAAGGAGGCCCAGATGAGCCTTGCAACGACGATTTTCCTGTTGGTCTGCGGTTGGCTGGCCGTTGCCGGCGCCATGCTGTGGGGCGTGATGCGCGTGACCCGTCGCCATCATCACCCCCACGCCAAACCTGCCAAGCCGCCTAAAGTGGCGACGGCACGGCACGCTTAGCCAGGCATGCAATTGAAATCCTGGGTCGCCGCCACTTCCTTGCCGTGGCCGTCCTTGAGCACAGCGCGCACGGTAGTGCCCAGGCTCGATTCCACCAGGGTGTAATGTTCACCCGCCTTGAAATTCTTGTACTCGACCCGCCCCTGGCAGTCCTGCTGGTTGTCGTCGCCTGGCTCTTCTTCAAATAAGGTCACATCCAGACGATGATCACCCGGGGTCACTTCAAAAAAGCGCCCGTCATCCACGCGCTTGCCGTCGACGCGTTCGGCCATCAGGTCATTCGGCGCTTCTTCTTGCAATCCAATCCACGCTTCGCTCGGGTCCGCCTTGGGGATCGGGCCGGCACACGCCGACAGAAGCAATACAGCACCAAGGGCAGGAATCAACAACAAGGGTTTAAGTGACATGGCAGGGCTCCAAAGGACATCAGTAAAAAGACGAGGCGAAATGTGTCGCGTCCGATGGGCTACAAGCTTGGAGAGCCACCCTTTGTAGAACAAATGAATACATATGAAACGATCTTCAGCCGTTAACTAAATGTTCCTTCACCTGGCTGAAAGGTGCGTGTTAGGTGGGTCGGGCAAGACTGCCGGGGTTTGCAATCCTGCTCCCTCGGAGGTTCACGCATGCTCGGGCTGGTAAAGACCGCACTGCAAAAGCCGTACACGTTCATCGTGTTGGCCATATTCATCTGCATCATCGGGCCGATGGCGGCCCTGCGAACCCCCACGGATGTGTTCCCCGATATCGGTATCCCAGTAGTCGCCGTGGTCTGGCAGTACAACGGCCTGTCACCGGATGCCATGGCCGGTCGGGTGATCTACACCTATGAACGCTCCCTGAGCACCACCGTCAACGACATCGAACATATCGAATCGCAATCGCTGCCCGGCATGGGCATCGTGAAGATCTTCTTTCAGCCCGGCGTCGACATCCGGACCGCCAACGCCCAAGTGACCGCCGTTTCACAAACCGTGCTCAAGCAGATGCCACCGGGCATCACGCCGCCGCTGATCCTGAACTACAGCGCCTCCACGGTGCCGATTTTGCAGATGGCGTTTTCCAGCCCCACGCTCTCGGAAGCCAAGATCCGCGACCTGGTGCAGAACAACATTCGCCTGCCATTAAGCGCCCTGCCCGGCTTGGCCATGCCCACCCCCATGGGTGGCAAACAGCGCCAGATCACCCTCGACCTCGACCCGCAGGCACTGGCGGCCAAAGGCCTGTCGGCGCAAGACGTAGGCAACGCACTGGCGTTGCAGAACCAGATAATCCCCGTGGGCACCGCCAAGCTCGGCCCCAACGAATACACGATCCTGCTCAACAACAGCCCCAAGGCCATCGATGAACTCAACGACCTGCCGATCAAGACCGTCGACGGCGCGCTGATCACCATCGGCCAAGTGGCCCACGTGCGTGACGGCTCACCGCCGCAGACCAACATCGTGCGCGTCGACGGTCACCGCGCGGTGCTGATGCCGGCGTTGAAAAACGGCAGCATTTCTACCCTGTCGATCATCGACGGCATTCGCCAGATGCTGCCACGCATCAACGAAACCCTGCCGCCATCGCTGAAGACCTCATTGCTGGGTGACGCCTCGGTGTTCGTCAAGCAATCGGTGGGCAGCGTGGCCCAGGAAGGCATCATCGCCGCCTTGCTGACCAGTGCGATGATCCTGCTGTTCCTCGGCAGCTGGCGCTCCACGTTGATCATCGCCGCCTCGATTCCATTGGCAGTGCTGTCAGCCATCGCGCTGCTGGCAGTCTCCGGGCAAACCCTCAACGTGATGACGTTGGGCGGGCTGGCCTTGGCCGTGGGCATCCTGGTGGACGATGCCACGGTGACTATCGAGAACATCAACTGGCACCTGGAGCAAGGCAAGGCGGTGAAGACCGCGATCCTCGACGGCGCCGCGCAGATCGTCGGCCCGGCATTCGTCTCGCTGCTGTGCATCTGCATCGTGTTCGTGCCGATGTTTTTGCTGCAAGGCATCGCCGGTTACCTGTTCCGGCCAATGGCCCTAGCGGTGATCTTCGCCATGGCCAGCTCATTCATCCTCTCGCGGACCCTGGTGCCGACCCTGGCAATGTTCCTGCTCAAGCCCCATATGCCGGAACAAGGCGCGGGGCATCACCCGGAAGATGAGTTCATCAATCACCACGAGGGCGAGCAGCACCAAAAACCGCGCAACGCCCTGCTGCAATCGGTGCTGAATTTTCAGCAAGGGTTCGAGCGTCACTTCTCGAATATCCGCGATACCTACCACGGCCTGCTGACCTTGGCCCTGGGCAACCGCAAACGTTTTATCGTCGGTTTCCTGGCTTGCGTGCTCGCCTCATTCCTGTTGCTGCCGAGCCTGGGCCAGGACTTCTTCCCGGCCACCGACGCCGGTGCCCTCGCCCTGCATGTACGCTTGCCACTGGGCACCCGTATCGAAGAAAGCGCGGCGGCGTTCGACCGGATTGAAGCGCGGATTCGCGAAGTGATCCCGGCCGAAGAACTGGACACCATCGTCGACAACATCGGCATTCCGCTGAGCGGCATCGACATGGCCTACAGCAGCAGCGGCACCATCGGTCCGCAGGATGGCGATATTCAGGTCACCCTGAAAAAAGACCACGCGCCCACCGCCGACTACGTGAAAAAACTACGCGAAGCCCTGCCCGAAAGTTTCCCCGGCAGTCACTTCGCGTTCCTGCCCGCCGACATCAGCAGTCAGATCCTCAACTTCGGTGCACCAGCGCCACTGGATGTGAAAATCTCCGGGCGCAGCGATGAAGAAAACCGCGCTTATGCCGTGGAGCTTGAGCGCCGACTGCAACACGTGCCTGGCATCGCCGACCTGCGTATCCAACAATCCACCGGCTACCCGTCGCTGCAAGTCAACGTCGACCGTATGCGCGCCAATGGCTTGGGCATCACCGAAAGAGACGTGACCAACAGCATGGTTGCCTCCCTCGCCGGCAGCTCGCAAACCGCGCCGACGTTCTGGCTCAACCCGGCCAACGGTGTGTCGTACTCCATCGTCGCGGCAACGCCGCAGTACCGCCTGGACAGCTTGCCCTCACTGGAAGCCTTGCCCGTCACGGGTGCCGATGGCCAGTCGCAAATCCTCGGCGGCGTGGCAACCATCGCCCGCGTGCAAAGCCCGGCGGTGGTGACCCACTACAACATCGAACCGACCCTGGACCTGTACGCCAACGTGCAAGGCCGCGACCTCGGCGGTGTGGCCCGCGATGTACAAAAAGTGTTGGACGACACCGCGTCCATGCGCCCCAAAGGAGCGGTGATTAGTCTGCATGGCCAGATCGACGCCTTGCATGAAGCGTTCAGCGGTTTGAGTTTCGGCCTGCTCGGTGCGGTGGTGCTGATCTACCTGCTGATCGTGGTCAACTTCCAGTCCTGGGCCGACCCGTTCGTGATCATCACTGCATTGCCGGCGGCACTTGCGGGCATCGTGTGGATGCTGTTCCTCAGCGGCACCTCGTTATCGGTGCCGGCACTGACCGGCGCCATCCTGTGCATGGGCGTGGCCACCGCCAACTCGATCCTGGTGGTGAGCTTCTGCCGTGAACGCCTGGCCGAACATGGCGATGCACTGAAGGCCGCCATGGAGGCTGGTTATACGCGCTTCCGCCCGGTGTGCATGACCGCGCTGGCGATGATCATCGGCATGCTGCCACTGGCCTTGTCCGAAGAGCAAAACTCACCGCTAGGCAGGGCCGTCATCGGAGGCTTGATCTTCGCCACCATCGCCACACTGTTGTTTGTTCCCGTGGTCTTCAGCCTGGTCCACGGTCGTCACCCTACTCGCGTTGCTGCTGGAGAAACTTCACATGTCGTCTGATCATAAACCCTCGCGCAAGCGTCTGATGCTCATGGGTGTCGGCGGCCTGACATTGGCCGCCCTGTTGGTCGCCAACGGCCTGCACGCCCGCACGCTGCACGAACAGTCGGTCACTGCCTGGACGGAAACCGCGGCCATCCCACAGGTGGTGGTGTTCCAACCGAAACAGAACGCCGCCGGTGACACCCTACGTTTGCCAGCGCACTTGGAAGCCTGGAGCAAGGCGCCGATCCACGCACGGGTCAGCGGCTACTTGAAAGACTGGAAAGTCGACATCGGCAGCCAGGTCAAGGACGGGCAAATCCTCGCCGAGATCGACAGCCCGGACCTGGACCAGCAACTGGCGCAAACCCACGCCCGCCTGATCCAGGAGCAGGCCAATGCGCGCCTGGCCGAAACCACGGCGACGCGCTGGCAGAACCTGCTGGCCAGCCACTCGGTGTCGCGCCAGGAAGCCGACGAAAAAACCTCCAACGCCGCCGCTGCCAAAGCCAACGCCGAGGCCGCCGCCGCCGATTACGCACGCCTGTCGGCGCTGGAAAGCTACAAGACCATCCGTGCCCCCTTTGCCGGCACCATCACCGCACGCAACACCGACATAGGCCAGTTGATCAAGGCCGATACCGACAGCGATCCCGAGCTGTTCAACATCGCCGATACCCACCAACTGCGCCTCTACGTACCAGTACCACAGAACTACGCGGCGGTGATCCATCCAGGCCTTGAAGCCGAGTTGACCGTACCTGAACACCCCGGCAAACACTTCAAGGCGCGGTTGATCGGCGATTCCACCGCCATCGACCGTCGTTCCGGCACCCTGCTCGCCCAGTTCGTCGCCGACAACCCCAAGGGCGAGTTGCTGCCAGGGGATTACGCCGAAGCCACCCTGCCGATTCCAGCGGACACCCATGGTGTGAGCATCCCGGCCAGCGCGCTGATCTTCCGCGCCCAAGGTACTCAAGTCGCGGTACTGGATGCGCAGAATCATGTGCACCTGCAAGACATCCATATCGGCCTCGACCTCGGCGAACGCTTGGTGATCGACCAAGGTTTGAAACCCGCCGACCGCGTGGTCGACAACCCGCCCGACGCCCTGCGCGAAGGTGACCCCGTGCAACTGGCGGACGCCTCCGGAGGTGCACATGCGCCCAAGGCTTAATCCCCTCGCCGCGTT
The DNA here is from genome assembly GCF_059421065.1 of Pseudomonas sp. GW821-FHT03A09. Taxonomy (NCBI): domain Bacteria; kingdom Pseudomonadati; phylum Pseudomonadota; class Gammaproteobacteria; order Pseudomonadales; family Pseudomonadaceae; genus Pseudomonas; species Pseudomonas sp. GW821-FHT03A09. The sequence goes on along the minus strand of NZ_JBWKUX010000003.1, from coordinate 200,536 downwards.
GATGCTACTGGCGCTGCAAGGCTGCTCGATGGCGCCCACCTACAAGGTGCCCGCGGTGGACCTGCCGGCCGGCTACCGCGAACAGACCAGCGATGGCCCGTGGCACAGCGCACAACCGTCCGACCAGATTGCGCCAGCGTGGTGGAAGCTCTATAACGATTCGCGCCTCGATGACCTGCAACAACAACTGCTCAAGGCCAACCCAGACCTGGCGGCGGCACTGGCGCACTTCGATGCGTCCCAGGCGTACGCCAGCCAATTGCATGCGGGTCTGTTTCCTCAGATCACTGCCAGCGCACAACCGTTGCGCCAGCGGCAGTCGGACTCGCGGCCGTTGCGTGGTGATACCCAACCATCGGTTTACAACAGCAATAGCGCAGGGTTTTCCCTGAGCTACGACCTGGATCTATGGGGCAAAATCCGTAACCAGGTCGCAGCCGGTGATGCTCAGGCGCAAGCATCCGGGGATGACCTGGCGGTGGCGCGGTTGAGCCTGCAACATCAGTTGGCGACGCTGTACGTGCAGCTTAATGGGCTGGATGCGCAGAGCCGGATTCTCAACAGCTCGCTGGATGATTTCAGCCAGGCGTTGCAGCTCACGCGCAGTCGTTATGAGGGCCAGATTGCTTCCGAACTGGACCTGACCCGGGCACAAAACCAGTTGGCCGAAGCCAAGGCACAGCTGGATGAAGTGCGCGGGCAACGTAACCTGACCGAACATGCCATCGGTGAACTGGTGGGGGTGGCGGCCAGCGATTTTTCCTTGCCGCCGAGCCAGCAACTGATCGCGCTACCGGGCATTCCATCGCAACTCCCCAGCCATCTGCTGCAACGTCGCCCGGATATCGCGGCGGCGGAACGGCGGGTGTTTGCAGCCAATGCCAATATTGGTGTGGCGAAGGCGGCGTGGTATCCGGACTTCAGCTTGACCGGGTTGATTGGCGGGCAGACGCAAGGTGTCGGCAATCTGCTATCTGCCGGCAACCGTTACTGGGCGCTGGGGCCGTTGGTGAATTTGCCAATCTTTGACGGCGGCCGCCTGAGCGCCAACGAGCGTCAAGCCAAAGCCGAATTCGAGGAGGCTTCGGCACAGTACCGCAGCCATGTACTCAAAGCCGTGCGCGAAGTGGAAGACAACCTGGCACAACTGCGGGATTTGCAGCAGGAAGCCCAGGATGAACAAGCGGCAGCGGATGCAGCACAGCACACACAATCGCTGGCGATGAACAGCTACCAGGCAGGCGCCGTAAGTTATCTGGATGTAGTGACCGCGCAGACCGCTGCATTGCAGGCGCAAAGGACATTGCAGGCAGTACAGACGCGGCAGTTACAGGCGAGTGTGGGATTGATCACGGCACTCGGCGGCGGCTGGCAACCCGGTGCCTGATAGCGGTGTGTCAGTCATACAGGTATAAGCTGAACCACCGCTATCGGGAGCAAGCCACCTCCCACAGGGGGTTTACGGCCAGACACATAATGTTCGAACGCTGCAAAGCCCCCTCCCACATTTTTAAATGTATTTCAGGCGGCAAGTTTGCCGCTGGCGATAGCGGCCGAAGCGGCCACCATCGCCCGTAGCAACACCGCACACCCCGCCGCCAGATCATCTGGTGCAGCATTTTCGATTTCGTTGTGGCTAATGCCTCCCTCACACGGGACGAAGATCATCCCCGCCGGGCCCAGTTCGGCGACGAAAATTGCGTCGTGCCCTGCCCCACTGACGATATCCATGTTCGACAGCCCCAGCCCATTGGCCGCATCGCGCACGGCATCCACGCAGCCTTTGTCAAAATACAGCGGCGGAAAATCAGCTGTCGGCTCCATCTCGAAACTCAACCCATGTTTGGCGCAGGTTTCGTCGATCACCTTGCGTACTTGGGCAATCATCGAATCCAGCCGGGCCGGTTCCAGATGCCGGAAATCCAGAGTCATGCGCACTTCACCAGGAATCACGTTGCGCGATCCGGGATAAGCCTGCAGGCAGCCCACTGTCCCACACGCATGAGGCTGGTGCCCCAGCGCCGCCGCGTTGACCGCCGCGACAACGGCCGCCGCGCCCACCAAGGCATCCTTGCGCAGGTGCATCGGCGTCGGCCCCGCATGGGCTTCAACGCCGCGCAATTTCAGGTCGAACCACTTCTGCCCCAATGCCCCCAATACCACGCCGATGGTCTTTTTTTCGTCCTCCAGAATCGGCCCTTGTTCGATATGCGCCTCGAAATACGCCCCCACTTTGTGACCACTGACCGGCCGGGTTCCCGCATAGCCAATCGCATTCAATGCATCGCCCACACTGACCCCATCCACATCCACCTTGGCCAAGGTATCCGCCAACGTAAATTTCTCGGCGAACACCCCCGAGCCCATCATGCACGGTGGAAAACGCGAGCCCTCTTCGTTGGTCCACACCACCACTTCCAGCGGTGCCTCTGTTTCCACCTTGAGGTCGTTAAGGGTGCGCAGCACTTCCACCCCCGCCAGCACGCCAAAGCAACCGTCGAACTTGCCGCCAGTGGGCTGGGTGTCGATATGGCTGCCAGTCATCACCGGTGGCAGGTTGGGATTGCGTCCCGGTCGGCGGGCGAAGATGTTGCCAATACCGTCGATGGTCACGGTACAACCGGCGGCTTCGCACCACTGTACAAACAGGTCACGGGCCTTGCGATCCAGGTCGGTGAGGGCCAGGCGGCACACGCCCCCCTTGGGTGTGGCGCCGAGCTTGGCCAAGTCCATCAAGGACTGCCACAAGCGGTCACGGTTGATGTGCTGATGGGTGGATTGCAGAACGTCGAGAGCAGCGTTCATGGGGATCTCCTCAGGCTACATTTTTATAGGTTGGCTCAATCAAAGGTGGGAGCTGGCTTGCCTGCGATGGCGGACTGTCAGCTGAAACAGTGTTGCCTGATACACCGCTATCGCAGGCAAGCCAGCTCCCACATTGACCGTGTTTACAACGAAGTTTTAACGGAGATTGGGCTGACCCCGCGCTTGGCATTCAAGCCGTAATACATCAAGCCGCCCAGCGCCGAACCGGTAAACCAGCCATAGCTGTAGAACCAACTGAACGCGTCACTGCCCAGGGACAACAAGGTCAGCACCACCGGCACGCCGAAGGCGATGAAACCGCTCCAGTTCCACGCCGGGTAAACGTCGTCGCGATACAGGCCAGCCAGGTCCAGTTGCTGTTTGCGCGTGATGAAATAGTCCACCACCATGATCCCGGCAATCGGGCCGAGCAGGCTTGAATAACCGAGCAACCAGTTGGAATACACAGTCTCCAGGCTCACATCCGAGACGATCAGCCCGAGTTTTTTCAGCAGCTCATGGGCCATCAACGCCAACCCGACCAGGCCAGTGAGAATCACCGCTGTGGTACGGTTGATCAGTTTGGGGGCGATGTTCTGGAAGTCATTGGTGGGCGAAACGATGTTCGCTGCCGTGTTGGTGGACAAGGTGGCGATGATGATCAACGCCATGGCAATCGCTACCCACACCGGGCTCTGGATATGGCCGATCAGGCTCACCGGGTCGGACACGCTGACACCCACCAGTTTCACCGACGCGGCGGTCATGATCACGCCAAGGGCGGCGAACAGGAACATGGTCAGCGGCAGGCCGAAAATCTGCCCGAGGATCTGGTCTTTCTGACTGTGGGCGTAGCGGCTGAAGTCGGGAATGTTCAGCGACAAGGTGGCCCAGAAACCCACCATCGCGGTGAGGCCGGCCATAAAGTAACCGGTGAGGCTCGCGCCTTCGGGACGTTTGGGTGGGATCGCCATGAGTTCGCTGAGAGACACATTCGGCATCGCCCACACCAACAGGCCTATCCCGACTGCCACCAGCAGCGGTGCCGACAGGGTTTCCAGGCGCTTGATCGACTCGGCGCCACGCAAGACCACCCACAAATTCAGCGTCCAGAAAATCATGAAACCGATCACTTCACCGGTGCCACCGAGGGATTTCCAACCCTCGAAAATCGACCCCAGGAACAAGTGAATCGCCAAGCCGCCAAACATCGTCTGGATACCGAACCAGCCACACGCCACCAGCGCGCGGATCAGGCACGGCACGTTGGAGCCGAGGATGCCAAAGGAAGAACGCAGCAACACCGGAAACGGAATACCGTACTTGGTGCCAGGAAACGCGTTGAGGGTCAGCGGAATCAGCACGACGATGTTGGCCAGCAGGATCGCCATCAGCGCCTCCCCCACTGACAGCCCGAAATACGCGGTGAGCACCCCGCCCAACGTATAGGTGGGCACGCAGATCGACATGCCGACCCACAGTGCGGTGATGTGCCATTTGTTCCAGGTTCGTTCGTGCACCTTGGTCGGTGCCATGTCGTGGTTGTAGCGTGGGCTGTCGAGGACGTCGGGGCCGGCGTCGAGTTCGTACAGGCCGTTGCGCTCTATGACTTGCGATCTGTTCTGTTGCATGGCCGCTCCACGGTTTTTTCGAATTATTGTTGCTCACCCCGCGCTGGACGCAGGGTGGCCGGAGTACCGCGTAAACAACATGACATCACGGGCCCGGACAGCCGCCACTGCACTCAATAACCGTGCCGACAACTGCCCTCGAACCCGCACCGCTTATATAACCTGCTGATGTTTATCAGCTTTCCGATTGCGCCTTCGGTACTTGCCACATTACTCAGGCTAAATAACGTGAAAGTTGCTCGAACCGTCAGGACTCAATCTGGTGCAACACAATTATTTTTATTTCCCATGCCCGTCAAGAGGCATATCTCAAGCGTCTGATTTGCAATAAGAAATGTTGCTTATTTTATGAACCTGTCAAGCGCGTCAAAATGGTGAGAGACCGCTTCATTTTGGTGATTTTTTATTTTTATCCTTATAAATCATGATATTAAACACTATATAAGCTTATAAAAAATCTTCTTGCCCAATCGAAAAACTCGGGCTAGCTTCTATTCCTGTCACCGATGACAAGAATCAACCGACCATCGGTAAGCAGTATTACAACACTTAGAACTGGCACAAGCCGGTCAAGCCTGTGAGGAACTCGACATGTCGCTGTTGATCCGTGGCGCCACCGTTATTACCCATGATGAAAGTTACCGCGCCGATGTTTTATGCGCAGGCGGTCTAATTCGCGCTATTGGCACGGATCTGGATATTCCCGCAGGCACTGAAATACTCGATGGCAGCGGCCAATACTTGATGCCAGGCGGCATCGACCCTCACACCCATATGCAACTGCCCTTCATGGGCACCGTGGCCAGCGAAGATTTTTTCAGTGGTACGGCGGCAGGTTTGGCGGGCGGCACTACGTCGATCATCGACTTTGTGATTCCCAACCCGCAGCAGTCACTGCTCGAGGCCTTTCACCAATGGCGCGGCTGGGCGGAAAAATCCGCAGCCGACTATGGCTTTCACGTCGCGATCACGTGGTGGAGCGAGCAGGTCCGCGAGGAAATGGCCGAGCTGGTCAGCCATCACGGCATCAACAGCTTCAAGCATTTCATGGCCTACAAGAACGCGATCATGGCGGCGGACGATACGCTGGTCGCCAGTTTCGAACGTTGCCTGGAGCTGGGCGCAGTGCCCACGGTGCATGCGGAGAACGGCGAGTTGGTGTACCACCTGCAGCGCAAGCTGATGGCCCAGGGCATCACCGGGCCGGAAGCGCACCCGCTGTCGCGCCCGTCACAAGTGGAAGGCGAAGCGGCCAGCCGCGCCATTCGTATCGCTGAAACCATCGGTACGCCGTTGTACTTGGTGCACGTCTCCACCCAGGAAGCGCTGGACGAAATCACCTATGCCCGCGGCAAGGGCCAGCCGGTCTACGGCGAAGTCCTCGCCGGCCACTTGTTGCTGGACGACAGCGTTTACCAACACCCCGACTGGCAGACCGCCGCAGGCTACGTGATGAGCCCGCCTTTCCGCCCACGCGGGCACCAAGAGGCGCTGTGGCATGGCCTGCAATCGGGCAACCTGCACACCACCGCCACCGACCATTGTTGCTTCTGCGCCGAGCAAAAAGCTGCCGGCCGTGACGACTTCAGCAAGATCCCCAACGGCACCGCCGGCATCGAAGACCGCATGGCGTTGCTGTGGGACGAAGGTGTCAACAGCGGGCGTTTGTCGATGCAGGACTTCGTCGCGCTGACTTCCACCAACACCGCGAAGATCTTCAACCTCTACCCACGCAAAGGCGCGATCCGTGTTGGCGCAGATGCTGATCTGGTGCTGTGGGACCCCCAGGGTACGCGGACCATTTCCGCCAAGACCCACCATCAGAAGGTCGACTTCAACATCTTCGAAGGCAAGAGCGTACGCGGTGTGCCGAGCCACACCATCAGCCAGGGCAAGCTGGTCTGGGTCGATGGCGACCTGCGCGCCGAACGTGGGGCCGGGAGGTATGTGGAGCGGCCGGCGTATCCGGCAGTGTTTGAGCAGTTGAGCAAGCGGGCGGAGCATTCCAGGCCCACTGCTGTGAAACGCTGAAAGCGGCCTTCGGCCTATCGCGGGCAAGCCCGGCTCCCACATTTGAACGATGTGAACCCGATCCAATGTGGGAGCTGGCTTGCCTGCGAAGGGGCCAGCACAGGCAACACAAAAACCAATGCCCATCAGAGGCAGCACCTCAAATAACCGTGAGGCCAAAACCGTGATCCAGACCCTGACCCACCTCCCCCACCCGCATGAAGATGGGGCAACGTTAGCCAGCCACTTCACCGACCTGGCACCGCCCCTCAACGCCCGCCAGGCCCAACTGGAAGCTTCACGCTGCCTGTATTGCTACGACGCGCCATGCGTGAACGCGTGTCCCAGCGAGATCGATATCCCGTCGTTCATCCGCAATATCCACACCGAAAACGTACAGGGTGCCGCTCAGAAAATCCTCTCGGCCAACATCCTCGGCGGCAGCTGCGCCCGGGTTTGCCCCACCGAGATCCTGTGCCAGCAAGCCTGCGTGCGTAACAACGCCGAGGAATGCGCCCCGGTGTTGATTGGCCTGTTGCAACGCTACGCCATCGACAACGCGCACTTCAGCGAGCACCCGTTCCAGCGCGCGGCGTCCACCGGCAAACGCATCGCCGTCATCGGTGCCGGGCCTGCGGGTTTGGCCTGTGCTCATCGCGCCGCGTTGCACGGCCATGACGTGGTGATTTTCGAAGCGCAGGAAAAGGCCGGCGGCCTGAATGAGTACGGGATCGCCAAGTACAAGCTGGTGGATGACTTCGCGCAGAAGGAGTTGGAGTTCCTGCTGCAAATCGGCGGCATTGAAATTCGCCACGGCCAGCGCCTGGGTGGCAACCTGACCTTGAGCGAACTGCACCAGCAATTCGATTCGGTGTTCCTCGGCCTCGGCCTGGCCGCCAGCAAACAACTCGGCCTGCCCCACGAAGATGCCCCCGGCCTGCTTGCCGCCACCGACTACATCCGCGAACTGCGCCAGGCTGACGACCTCACCCAACTGCCCCTGGCCGACCGCTGCATCGTGCTCGGCGCCGGCAACACGGCCATCGACATGGCCGTGCAAATGGCCCGCCTCGGCGCTCGCGATGTGAACCTCGTGTACCGCCGTGGCCTGGCGGACTTGGGCGCCACTCAGCACGAACAGGATATTGCCAAAGCCAATCAGGTCCGCCTGCTGACCTGGGCTCAACCCGAAACAGTGCTGCTCGATGATCAGGGCCACGTACGCGGCATGCGCTTCCTGCGCACGCGCATGGAAAACGGCCGCCTGCACCCCACCGGTGAAACCTTCGAACTGGCCGCCGATGCGATCTTCAAGGCCATCGGACAAAGTTTTGACAGCGAGGCGCTGCACGACCCGCTGGCCCAGCAACTGCGCCGCGTCGGCGAGCGAATTTTCGTCGACGAACACCTGCGTACCAGCATTCCAGGCATCTATGCCGGCGGTGATTGCGTCAGCCTCGGCCAGGACCTCACCGTGCAGGCCGTGCAACACGGCAAGCTGGCCGCAGAGGCCATGCATGCCCAACTCATGCTGAATGTGGAGGCTGCGTAATGGCCGATCTCTCGATTGTGTTCGCCGGTATCAAAGCCCCGAACCCGTTCTGGCTGGCCTCTGCGCCGCCCACCGACAAAGCCTACAACGTGGTCCGCGCCTTCGAAGCCGGCTGGGGCGGCGTGGTGTGGAAAACCCTGGGCGAAGACCCGGCAGCGGTCAATGTGTCGTCTCGCTACTCGGCCCACTACGGTGCCAACCGTGAAGTGTTGGGCATCAACAACATCGAGCTGATCACCGACCGCTCCCTGGAGATCAACCTGCGGGAAATCACCCAGGTGAAAAAAGATTGGCCCGACCGCGCGCTGATCGTGTCGCTGATGGTGCCTTGTGTCGAGGAGTCCTGGAAAAACATCCTGCCCCGGGTGGAGGCCACCGGCTGCGACGGTATCGAACTGAACTTCGGCTGCCCCCACGGTATGCCCGAGCGCGGCATGGGTGCCGCAGTGGGACAGGTACCGGAGTATGTGGAGCAAGTGACACGCTGGTGCAAGACGTACTGCTCGCTGCCGGTGATCGTCAAGCTCACGCCGAACATCACCGACATCCGTGTGGCGGCGCGGGCCGCCTATCGCGGTGGCGCGGATGCGGTGTCGCTGATCAACACCATCAACTCCATCACCAGTGTGGACCTGGAACGCATGGTCGCCCTGCCGATGGTCGGTAGCCAAAGTACCCACGGCGGTTATTGCGGCTCAGCGGTGAAGCCGATTGCCCTGAACATGGTCGCGGAAATCGCCCGTGACCCGCAAACCCAAGGCCTGCCGATCTGCGGCATCGGTGGCATCGGCAACTGGCGCGATGCGGCGGAATTCGTCGCCCTGGGTTGCGGCGCGGTGCAGGTGTGCACGGCGGCGATGCTGCATGGGTTTCGGATCGTGGAAGAGATGAAGGATGGACTGTCACGTTGGATGGACAGTCAGGGCTACACGAGCCTGCAGGACTTCTCCGGACGTGCGGTGGGCAATACCACGGACTGGAAGTACCTGGATATCAACTACCAGGTGATCGCGAAGATTGATCAGGCGGCGTGTATTGGCTGCGGGCGCTGCCATATTGCTTGCGAGGACACATCGCACCAAGCCATCGCGAGTCTGAAACAGGCGGATGGCACGCATAAATACGAGGTGATCGATGATGAGTGTGTGGGCTGCAACCTGTGCCAGATCACCTGCCCGGTGGCGGACTGTATCGAGATGGTGCCGATGGACACGGGCAAGCCGTTTTTGAATTGGACGCAGGACCCGCGTAATCCCTACAGGGAGGCTGTGTAATTCTTTAGATCGCTATCGGGGGCAAGCTCCCTCCCACATTCGACCGTATTCCTTCAGGTGAAATGCGGTCAACTGTGGGAGGGGGCTTGCCCCCGATGAGGCCATCAGCCTTACCACAAAGTTCAAGGCTCCAACCCAATCCCCCGCAAAATCACACTGGTCACCGTCTGGATCGCTTTCTCGAACTGCATGTCCGACAACGGCTGGTGATCATTCAGAATCGTCACTTGGTGATCAAAGTCCGCATAGTGCTGGGTCGACGCCCAGATCATGTACAGCAGACTCGACGGCTCCACCGGCAGGATGCGTTTATCTTCCACCCACTGGCGAATTTTCGCTTCCTTCATCTTGGCCCAGTCGTACAGGCTTTCATCCAGCGCCTGACCCAAGGTCGGCGCGCCGTGGATGATTTCGTTGGCCCAGACCTTCGACCCATAGGGCCGCGTCCGCGAGCGCTGCATCTTGGCGCGGATGTAACTGCTGAGTACCACGCGCGGGTCATCGAAGGTTTCGAAGCTCAGGGCGTCCTGCTTCCATACCTCCAGCAGGTCGAAGAGTACGGCGCTGTAAAGCTCGCTCTTGGTGGTGAAGTAGTAATGCAGGTTGGAACGCGGCAGCTGCACTTCTTCGGCGATATCGGCCATGGCGGTGCTGCCATAGCCTTTCACGGCGAAGACTTTTTCCGCCGCCAGCAGGATTTTCTCGACGTTGACCCGACGAATTCCGATCTTGTGATTGCCCATAAGGGCTCCCTGACAACAACATGGCCCCAAGACTACCATCGGCTCTAGACCGCGGCGACACGCCACAATGAAACTTCTGACGCGAAGCTTTCCCCTGGAAAACGGATTGGTTAGCATCGCGGTCCCTATGAAGGATCATGATCATGACGATTAGACCGCGTGTGGCCACCGACGACGCAGTGCTGGGCGCACTGTGGGAGCGCTCGGTGCGTGCCACCCATGACTTCCTCCCCGAGGATGATATCCAGCGTTTGCTGCCGCTGGTGCGCGACACTTACCTGCCCATGCCGGCCCTGGATGTGTGGGTGTATGAAGACCCAAACGGTATCGCCGGTTTCATCGGCACCGGTGGGCACAATGTGGAAATGCTGTTTATCGACCCCGACCGTCGTGGCCAGGGTATCGGTCGGCAATTGCTCGACCATGCCCGCGCCCGCCATGACACCCTGACGGTGGACGTCAACGAACAAAACCCACAGGCCGTGGGGTTCTACCTGCACTATGGTTTCATCCAGGTCGCGCGCTCGCCGCTGGATGGCGAAGGCAAACCCTTTCCCTTGCTGCACATGGCTCTACCGACTTCCTAACCTGAAGGTATTGAACAATGTTGATCAAGAAAGCCCTGACCACCGTCGCCCTGCTCGCTTCCCTGCTAGGCGCCTCTACCGCGTTCGCCCACGCCCACCTGAAAAGCTCGACGCCTGCGGCCGACAGCACAGTCGCGGCACCCGCCGACCTGCGTCTGACCTTCAGCGAGGGCGTCGAAGCCACCTTCACCAAAGTCTCCCTGAGCAAGGACGGCACCGAAGTCGCGATCAAGGGCCTGGAAACCCCCGACGCCGACAAGAAGACATTGGTGGTCACGCCCGCCGCACCGCTTGCCGCCGGCAACTACAAAGTGGTGTGGAACGCGGTGTCGGTCGATACCCACAAGAGCAACGGTGAATACAGCTTCAAGGTCGGCCAATAACCCATGGCGACGCTGCTGGTCCTGTGCCGTTTTGTGCATTTCATCGTCGTGCTGTTGATGTTCGGAGCCTGTGCCTTCAGGCCCTGGCTGTTGGGCACTGAACTGCACCCGGCACTCGACCGGCAACTGCTGCGCCTCACCCGCGTACTCGCCTGGCTGGGGTTGTGCTCCGGCGTGGACTGGTTGCTGTTGATCACCGCCAACATGGCCGGTAGCTGGGACGCGGCGCTGCAACCGGACACTGTGCAACTGGTGCTGGGTAAAACCTTCTTTGGCCAGGTGTGGGTCTGGCACCTGTTGCTGAACCTTGTGCTGGTGGTCGTGCTGAGTAGACCCTGGCCGGCCATGCGCCTGCCGATCCTCGCGCTGCTGCTCGCGACGTTGGCACCGGTGGGCCATGGCGCCATGCTCAATGGCCTGAGCGGGCAACTGCTGATCCTCAACCAAGTGGTGCACCTGATGTGCGTCGGCGCCTGGCTCGGTGGGTTGTTGCTGTTGGTGCTGATCCTCAAGCAGCCGCAACGCTATGCGCTGGCAGCGATTCTCAAACGCTTCAGCGGGGTGGGTTATGGTCTGGTCGCCGGTCTGCTGGTCACGGGCTTGATCAATGTGCGCGTGCTGACCGGGCAGCTGTGGCCTACGCCGTTGTTCAGTGGGTTCGCGCTGATTCTGTTGATCAAGGTGCTGTTGGTGCTGGGCATGTTGGCACTGGCACTCCTGAACCGCTTGCGTATCGACCGCTGCGAAGAACGCCTGGGCAGCTTAAAGGCCAGTGTGATGCTGGAATGGTTGCTGGGCGTGGCGGCGGTGGCAGCCGTTTCGCTGCTTGGCACGCTCCCGCCGATGGTCATTGCCAACTAAGACCTCACGTTGGAATGCACTCAAATGTGGAAGCAAGCCCTCCCACACTTTTGATCGATATCGATCAAGTCATCGTATAACTTCTAGTTGACAAGCCCCAGAAACCTCGCAAATATCTCCATCAATGTTGTACGACAACGTATAACAAATAATAAAAACAACAAAAAAATGGAGCTTCACTGTGAGTTCACTCGCCCGCAATTCCTCGCGTCTTGGTTTTCTCGGTCTCGGTAGCCTGGCGTTCACGCTTCCCTTCAGTGCCCAGGCCGACGGTTTTCTCGACGACGCCAAGGCCACGCTCAATCTACGCAACGCCTACTTCAACCGTAATTTCACCGACCCTACGTTTCCCCAGGCCAAGGCCCAGGAGTGGACGCAGAACTTCATCCTCGATGCCAAATCCGGCTTCACCCAGGGCACCGTGGGTTTCGGGCTTGATGTGCTCGGCCTGTATTCGCAAAAGCTCGATGGCGGCAAAGGTACGGGTGGCACCCAACTGCTGCCGCTCGACAGTGATGGGCGCCCCGCTGACAACTTCGGCCGTCTGGGCGTGGCGTTGAAAACCAGACTGTCGAAGACCGAACTGAAGGTCGGCGAATGGATGCCGGTGCTGCCAATCCTGCGCTCCGACGATGGTCGTTCGCTGCCCCAGACTTTTCGCGGCGGCCAGGTCACGTCGAATGAAATCGCCGGGCTGACCCTCTACGGCGGGCAGTTTCTCGGCAACAGCCCGCGCAACGACTCGAGCATGGAAGACATGTTCATGAACGGCAAAGCCGCGTTCACCTCGAACCGCTTCAACTTCGGCGGCGGCGAATACACCTTCAATGACAAGCGCACCCGAGTCGGTGTGTGGTACGCCGAACTCAGCGATATCTACCAGCAACAATTTTTCAACCTGACCCACAGCCAGCCGGTCGGCGACTGGACCCTGGGTGCCAACCTCGGTTTTTTCAACGGCAAGGAAAATGGCCGCGCCTTGGCCGGCAACCTCGACAACAAGACCGCTTACGCCCTGCTCTCGGCCCGCTACTTCGGCAACACCTTCTACGTGGGTCTGCAGAAGCTCACCGGCGACAGTGCCTGGATGAAGGTCAACGGCACCAGCGGCGGCACCCTGGCCAACGACAGCTATAACGCCAGCTACGACAATGCCAAGGAAAAGTCCTGGCAGGTGCGGCATGACTTCAACTTCGTGGTACTCGGCATTCCCGGCTTGACCATGATGAACCGCTACATCAGCGGCAATAACGTGCACACCGGAACGATCACCGACGGCAAGGAATGGGGACGCGAATCGGAACTGGCCTACACCGTGCAGAGCGGCGCACTGAAGGATCTGAATCTGCGCTGGCGCAACGCAACGATGCGGCGGGATTTCAGCAATAACGCGTTCGATGAGAACCGGATATTCATCAGCTACCCGATTTCACTGTTGTAGCATCGCGTTCCCAACCGCAAAAAATCCTTTGTGGGAGGGGGCTTGCTCCCGATAACGGTGCGTCAGTCACCGGATGCATTACTGATAGACCGCTATCGGGAGCAAACCCCCTCCCACAGGTTTGGTCTCGCCTGCCTACAAGGACGTTGACAATCCAGGGAATCCATAACGATACTTCGCTAAGTCATACGACAACCTACAACAACAATGGAACGCCCATGACCAACACAACGCCTGCCCCCTTTGATCGCCTGCTCCTCACCGGCGCCGCCGGCGGCCTGGGCAAAGTCCTGCGTGAACGCCTGCGCCCTTATGCCCGCGTAATGCGCCTGTCGGACATCGCCAATATGGCTCCGGCCACCGATACCTCCGAAGAGGTGCATCCTTGCGACCTCGCCGACAAACAAGCCGTGCACCAGTTGGTGGAAGGTGTGGACGCCATCCTGCACTTCGGCGGCGTGTCGGTAGAGCGTTCCTTCGAAGAAGTACTGGGCGCCAACATCTGCGGAATTTTCCATATCTACGAAGCCGCCCGCCGCCATGGCGTGAAACGCGTGATCTTCGCCAGCTCCAACCATGTGATCGGCTTCCACAAACAAGGCGAGACCCTCGACGCCCACTCCCCTCGCCGCCCGGACAGCTACTATGGTCTGTCCAAATCCTACGGCGAAGACATGGCCAGTTTTTACTTTGACCGTTACGGCATCGAGACCGTGAGCATCCGTATCGGCTCCTCGTTCCCCGAGCCGCAGAACCGGCGGATGATGCACACCTGGCTGAGTTTCGACGACCTCACGCAACTGCTGGAGCGTGCGTTGTACACACCCAACGTCGGCCACACCGTGGTCTACGGCATGTCGGACAACCTCGATACCTGGTGGGATAACCGCTACGCCGCGCACTTGGGTTTTGTGCCCAAGGACAGCTCCGAAGTGTTCCGCGCCCAAGTCGAAACCCAGCCCCCCGTGGCTGACAACGATCCGGCCAAGGTCTACCAAGGCGGTGCATTCTGCGCGGCCGGGCCGTTCGGTGACTGACCCATGACCGCTCAATTGATCGTCGATGCCCGCAATGCCGTAGGTGAATGCCCGGTGTGGGTGCCCGAGGAAAATGCCCTGTACTGGGTGGACATTCCCAACGGCGGCCTGCAACGTTGGAGCGCCACTACCGGGCATATCGCAGCCTGGAAAGCCCCGCAAATGCTCGCCTGCATGGCGCGTACCGATGCCGGCAACTGGATCGCCGGCATGGAAACCGGCTTTTTCCAACTCACCCCACACAACGACGGCAGCCTCGATACCACACGTTTGGCAACCGTCGAACACCCGCGTGCGGACATGCGCTTGAACGACGGACGCTGTGATCGCCAGGGCCGTTTCTGGGCTGGCAGCATGGTGCTGAACATGGGTTTGAATGCGGCCGAGGGCAGCCTGTACCGCTTCATCGCAGGTAAGACGCCCCAAGCTCTGCTGAGTGGTTTTATCACCCTGAACGGCCTGGCCTTCAGCCCCGATGGCCGCACGATGTACGCTTCGGACTCGCACCCGTTGGTGCAACAGATCTGGGGGTTCGACTACGACATCGAAACCGGTACACCGTCCAATCGCCGCGTATTTGTGGATATGCACCAGCATCCCGGCCGTCCCGACGGCGCGGCGGTCGACGCCGACGGTTGCTATTGGATCTGCGCCAACGATGCAGGTTTGGTCCACCGCTTCACACCAGAAGGTCGCCTCGACCGCTCCCTCAGCGTGCCGGTGAAGAAACCCACCATGTGCGCTTTCGGCGGCAGTCGCCTGGACACGTTGTTCGTCACGTCGATCCGTGATGACCAGAGCGAGCAGTCCCTGGCCGGCGGTGTATTCGCCCTCGACCCCGGTGTCCAGGGGTTGCCCGAACCCACCTTCGCACTCTAGGTGCATGACCATGCTGATCGAACTGGAAGACCACCTGACCCACCTCACCCTGGCCCCGGCTACAGGTGGCAGTATCGTCAATTGGCATGTGCGCGCCACCGGGCAACCGTTGTTGCGTCACAGTGATGAGCACGCGGTGAGCAGCAGTTTGCCAGGCAAGCTGGGATGTTTTCCATTGGCGCCCTGGTCAAACCGGATTGCCCAAGGCGGCTTTGATAACCCCGATGGTTGGCTGGCACTGACGCCGAACAGCCTCACCGATCCACTGCCGATTCACGGCTCGGCCTGGCAACAGGCGTGGCAAGTGATCAGCCACACGGCAGATGAAGTGGTGCTGGCGATGGAATGCGACACGCCGTTTGCCTATCGTGCCGAGCAGCGGTTTCGCTTATACGGTGGCGAGCTGAGCATCGGCTTGAGCGTGACGCATCTGGCTGAACACGCAGCGTGGCATGGGTTGGGCTTGCATCCCTATTTGCCGCGTAGGCCGGGAACGCGGTTACAGGCCAAGGCATCGCAGGTGTGGATGAGTGATGCGTCCAAACTGCCTACCGGACTGGCACCGGTTCCGGTGGATTGGGATTTCCAGCAGCTCAAGGCATTGCCGGAAGGCTTGGTGGATAATGGGTTTTGCCAGTGGGACGGGCGCTGTCTGATCGAGCAGCCGGAGTTGGGGTATGCCTTGGAATGCCAGGCCACCGGCGCCGATTACTTCCTGCTGTATTGCCCACCGGGGCTGGCGTTCTTTTGCATTGAGCCGGTGAGCCATCCGGTGAATGCCCACCATCTACCTGGGCGTCCAGGCTTGAAGCGACTGGAACAAGGCCAGTCGACCCACCTCGAATTCAGCTTGAAATACACCACAAATGTGGGAGGGGGCTTGCCCCCGATAGCGGTGGGTCAGTGACATGATTAGTGGCTGACCTATTGCAATCGGGGGGCAAGCCCCCTCCCAAGTTTTGGTCCTTTGTGTATCAGGGCGGACTGTTTTTCAGGCGCCCTGCCGTGTCGATACTCACCACCACCGACAACCCTGGCCGCAACCGCTCACTTTCGGCCTGATCCGGGTCTACCGTAATCCGCACCGGCACGCGCTGGGCGATCTTCACGAAGTTGCCGGTGGCGTTATCGGACTGCAACAAACTGAACTCGGAACCGGTCGCCGGGGAAATATGCTGCACCGTGCCGTGAAACTTGCGGTGGTTCAGCGCATCCACGGTGAAGGTCACCGGCTGGCCGACCTGCACATTGTCCATCTGGGTTTCTTTCATGTTGGCGATCACCCACAACTGCGGCGGTACCAGGGCCATCAGCTGTGCGCCGGAATTGACGTAGGCGCCGAGGCGCACGCCAATCTGCCCCAACTGGCCGTCACGCGGTGCGGTAATGCGGGTATTGGACAGGTCGATCCGCGCCAATTCCACCGCCGCCTCGGCACTCGCCACGGCGGCTTCCAGTGAACCGCGATTGACGATCACCGTTTGCAAATCCTGCCGGGCGATTTCCAGGCTGGCCTGGGCCTGGGCCACCGAGGCAATCGTCTGCGCATTCGCCGCACGGGTCACGTCCAGCTCGCGCTTGGACACCGAGCCGTCGCTGATCAATTCTTCATTGCGACGCAGGTCCGCGGTGCTCTTGCGCGACTGTGCCTCGCTGTCCGCCAACGCAGCCTGGCGCAGCTTGATGGTGGCTTCGGCGCTGTTGCGCTGCTGCACCACATTGGCCAACGAGGCCTTCTGCACGGCCAATTGCGCCAGCGCCTGGTCGAGGCGCTGCTTGTAGATGCGGTCATCCAGGCGCACCAACAAGTCGCCGGTCTTCACATACTGAAAGTCCTGCACCGGCACTTCAAACACATAGCCGCTCAGTTGCGGGCCGATAATCGTCACTTGGCCGCGCACCAAGGCATTCTCGGTGGTTTCCACGGCGCTGCTGAACGGCGGCAATTGCCAGGCATACAGCACGATCAGCACGCCGACGATGGCAATCGCGGCAAAGCCCAGGGAAGAAATAATCCGCACCCGCAACGGCCGCAGCTCGGTGGGCACGGCGCCGGGCGGCGTGCTGCCTTCGGGTGTGGCGGCGATGGCAGTGGTGGTGGTCGTTGAAGGTTCAGTCATGAAGATACGCCGCTGGGTTGAACGGGAGTGGCTGCTTTGGTGGTGCTTAACAGCCATAGGCTGCGGATAAAGATCCAGATCATGGTCAGCATCGCGATGATCGCGATCAGCATGAAGACATCGTTGTAAGCCATTACGTTCGCTTCCCGGGTCGCCGCCGTGGCGAGGCTGCGAATGCCCATGAGGTTGCGCAGTTCCGGGTCGGCGACGATACCGCCATAGGCCGAACCGCCGCTCTGTACCCGCGCGGCCACACGCGGGTCAAGCAACGTCAGGTGCTCGACGATCATGCTCGAATGGTACTTCTCGCGCACGATCTGGAAGGTACCGAGCAACGCCGCGCCGATCAGGCCGCCGAGGTTCTGGCAAATACCGAACATCACCGAAAAACTCACCAGGTTGCGTGGGTTGGTCAGCACATTCTTGGTGCCCAGTACCATGGTCGGTCCCAGGAAGAAGGTGCCACCAAAGCCCAACAGGAACTGGCTGATATACAGGTTTTGCGGTCGGGTCAGGTTGCTGGAGAAACTGTCCATCACGGAACCCGTGGCCATCAGCGCCAGGGAGATCACCAACGGCATCAGCAAGTGCGCCGGGTTGATGGTCAACGCGCTGACCACCAGCCCGGCGATCGCACCGGCCAGCATCACCACGTAGAGCGTGTGCATCTGTTGGTAGCTCATGTTCAACATCTGCATGAACCCCACCGCGCCGGTGGACTGCTCGGACAGCACCATGCGAATCAGGACCACCGCGAGCGCCAGGCGGATCATCACACCACTGCCCAGCCAGCGGGTCATCAGCATTGGGTTGGCGCGGTTATGCTCAATGGCCAGCCCCGCCATGATCAACACCAGCGAACAGGCCGAGGCAATGCCGACCCACGGTGCTTCCAGCCACCAATCGATCCGTCCCAGGGACAGCACCGCGCACAGCAGGGCGACGCCGGTGGCGAGGATGGCGAAGGTCAGGAAGTCGAGTTTTTCGAAGGTCTTGAAGCGATCGCCCGGCGGCAACTTGAGCAGGAACACGCAACCCAGGCAGATCAGCGCCATGCCCAGTTCGAACAGGTACAGGCCGCGCCATTCGGCGATTTGCAGCAAGTCCTCGGAGAACAGCCGCGCCAGAGGCAAGGCGAGTTGCGCCGTGCCCAACCCCAGCACCAGCGCTTTCAAGCGCCATTTGGCCGGGAACGCCTGGATCATGTAGTACAAGCCCAGCGAACTCAGTGCGGCCCCCACCATGCCGTGGGCCGCCCTCACTGCAATCGCCGAGCTGAGGTCGTTGACGAATAAATGGCCGAAGGTCACCAGCGCATACAGCACCAGGAACACTTCGGTAAACGCGCGCAAGCCAAACTGCTGGCGAAACTTCACCAGCAGCAGGTTCATGCACACGTTGGTCATCACATAGGCGGCAGGCAGCCAGGCCATTTCCGCGGTGGTCGCACCGAGTGCGCCTTGCAGGTATTGCAGGTTGGCGATCACCAGCGCGTTACCCAGGCCCCCGGTGATGGCCACCAGCACACCGACCAGCGCAAACAGCCAGCGCCTGGGCGTGGAATGCAGCGGCGTCGACGGTGAGCCGGGCAAGCTCGGTCGCTCGTGGGGCTGCCAGGTGTGGGGGGTGTATTTGTCCATTCGATGGCCTTGATGACCGGCGCTTTGCGCCGGTGGGTCCGTGACTCAGGGAGTAGTAAACCTGAGGGGAGTTCATCTTGCCAGTTTCCGAGGGTCATCCGGCCTGACTGAAGGTCAGAACGCCTTGCTGACCTGCGCCCATACCCGTGGCGTACGTGCCACATCGCTCTGCGGATCGGCATTGCCCAGGCGCCAGGCCGCCACGGTGCTCAGCCGCCAGCCGGAAAGGCTCCAGTTGGCGCCGACACCGGTGGCCGACAAGCTGCGGTGGTTCTCACCGCTCGCCCAAGTGTCCTTGTTCAGCCGCACCGCGCCGTGATCGACAAAGGTCAGCAGGTTCCACTGTTCAGTCAGGGCATAACGCAGCTCAAGGTTGGCCACATAACCCTGGTCGCCGGACGCCTCGCCCTGAGGGTAGGCGCGTACCCCAGTTGCACCGCCCAGGCTGATTTTCTCGGAAGAGTCCAGGTTGCCGTTCGCCCACTGGCCCTGCACTTGCCCATACAGGCTGAAACGGTCACTCAGGCGCTGCAGGCGAACCACGCTCGGGTTGATCTTCTGGAAGCGCCCGGCGGTTTTGGCGGTGAGGCCGTCGAAGAACTTGTCGAACGCCTCATCCAGGTTGAGGCTGCCCTCGCTCCAGGCCAGGGAGAAGGCAGTGACGCCGCCGCCCAACAGTGTGTCGCGCAGGTTGCCGTCGAGGCTCGCGGTCACGACCCGCGACTGCTTTTTACTCTGTGAGTCGTACAGGTCAATGTCGTCGCGCAGGTGTTTGTGGTCGTACTGCAATTGCGCATTCAGGCTGAACTGGCGGCTGCGAATCAGTGGCTGCTGCACGAACACACTGGCGATGCGCGCATTGCCCTTGGCGTCGAGGTCATTGAAGTCCTTGGCCAACTGGTAGTCCATGTCCGAATAGGCCACACCCACTTGCGTCGACCAGGGGCCGATCGGCAACTGATACGCGGCGCGATAGTAGTGCTGGTCTTCATCGCTGCCCATCACCCGCACACTCGCCTGGTCGCCGATGCCCAAAGGGCTGGCCAGGTTCAGTGTGCCGCCCAGGCGGTACTCGCCGGTGAAGCGGTTGCCGTAGTTGTCCAGGTCGACCTGGCCGGAGAGCAGCGGTGCAGAGTTCACGTCGACCACCAGGTCGGTGGCGCCTACCGTCGTCCCCGGTTGCAAGGTCGACTGGATAGCCACGCCCGGCGTTTGTTGCAGCTCAAGCAAACTGCGCTCCAGCGGCGCGGCGCGCACGGCTTCGCCAGGTTCCAACGCCGAGAGCGGCGCTCGCAGGGCGAAGTCACGCACACGGGAGTGGTTGTTGAGTTTGATCTGGCCATACTGGCCTTCCAGCACAGCGACGCTGACCACCCCACCGTCAATTTCCTGCGCAGGCAAATACGCACGCGCCAAGGGGTAGCCTTTCTGGCGATACAGCTGGGTGATCCGCGCTACGCCCGCCTGGATCTCACCGAGGCTGACGGTCCGGTTTTGCAGGTCGGCCAACAGGGGCAGCAATTCGTCGCTGCCAATGGCGGTGTTGCCGGTCAGCTTGAACGCATTGACCTGCAGGGTCGGCCCACTGGCTTGAACGCGAGTGTCTGGCGCCGCAGGCAGGTTCAATTCCAGGGTCTGCCGGGGTGGCAGGGTCAAAGGCTGGTTCTGGATCTCTCGAATCGACTGCCCGGCATCCGGGGCGCGTTCGGCGCCATGGGCTGCCCCTGCCACGACGGTCATTAAGGCAAGGGTGATCGGGTTTAAACACAAACGCATGAATCAGAGTCCTTCTGGCAGGCGCAGGCCTTGGTCGATAAGGGTGTAGAGGTCATTGGAGCGACGTGGCCCTGGCGGGGCGATCGGCAGCACCGGCGCAGGCAGGTTATGCAGCGGGCGCACCGTGCTGATGACTTCTGCCAAAGGGACCTGCTGCGGCAATGGCGGTTGAACGGGCACCTGCGGGGCCACCGTCAATTGGCCATCGATGTAGGCAATGTCGTAGTTGGTAGCTGACTGGCCGGCCGCACTGACGCGGTACACCCCGGCAGCGGAACTGCCGGTGGCCGCAGTACTGAAGGCCAGGTGGCCGTTCAAATCCCATTCGGCACTGTCCTCGCCCAGGAAACCTTTGTAGGTCACCCCGAACACCGGGTTGGGCTGGCCTTGCAGTTTGCTCGCGTCGTTGACACTGACGGTCAACGCCGCCTTGGTAATGTCGGCTGTCGTGTGGGCGTAAGGATGGACCGTATAGTTACGCAAATCGCTGCCGGCCAGGTTGATCTCGTAGATCTGAACACCTTTACCGGTGCCAGCCTCCTGGTTGGCGAAGCGGCCGTAGGCGGAATCCACCGCCAGATGATCACCTTCGACCAGGCCGTTGATGTGCGCATTGGCCAGGTTCAGCGTGGTGTTGTAGGTGGTGTCGTACACCTTGTTATCAGCGGTGATACCGCTGACGGTCACAAACTTGGGTGTGATATTGGCCGATACCCGGGTGATCATGTCGCCGACTGTATAATTGCTCGCATCCTGGCCGCCGAGGGTAAAGTCACGAGCGCCCACAGGCTTGAACCATTCGGCATTCTTGTCAAGGAAATAGCCGGTCGCCCCCGTCAAAAAGACGTAATCGTTCCGCTCCACGCCATAGACCCCTGCGCGCGTAAGGTTCAAGGTGGCCACCGTGGTCCCATCGTAGACTTTATTCGCAGCGCGCACGCCCCAGATGTTGACTTCCTTGGGCGTGATGTCTGCCGTCGTCGGCCCGGTGCTTGCCCGATAATTGCGCGCGTCGGCGCCGGTCAGGTTGAAGTTGCTGATATCGACGGTCTTGCCGACGCCCACATTCTTGTCGCTGAAGCGGCCAGAGGCAAAATCTGCCGCCAACTGATCCCCGGCGACCAGGCCGTTAAAAGCCGCATTGGCCAGGTTCAGGCTGGCGCTCGTGCGCGAGTCATAGACCTTGTTGTTGGCGGTGATGCCCGTGACGATCACGTCTTTGGGCGTGATAAACGCACTGGCCCCGCCAATACCGCTCACCCAATAGTTACCGGCATCCGCACCACTGAGGGAAAGATCGCTGATGGTGACGTTCTTGGCGCCGGCGTTCTTGTCGTTGAAGTGACCGGTGGCGGCGCCTACAGAGAGGTCATCGCCTCTTACCTTGTCACGAATGGTTGCAGTGCCCAGGTCCAACGCTGCCAGCGTCGTGCCGTCGTAAACCTTGTTGGCAGCGGAGATAGAATTAACGGTGATTTCCTTGGGCGTGATGCTCGATCTGAGCACTACATTGGGATTGATCAGGTAGTTGCTCACACCATTGCCCAACAGGCTGAAACTGACGTTGATGATTTTACCGGCGCCGACATTCTTGTCGGTGAAGCTGCCGATAGCGCCGGCCAGCTCGACCCAGTCGCCTGCTAACAGGCCGTCAAGGCGGTAGTTGCTCAGATTCAGGTAGGCAAAGGTGCTGGCGTCGTAGATTTTGTCGTAAGCGCTGATGTTGCTTAAGGACAGGCTCTTGAGTGAAATATTCGCGCGGGCCGTGGCATTGCCGGGCACCATATAATTGTTGCGGTCCTGGCCACCGAGGCTGATGCTGCTGATACCCACGGTTTTATCGCTGCCCGCGTTTTTGTCGGTGAAACGGCCAATAGCGCCGGCTATCCAGAGCGAATCACCCGGTACGATGCCGCCAAAGACGGGGTTCAAGGTATTCAGGTCGGCCGTGACGTTTCCGTCATAGGTCTTGTTGGCGGCCGTGATGCCGCTGACCGCCAGGCTTTTAGCGGTGATCGTGGCGTTTGCGAACACAGGCAAGGCATTCAACTGGTAGTTGCCGGCGTCCAGGCCGCCCAGCGTGATCCCCCTGATGTCGACGGCCTTGCCGGTGCCCACATTTTTATCGCTGAACAGCGCAATAGCGTTGGCCACCGAAAGGGAGTCGCCCGCTACACCGTTGTTGAAGCGCACGTTGTTCAGGTTGACGCTACCCGTGGTGTTGCCGTCATACACCTTGTCATTGACCGTAATCCCACTGACCGTCAACAGCCTTGGGGTAATCGCCGACGTCAGCCCCACAGGCGTGACAAGGCGATAGTTGGAGGCTGATCCGGTGGTGCTGAACAGCGTGCCGTTGAGGACAACCAGGGGTTTTATCAGACCGACGTTACGGTCATTGAAGATGCCGTTACCAGTGAACCCCAACTGCTCACCGTTGACCACGCCCTGCAAGGTTGCGAAGTGCACCGAAGTGCCTTGGGAGCCGTCATAGACTTTGTCGGCGTATACCTGGGTGACGGTCACGTCCTTTGGCGTGATTCTGCCGGTCACATAGGACGGTGTGAGAAAATAGTTACCCGCTGCCTCACCGCCGAGCCCCAGCGTCACGCCGATGCGGGTGCCGACGTTCTTGCTGTCGAACTGCCCGGTGGTGGTCAAGCGGCCAACGTCCCGGGCCATCACGCCATTGAAAACAGCACCGTTCACCGACGCAGTGGTCGTGCCGTCATACACCTTGTCGGCCACCGCCGCACCGACTTGGCTCAGCGGCGCCTTGCCCACTGAAAGCCGGCCATCGACGTAGTTGATCGAATAGCCATACTGGCCGCCGGTGGAGGCCAGGCCGCTCAGTTGCAGACTATAGTCGCCGGCGTCTATTGCCCCGGCCCCCGTGCCGCCCACCACCACATTGCCGACCAACCGTGAATCGCCTTGCGCCGAAGCGTTGTAGCTGCCGGCATAGGCTTGGCCATCGTATGTTTTAGCCGCGCTGTTGGCGGTATAGGTCAGTTGCGTCATGAAGTTGCGCAGGTACGGGCCGGAAATACCGTCGTAGACCACCCACGTGCCATTCATGTCCCAACCGGCATTGGCGAAGGTGGCACGGGTGTGGGCCTGGTCATCTGTCAGCCCGGTCGCGCCCGCCTCTGCGTTCGGTGTACCAACGCTCAACCCGGTCCCGGTGATGTTCC
Source organism: Pseudomonas sp. GW821-FHT03A09 (assembly GCF_059421065.1). Lineage (NCBI taxonomy): Bacteria > Pseudomonadati > Pseudomonadota > Gammaproteobacteria > Pseudomonadales > Pseudomonadaceae > Pseudomonas > Pseudomonas sp. GW821-FHT03A09. The sequence goes on along the minus strand of NZ_JBWKUX010000003.1, from coordinate 176,603 downwards.
AGAAACTGTTGGTGATTCGGCCGTTGGCGTTGCCGCCCGCCAGCCCGCCCACTGTGCCTTGGGTCGCGGTGACGGCACCACTGGCATAGCTCTTGTCGATCAGGCCACCGGCCAGATTCCCCACCAAGCCACCCGCCTGGTTCTGGCTGGCGTTCACTGCGCCACTGGCGTAAGCATCGCGAATGGCGCCGCCGGCGGACAACTCGCCGACCAAACCACCCACGCCGGATAAACCCGAGACCGCCGCGCTGGAAAAGACATTGCTCAGTGTGCCCGCACTGGAACCTGCCAAGGCCCCCGTGAGCGCACCGCCGTTGACGCTGCCACCGTTGAGCCCCAGGTTGCCGACTCGCCCGGTACTGCCGATGGCACCGAACAGCCCCGTACCATTCTGGCCCGGACGGTTCAGGGTGAGGTCCTTGATAAAGTGCCCGTTGCCTTCAAGGACACCGGTGAACGCCGCACTACCGCCCAGAGGATCGAAACCTGCCCCGCCGTTCCAGCCGCTGGTAGCACCGGCATCAATGTTGGCGCCCAGCACAAAGTGGCCATTGAGCGCACCGTTGATCCCTTGCAAATCAGCGCCACTGGTGCTGCCGGCCGCGCCCAGGTCTGTGATGACGGTGTAGTCGACCTGAGCGCCATCGCGCCCTTGCTTCGTGCTGTAATTCTGGCCGGCCGCCAGGTTCACCGGGGCCTTGACGTTCACTTTGGCGGTATTGCCCGCCGCCGGCGCACCCTGGCCATATTGCAGGACCAGCCTGGCGCTGCCGGAGCCGAACAGTTCGCGGTTGATATTGATGGTGTTTTGCGCCGTGAACGTCAGCGTGTTGGCGCTCCACGTAATGCTGTCATTGACGTGGATATCGCCCAGCCCCTGCACACTCCCGGCGTCACTCTGGATCTGCACGTTGGTGCTCTGCAGGTTGCGGGTGACGGTGGCGCCGGACATGTCGCCACCGCTGGCGGCAATGGTGAAATCCGTCGGATCTACCCGCCAGGTGCCGGTCTTGCCCTTGGAGGCGGCGGTGCTGATCTGTGCCGAATCGGCGACTTTCACATGAGCGCCGGAGGTCTCGATAAAGCCACCATTACCCGTGGGGGCCGAGGCATCCAGGGTGCCGGCGACTTGCACGGTGCCGCCTTCGAAGCCGCCGAGCAGGACGATCTTGCCGCCCTTCTCGCCCAAGGTGCGGGCCTCGATGATCCCGGTGTTGTTGACCACCGTTTGCAGCAGCGCGTCGCCGGCCTTGGCGGTCATGACCACTTGGCCGCCGTCGGCCTGGATCAGTTGTTTGTTCTGCACCAAGGCATTCTTGGTGGCTTCGTCCACTTGCACATTCAGCAAGCCGTCGCCCACAAAGTCCAGGCTGATTTTATTGCCTGCGGCCAAGGCGACGCTGCCTTGCCGGGCGACAATCACCCCTTCGTTGCTGACCGTACCGCCGAGCAACGCTACGGCGCCGCCATCACCCGCCTTGAGCGTTCCCTGGTTGACCACAGCGGCATTGCCCGCCTCGCCCTGGCCCTTGAACTGGTAGTTGCCTGCCGCGAAATCCTTGTTGGAGATATCCAGGGTCGAGGCCACCAACCCGCCGACATCCACCGACGCGCCTTTACCGAACAACACGCCGTTGGGGTTGACCAGGAACACCTGACCGTTGGCATTCAACTGGCCCATGATCTTCGAACCGTCACTGCCGACCACACGGTTCAGCGCGACCGAGTCCTTGCCCGGCTGCACGAAGGTGACTGACTTGTCCGCGCCAATGTTGAAGCTCTGCCAGTCAATGGCGAGCTTTTGCGAGGACTGGTTGATGATCATTTTCTGCTGGTCAGGCGTGAGGATCTGGCCGTTGCCGAGTACCACTTTGCCACCGCTGGGCAAGTCCACCGCCAGGGCCGGCATGGGCGCCAGCAACCCGCCGCCGAGCGTCAACGCGATGGCCACCGACAGCCGCTGCAAGCGGCCTTTACCCTGCGTATTCTCAGTGTCTGAAATGGCGCCGACAGTGCCGCGCTTGCCCTGTCGGCTAGCGTTTTCGCTGGCAACTACCCATGCGTTAAGGCTGTGATTCCAGATCACACTGAAAATGCGGTTCATAGAGCAAATCGTCCCTGGAGGCTCAAAATGGCACCGTGCCATCAATTCAGGCGCGATTTTGCCTTGCCCAAACGCATTTGTATGCGCCCCAGGGAAAAATATTTCAGCACCGTTACGTTACCGACGCGGCTGCCAGCTTCAGGCCAGCGCCCGCAGCAACATGCCAGCGGCCACCAGCACGCACAGGCTGGCAAACCCGACTTGCAAGGTTCGCGCACGAACCTGTGCGCACAGGCGCCGGCCGGCCAACATGCCGACGATGCTCGCACCGATAAACACCCAGCCCATGGGCTCGATGCTGACACCGGCATGCATCGCACCTGCTACACCAATCAGCGAGATCAGGCTGATCACCATCAACGAGGTGGCGACGATGCCGCGCATCTGCACATCGGTCAGTTGCTTGAACGCCGGCACGATCAGGAAGCCGCCGCCCACGCCAAGCAGGCCCGACACGGCGCCGGTCACGGCTCCCAGCGCAGCCAGGGTGGCGCTGCATTTGGCGGTCCAGGCCAGGCGTCCGGTCTGTTGATTGAGCATGCAGTTCTTCTGGCCCCAGGACGCGGCGCCATGGTCGCTGGGCCCGGGCTCGACCTTTTCGCGCTGCAACATGCGCCAGGCCACTAGCACCATCAGTGCACTGAACAGGCCCATCAGCAGGTTTTCCGGTAACTGGTGGGCAAAGAACACGCCCAAGGGTGAGAACAACGCACCGAGCAAAGCGATCAACAGCGCGGCGCGATAACGCACCAGCCCATGGCGCAAACCATCGATCGCACCCACCGCCGCCGCCGCACCCACGGCGAATAACGAAACCGGCGCCGCCTGGGTCATGCTCAAGCCCAGCCCCAGCACCAACGCCGGCACTCCAAGGATGCCGCCACCGGCGCCGGTAAGGCCCATGACCAGGCCCATCAACACACCCAACACACTCGCCAGCAGCATTCAGTCCACCTTGCTCAGGCGGGTCAGCCACTCACGACCTTTGAGCATGCCGTTCCAGTAGAACCACGGCAGTAACGTAGCCTTGAGGAACCACATCGAACGCCGCGCCTGGGTCGGGTCGAGGGGAAAGGTCGGCAGCAGCTTGCCGCCGTAGCCGAACTCGGCCAGCACCACCTTGCCTTTCTCTACCGTCAGCGGGCAGGAACCATAGCCGTCGTACTTGAGCGGCAGCGGCGCCTGTTTGCGCAGGGCCAACAGATTTTCGGCGACCACCACGATCTGCTTGCGCACGGCCGCGGCGGTCTTGGCGTTGGTGGTGGAGCACACGTCGCCCAGGCCGAAGATATGCGGGTAACGCACGTGTTGCAGGCTTTGGGGATTGACCTCGCACCAACCGGCTGCATCGGCCAGCGCGCTTTGGTGGATAAAGCCAGGGGAAACTTGCGGTGGGACCACGTGCAGCACATCAAAGGATTTTTCTTCGACCTTGACGTTGCCCTCGGCGTCCTTCACTTCGAACCAGGCTTTGCGCGCCGGGCCGTCGACCTTGATCAGGTTGGAATTGAACGCCAGCCGCGCCTGGTACTTCTCGATGTATTTCATCAGCGGCGGCACAAAGGTCGCCACGCCAAACAACGCGGCACCGGCCAGGTTGAATTCGACGTCGATATTTTTCAGATGGCCTTGCTTGAGCCAGTGATCACAGGACAGGTACATGGCCTTTTGCGGCGCGCCGGCACATTTGATCGGCATGGCCGGCTGGGTGAAGATCGCCTTGCCGCCCTTGAGTTGCTGCACCAATTGCCACGTGTAAGTGGCGTGCTCGTAGCTGTAGTTGGACGTGACACCGTTGTGGCCGAGAGTGTCTTGCAGGCCCTCGATTTTCTCCCAGGCCAGGCGCAGGCCGGGACAGACGATCAGGTTGTTCCAGGTCATACGCTGGCCGCTGTCGAGCACCAGGGTCTGCTCATCGGGCAGTAATTCAGTGACGGCAGCCTGCACCCAGGTGACGCCGTTGGGCAGCACATCGGCTAAACGGCGACGGGTCTTTTTCACGTCGTAGGCACCGCCGCCGACCAGTGTCCAGGCCGGTTGGTAACAGTGGTATTCGCTCGGTTCGATCAGGGTGATATTCAACTGCGGGTCGCGCTTGAGCAGACTGGCCAGCAGGCCAATGCCTGCCGAGCCGCCGCCGATGACTACGATATCGCCACTGATGGTCGGTCCCCAGTGTTGGTCATTCATGGTCAATCGCCTTTCTTATGGTCAATGCACACAAGGGTCGTTGCCGTACGGCGTCACGCCCAGCTTTTCATGACCGCGCCGCAGTACAAACCGGACAAGGTCTTCATCACTTGAATCACTTCGTGGCTGGCCAGGCCGTAGAAAATGTATTTGCCTTCCCGACGGGTAGCGACCAGCCCTTCGTCACGCAGGATGCCCAACTGTTGCGACAAGGTGGGCTGGCGTACGCCGGTCATGGTTTCCAGTTCGCCGACGTTGCGTTCGCCCTGGGTCAACTGGCACAGGATCAACAAACGGTCCTCGTTGGCCAGGGCCTTGAGCAAGGAACACGCCTTGGACGCCGAGGCCCGCAACTGGGCGACTTCGCCTTCACTCAGAGTAGATTCCATTTGCTTCGGGTCCTTTGTGTCACTTAAGCTCAAAACATTATGTGTAAACGTAAACTGATTGTAACCACTTTTTTTCGCCACTGGGGACAGCCGCCATGCCAGCGTTGATTCAAGCCTTTCTGGACGAGGCATCGTCGACCTACACCTACGTCATCTATGAAACCGACGGCGGCCCGTGCGCCATCGTCGACTCGGTACTCAACTACGACCCGGCTTCCGGGCGTACCGATACCACCCAGGCCGACAAGGTGATCGAGTTTGTGCGTGAGCACGACTTGCAGGTGCAGTGGTTGCTGGAAACCCACGCTCACGCCGATCACCTGTCCGCTGCGCCCTACTTGCGGCGCACCTTGGGCGGCAAGATCGCCATTGGCCAATCCATCAGCAAGGTGCAGGGTGTATTCAAGAACCTGTTCAACCTGGAGCCGGAATTTCGCGTGGACGGCTCGCAGTTCGATCACCTGTTCGCGCCGGATGAGATCTTTCATATCGGCAACTTGAAGGCCCAGGCGCTGCATGTACCCGGGCATACCCCGGCAGATATGGCGTACTTGATCGACGATCGCTTGATTCTGGTGGGCGACACGCTGTTCATGCCGGATGTCGGCACGGCCCGTTGCGACTTCCCCGGTGGAGATGCGCGGCAGCTGTATGCGTCGATGCGCAAGCTGCTGGCCTTTCCGTTGGAAACCGAACTGTACGTGTGCCATGACTACCCGCCTGAAGGGCGCGAGGCGAAATGCCTGACGACCGTGGCGGAGCAACGGGCGGCGAATATTCATGTGCATGACGGCGTGGATGAGACGACGTTCGTGGAGATGCGCACCAAACGTGACGCTGGCCTGGGAATGCCGACGCTATTGTTGCCGGCAATCCAGGTAAATGTGCGGGCGGGGAATATGCCGCCGGCGGAAGAAAACGGGGTGACCTACCTGAAAATCCCTCTGAACCAACTCTGAAATGCTGAACCCTGTGGGAGCTGGCTTGCCTGCGATGGCGGTGTATCAGGCAATATTATTGGTAGCCGGCAATCCGCTATCGCAGGCAAGTCAGCTCCCACATTTGGAGGGTGTTGAATCAAGTGCCCAGGTTGATGCCGTTGGCCGGTAGCGGCAATGCGGTTTTATAACGCACTTGCTTCAACGCAAAGCTCGACCGGATGTTCGCCACACCCGGTACCTTGGTCAGAAAATCCATCATGAAACGCTCCAGCGACTGGATCGTCGGCACCAGCACTCGGATCAAATAGTCTGGATCACCTGCCATCAGGTAACACTCCATCACTTCTGGCCGGTCCGAAATCGCCCCTTCGAATTGCTGCAAGGCCAACTCGTTCTGCTTTTCCAGGCTCACATGGATGAACACGTTGACGTGCAGCCCCAGCAGGTCGGCGTCCAACAACGTGACCTGGTCACGAATCAGGCCCAACTCCTCCATCGCCTTCACCCGGTTGAAACACGGCGTGGGCGACAGGTTCACCGAACGCGCCAGGTCGGCGTTGGTGATGCGGGCGTTCTCCTGCAAGGCGTTGAGAATGCCGATATCGGTACGGTCCAGTTTGCGCATAAGACAAAATCACCTGTTTATTATGTTTATGCAGTTTTTTTATCCGCAAATGATCTCGGGCGCAATGAAACAGAGATAAATATTCTTCTACGCCACGCCTATGATTGTTGTAGGACAAGATTTCTCCTACCCGGAGACTGACTGTCAGCTAGCGCGCCCACTACAAGAAATTCACAAGATAGAGCGTAGAAAGCCATGACCCAGCAGTACGAACCGCTGCGCCTGCACGTTCCCGAACCCTCGGGCCGCCCAGGCTGCAAGACTGACTTTACCTACCTGCGCCTGAACGACGCGGGCCTGGTGCGCAAACCCGCCATCGACGTAGAACCCGCCGACACCGCCGACCTGGCCAAGGGCCTGATCCGTGTGCTTGACGACCAGGGCCAGGCCCTGGGCCCATGGGCTGAAGGTGTCTCGGTAGAGATCATGCGTAAAGGCATGCGCGCCATGCTCAAGACGCGGATCTTCGACAACCGCATGGTGGTCGCCCAGCGTCAGAAAAAAATGTCGTTCTATATGCAAAGCCTTGGCGAAGAAGCCATCGGCAGCGCCCAGGCCCTGGCCTTGAACATCGACGACATGTGCTTCCCCACCTACCGCCAGCAAAGCATCCTGATGGCCCGCGAAGTGCCGCTGGTGGACCTGATCTGCCAACTGCTGTCCAACGAGCGTGACCCGCTCAAAGGCCGTCAGTTGCCGATCATGTATTCGGTAAAAGACGCCGGGTTCTTCACCATCTCCGGTAACCTCGCGACCCAATTCGTACAAGGCGTGGGCTGGGGCATGGCCTCGGCGATCAAGGGCGATACGAAAATCGCCTCGGCCTGGATCGGTGACGGCGCCACCGCCGAATCCGACTTCCACACCGCTCTCACCTTCGCCCACGTGTACCGCGCCCCGGTGATCCTCAACGTGGTCAACAACCAATGGGCCATCTCCACTTTCCAAGCCATTGCCGGTGGTGAAGCCACCACCTTCGCCGGACGCGGCGTCGGTTGTGGCATCGCCTCCCTGCGCGTGGACGGCAACGACTTTATCGCGGTGTACGCCGCCTCCGCCTGGGCTGCCGAACGTGCGCGCCGCAACCTGGGGCCAACCCTGATCGAATGGGTCACTTATCGCGCCGGCCCGCACTCGACCTCCGATGATCCGTCGAAGTACCGCCCAGCCGATGACTGGAGCCACTTCCCCCTGGGCGACCCGATTGCCCGCCTCAAGCAGCACCTGATCCAGATTGGCCAGTGGTCCGAAGAGGAGCACGCGGCGGTCAGTGCCGAACTTGAAGCCGAAGTCATCGCGGCGCAAAAACAAGCCGAACAGTACGGCACCCTCGCCGGCGGCCAGATTCCAAGCGCCGCGACCATGTTCGAAGACGTCTACAAAGAGATGCCGGAGCACTTGAAGCGCCAGCGTCAAGAGTTGGGGATCTGACATGAACGATCACAACAACAGCATCGAATTGGAAACTGCCATGACCACCACCACCATGACCATGATCCAGGCCCTGCGCTCGGCCATGGATGTGATGCTCGAACGTGACGACAACGTGGTGGTGTTCGGCCAGGACGTCGGTTACTTCGGCGGTGTGTTCCGTTGCACCGAAGGCTTGCAGACCAAATACGGCAGCTCGCGGGTGTTTGATGCGCCGATTTCCGAAAGCGGCATCATCGGCGTCGCCGTGGGCATGGGTGCCTATGGCCTGCGCCCGGTGGCCGAGATCCAGTTCGCCGACTACGTCTACCCCGCCACTGACCAGATCATCTCCGAAGCCGCCCGCCTGCGTTATCGCTCGGCCGGCCAGTTCACCGCGCCACTGACCATGCGCATGCCCTGCGGCGGCGGCATCTACGGCGGCCAGACCCACAGCCAGAGTATTGAAGCGGTGTTCACCCAGGTCTGCGGCCTGCGCACGGTGATGCCGTCCAACCCCTACGACGCCAAGGGCCTGCTGATCGCCTCCATCGAAAACGATGACCCGGTGATCTTCCTGGAGCCCAAGCGCCTGTACAACGGCCCGTTCGATGGCCATCACGACCGCCCGGTAACACCGTGGTCGAAACACCCGCAAGCCCAAGTGCCGGACGGCTACTACACCGTGCCGCTGGACGTCGCCGCCATCGTGCGTCCGGGTTCGGCAGTCACCGTGCTGACCTATGGCACCACCGTGTATGTGTCCCAGGTCGCTGCCGAAGAAACCGGCATCGACGCCGAAGTCATCGACCTGCGCAGCCTGTGGCCGCTGGACCTGGAAACCATCGTCAAGTCGGTGAAAAAGACCGGCCGTTGCGTGGTGGTGCATGAAGCCACCCGTACCTGCGGTTTTGGTGCCGAGTTGGTATCGCTGGTGCAAGAGCATTGCTTCCACCACCTGGAAGCGCCCATCGAACGCGTCACGGGTTGGGACACCCCCTACCCGCACGCGCAAGAGTGGGCGTATTTCCCTGGGCCGTCCCGAGTGGGCGCGGCATTGAAACGGGTCATGGAGGTCTGAATGGGCACGCACGTTATCAAGATGCCGGACATCGGCGAAGGCATCGCGGAAGTTGAATTGTCGGTGTGGCATGTGAAGGTCGGCGACCTGGTGGTAGAAGACCAGGTGCTGGCGGATGTAATGACCGACAAGGCGATGGTGGATATTCCCTCGCCGGTGCACGGCAAGGTGATCTCCCTCGGCGGTGAGCCGGGTGAGGTCATGGCCGTGGGCAGTATTTTGATCAGTATTGAAGTGGAAGGCGCCGGCAACGCCAAGGATACGCCGGCAGTGGCTGAGCCTGTAAAGGCAGCACCGGCTCCGATCGTTGAAGCCAAGCCGACCCCAGCGACCGACGTAAAACCGCTCGCCAAACCTGCAGCGGCACCCGTTGCCCGCGACGCAGGCGAGCGCCCGCTGGCCTCCCCGGCCGTGCGCAAACATGCACTGGATGCCGGTATTCAGCTGCGACTGGTCCAGGGCTCTGGCCCGGCCGGGCGCATCTTGCATGAAGACCTCGACGCCTACCTGCACCAAGGCGCGACCAAGCCTTCGACAGCCGCCAACCCCTACGCCGAACGCAACGACGAATTACAGATCCCGGTGATCGGCATGCGCCGCAAGATCGCCCAGCGCATGCAGGACGCCACCCGGCGCGCCGCGCATTTCAGCTACGTGGAAGAAATCGACGTCACTGCCCTCGACGAATTGCGTGTGCACCTCAATGAGAAACACGGCGCCACTCGCGGCAAGCTGACCCTGCTGCCATTCATCGTGCGCGCCATGGTGGTGGCACTGCGTGACTTCCCGCAGATCAACGCGCGTTACGACGACGAAGCCCAGGTCATCACCCGCCTCGGTGCTGTACATGTAGGCGTTGCCACCCAGAGCGACGTCGGCCTGATGGTGCCGGTGGTGCGCCATGCTGAAGCCCGCAGCCTGTGGGGCAATGCCGAAGAAATCGCGCGCTTGGCCATCGCAGCACGCAATGGCAAGGCCAGCCGCGATGAACTGTCGGGCTCGACTATCACCCTGACCAGCCTGGGTGCCTTGGGCGGCATCGTCAGCACGCCAGTGCTGAACCTGCCGGAAGTGGCGATTGTCGGCGTCAACCGTATCGTGGAGCGGCCGATGGTGATCAAGGGCCAAATCGTGGTACGCAAGATGATGAACCTCTCCAGCTCCTTCGATCACCGCGTGGTCGACGGCATGGACGCGGCGCAATTCATCCAGGCCATTCGCGGCCTGCTCGAACAACCCGCCAGCTTGTTCCTGGAGTAAGGGCATGACTCAGACATTGAACACTACGCTGCTGATTATCGGCGGCGGCCCCGGCGGTTATGTGGCGGCCATCCGCGCCGGCCAACTGGGCATCCCGACCATCCTGGTGGAAGGCCAGGCGCTGGGCGGCACGTGCCTGAACATTGGCTGCATCCCATCCAAAGCCTTGATCCATGTGGCCGAGCAGTTCCAGCAAACCGTGCACCACAGCCAGGGTTCACAGCTGGGTATCGAAGTGGATGTGCCGACCCTGGACATCCGCAAAAGCGTGGAATGGAAAGACGGCATCGTCGACCGCCTGACCACCGGCGTCGCCGCGCTGCTGAAGAAGCACAAGGTGCAAGTGATCCACGGTTGGGCCAAGGTGGTGGACGGCAAGACCATCGAGGTGGGCGAGCAGCGTATCCACTGCGAACATCTGCTGCTGGCCACCGGCTCGAAAAGCGTCAACCTGCCGATGCTGCCGCTTGGCGGGCCGGTCATCTCGTCCACCGAAGCCTTGACGCCCACCCGCGTGCCCAAGCGCTTGATCGTGGTCGGTGGCGGTTATATCGGCCTGGAGCTGGGCACGGCCTACCGCAAGCTGGGCGCCGAGGTCAGTGTGGTCGAAGCGCAGGAACGCATCCTGCCAGCCTACGACGGCGAGCTGACACTGCCCGTGGCGGAATCCCTCAAGCAGTTGGGCGTGAAGTTGTACCTCAAGCACAGCGTCACCGGGTTTGAGAACAACCGCCTGCAAGTGCGCGACCCGCAGGGCGAGACCTTGTTCCTGGAAGCCGACCAGGTGCTGGTGGCCGTGGGTCGCAAACCCAATACCCAGGGCTGGAACCTCGAAGCGCTGAACCTGGCGATGAACGGTGCGGCGATCAAGGTCGACCAGCATTGCCAGACCAGCATGCGCAACGTGTGGGCCATCGGTGACTTGAGCGGCGAACCGATGCTGGCGCACCGGGCCATGGCCCAGGGTGAGATGGTCGCCGAACTGATCAGCGGCAAGCACCGCGAATTCAACCCGGCCGCCATCCCGGCGGTGTGCTTTACCGATCCGGAACTGGTGGTGGTGGGCAAGACCCCGGACGAGGCCAAGGCCGCAGGGCTGGACTGCATCGTGTCGAGCTTCCCGTTCGCGGCCAATGGCCGGGCGATGACCCTGGAATCGAAAACCGGCTTCGTACGGGTGGTGGCGCGGCGCGACAATCACTTGATCGTCGGTTGGCAAGCGGTCGGCGTGGGCGTGTCCGAGTTGTCCACGGCCTTTGGCCTGAGCCTGGAGATGGGGTCTCGCCTGGAAGATGTCGCCGGCACTATTCACGCTCACCCGACCCTGGGTGAAGCGGTGCAGGAAGCAGCATTGAGGGCATTAGGTCACGCGCTGCATCTGTAATACCGCGGTGAGGCCATCGCGGGCAAGCCCGGCTCCCACAGTGGAATGCATTCCAAATGTGGGAGCTGGCTTACCTGCGATGACGACGGGTCAGCCAATACAGATGCTGAATGGTCGGCCCACCCGCTCCCACACAAAGCAAGAATGCAGTATTGTTGCGCCCATCCAGAAAAAACCGACAAGCCTGCCTTCGACCAGGCGGTTGACCAGAGATAGAGGGTGTCATGGGTAACGAAAGCATCAATTGGGACAAGCTGGGCTTTGACTACATCAAGACCGACAAGCGGTTTATCCAGCTGTTCAAAGACGGCGAGTGGCAAGCAGGCAAGCTGACCGACGACAACGTGCTGCACATCAGCGAAGGCTCAACCGCCCTGCACTATGGCCAACAGTGCTTCGAAGGCCTCAAGGCCTACCGCTGCAAGGACGGCTCGATCAACCTGTTCCGTCCGGACCAGAACGCTGCCCGTATGCAACGCAGCTGCGCCCGCCTGCTGATGCCGCATGTGCCGACCGACGTGTTCATCGACGCCTGCAAGCAAGTGGTCAAGGCCAACGAGCGGTTCATCCCGCCGTACGGCAGCGGTGGTGCGCTGTACCTGCGCCCGTTCGTGATCGGCACCGGTGACAACATCGGCGTGCGTACCGCACCGGAGTTCATCTTCTCGGTGTTCGCCATCCCGGTCGGTGCTTACTTCAAGGGTGGCCTGGTGCCGCACAATTTCCAGATCTCCACCTTCGACCGCGCCGCGCCACAGGGCACCGGTGCGGCCAAGGTCGGTGGCAACTACGCCGCCAGCCTGATGCCGGGTTCCGAAGCGAAGAAATCCGGCTTCGCCGACGCGATTTACCTGGACCCGATGACCCATTCGAAAATCGAGGAAGTCGGTTCGGCCAACTTCTTCGGGATCACCCACGACAATAAGTTCATCACACCGAAATCGCCTTCGGTGCTGCCAGGCATCACCCGCCTGTCGCTGATCGAACTGGCCAAGACCCGCCTGGGCCTGGAAGTGGTCGAGGGCGAAGTGTTCATCGACAAGCTGGACCAGTTCAAGGAAGCCGGTGCGTGCGGTACTGCTGCGGTGATTTCGCCGATCGGCGGCATCCAGTACAACGGCAAGCTGCATGTGTTCCATAGCGAAACCGAAGTCGGCCCAATCACCCAGAAGCTCTACAAAGAGTTGACCGGTGTACAGACCGGTGACGTTGAAGCGCCAGCGGGCTGGATCGTCAAGGTCTAAGCCACCCGCAACACAAAACAATGTGAGAGGGGGCTTGCCCCCGATAGCAGTAGATCAGTCGATATATCTGTGACTGATACACCGCCGTCGGGAGCAAGCCCCCTCCTACATTTGATCTCCAGTGTCTTCAGGATTGGGGGATATTCACCGCAATCTTCTTGCCCATGCTGATCCTCGGTTCTACCCCATAGCCCAACGCCTCGTAGAACCCCACCACCGCTTCATTGCTGCCGTTGATCTGCAGGTTGATCTTCATGCAGCCCAGCGCCGTCAGCGCCTGCTCTGCATGGCGCACCAACGAGGCGCCCAGGCCCTGGCGCCGATAATCGGCGTGCACCGCCACTGAATACAGCCAGCCGCGATGACCGTCGTACCCGGCCAGAATGGTCCCTATCACCACCTTTTTGTCGGTCGCGACGAAGAACAGCCCATCGTTGACCGCCAGCTTCTTATCAATCGCCAGGGTCGGCAGGTTATGGGCGGCGTCATAACCAAATGCCTGCTGCCACAGCGTGACGACTTGCGCACGGTGTTGGCGGTCGCGGTAGGGACCGATGGGATGGCGGGAGGACAAAGACTTCTCCATCACCAGGGTGCGTTCATTGCCGTGATATACATCACGCACCGTATGAAAGCCCAGCTTCGTGTAGAACGGCTCGGCGGTCAGCGAGGCAGGCACGCTCAGGGTGGTCACGCCGGCTTCCCGGGCGCGCAGTTCGATCTCGATCATCAGCAGCCGACCAATCCCCTGCCCTTGCAGCGCCGGGTTGACGAACACCGAGCGCACCACGTTGGCATCCAGAGCTGCCGTGGCAACGATGACCTGATCCTGGGTCGCCACCAGCACGACACGGCGCTGGAGCAGCCCGAGCACGGCATCGGGCGTGAAGTTGCTTGCGACCCGCGCGATCACCTCCACCGGATAGTCTCGCGCATTGCTGCTGTGCAGGGCAGCCAGGATGACCTGGCTGATCCCCTCGGCATCGGTGGTTTGGGCAAGACGAACAGCGGTAGACATGCGGGGCTCCTTGCTGAAACAGATTTCAAAACCATCCCCATACTAATGTGGGAGCTGGCTTGCCTGCGATAGCGGTCTGTCAGCCAACCTATTTATGGCTGATACACCGCTATCGCAGGCAAGCCAGCTCCCACAGTTTGACTGCATTCCAGCCCTACAGCCGATTCGGCTGCGCCACTGCCTTTTTCAGCTTTCCCGGCTGACCTGCCCCGCTGTTTCAGCCGGGATTCACCCCACGCAACGCACAAAATAGCGCCATAGCTCACTCCATGGATTTCGTGCACCCATGCAAACCACCAACACCGTCTTGATGATTCGCCCGGCGCGCTTTGCCTTCAACCCGGACACTGCGATCAACAACCGTTTCCAACGCCCGCCCCTCGACCCGCTCGGCGCGCAGCAGAAAGCGCTGGAAGAGTTCGACGGCTATGTCGACACCCTGCGCAATCACGGCGTTGAAGTGCTGGTGGTACAGGACACTCCGGCGCCCCATACCCCTGACTCGATTTTCCCCAACAACTGGTGGAGCAGCCACGCCGACGGCAGCCTCGTGCTGTACCCGATGGAAGGCCAGAACCGACGACTGGAGCGCAACAAGGGTGTGCTGCAAGTGCTGGAGCAGCGCTTTTCGATCAAGGACACCATCGACCTGAGTCACCTGGAACAACAAAACATTTTCCTCGAAGGCACCGGCAGCATGGTGCTCGACCGCCAACACCGCATCAGCTACGCCTGCCACTCCGGGCGCACGCACCAGGATGCCCTGCGCCAGTTCGCCGAACGCCTCGACTACCAGCTATGCGTGTTCCACGCCGTCGACCGCCACCACGCGCCGATCTATCACAGCAACGTGATGATGAGTGTCGGCCGCGACCTGTCGGTGGTGTGCCTGCAAGCCCTGCCCGATGCCTTTGAGCGCCGCACCCTGGAACGCTCCCTGCGCGACACCGGCAAGGACATCCTCGGCCTGGATTTCGACCAACTTGAAGCCTTCGCCGGAAACATGCTCGAGGTGCATGACCGTGACGGCCAGCCGCTGCTGGTGATGTCTGCCAGCGCCTGGAACGCCCTGCAACCGGCGCAGCGCCAGCATGTGGAACGCCACACCCGCCCGGTGGTGGTGAACATCGACAACATCGAACGCATCGGCGGCGGCAGTGCCCGCTGCATGCTCGCGGAAGTGCATCTGCCCGCCCGCCCCTCATTTCAATAAGGAGTCTTGCCATGACCCGTTACATCGACGTCAACGACCTCTGCTACCTGGTCTCGCAGAAGAGCCTGCAAACCTGCATCAGTGAAATGGCCGAGTACATCCGCGCCGACTACCTGCGCTGGCAGGATTTCGAGAAATGCGCGCGTCTGGCCAACCATTCGCCGGATGGCGTGATCGAGTTGATGCCGGTGTCTGACGCCTCGCTGTACGCCTTCAAATACGTCAACGGCCACCCCAAAAATACCCTGGCCGGCATGCTCACCGTCATGGCCTTCGGCGCCCTGGGCGATGTGGACACCGGTCAACCGGTGCTACTGGCGGAAATGACCCTGACCACCGCCATCCGCACCGCCGCCACCTCAGCCCTGGTGGCCCGCTACCTGGCCCGCGACAATAGCCGCAGCATGGCGCTGATCGGCAACGGCTCACAAAGTGAATTCCAGGCCCTGGCCTTCCACAGCATGCTCGGCATCAAAGAGATCCGCCTGTTCGATATCGACGCCAAGGCCACGGCCAAACTCGCCGCCAACCTCAAGGCGTTCCCGGCGCTCAAGGTGATCCTGGCCGGCAGCGTGGCCGAGGCGGTGAAAGGTGCGGACATCGTCACCACCGTGACCGCCGACAAGGCTTACGCGACCATCCTCACCGACGAAATGATCGAACCGGGCATGCACCTGAATGCCGTGGGCGGCGACTGCCCGGGCAAGACTGAGCTGGACCGGCGCATTGTCGAACGCGCCCGGGTGATCGTCGAGTACGAACCGCAGAGCCGCATCGAAGGTGAAATCCAGCACATGCCGCACGACTCGCCCGTGACCGAGCTGTGGCAGGTGATCAACGGCCAGAAGCCCGGCCGCGAGAATGCGCGCCAGATCACCCTGTTCGACTCGGTGGGCTTTGCCATCGAAGACTACTCGGCCCTGCGTTATGTGTTGGATGTGGCCAAGGCGCTGGACATCGGCAGCACACTGGAACTGGTGCCGGACCTGGCCGACCCGAAAGATCTGTATGCGCGCCTGGCCCAACAACCGGTGGCACAGCAGAAAAAGCGCGCCTGAGACCGCTCTGGCCTGCCGCTTTGCGCCCAGGGCAGGCCAGACTTTCAACTTCAAAAAGCCGATTCAGCGTGTACAACAGCCGATTCCGCTGCATTGCGCGTTTTAACAGCGTAATTCGCGCTTTATGCATGGGGTAAACGACACAAAAAACGCACCACCATGAAGCATTCTCTGCGCCAACAATAAAGATTTGTTTCATCTCTATGACTGCCCCTGACATCAATTACAAAATATAGGGACTCCACCATGACTCCACTGCGATCACTCTTCGCTGCATTGCTGTTGCCACTGTGCGCCACCACCGCCCAGGCCCAAGACTGGAAGGAAATCCGCTTCGGCGTCTTCCCCGAGTACCCACCCTTTGAATCCGTGGCCGCCGATGGCAGCCTGCAAGGCTTCGATATCGAATTGGGCAATGCGATCTGCGCCAAGCTCGACGTCAAATGCACGTGGGTGCATAACGAATTCGACGGCATGATCCCGGCCCTGCGGGCGCGCAAGTTCGACGCGATCATGTCGTCCATGGCCGTGACCCCGGCACGGGAGAAGGTCATCGACTTCACCGACCGGCTATTCCTCAGCCCGACGTCGGTGATCACCCGCAAAAACGCCGACTTCGGCGACACCCCGGACTCGTTGAAAGGCAAACAGGTAGGCGTGCTGCAAGGCTCGTTGCAGGAAGCCTACGCCCGTGCGCAACTGGCCAAGCTGGGCGCGCAAATCAAGGCGTACCAATCCCAGGAACAGAACTACGCCGACCTGCAGAATGGCCGCCTTGACGCCACCCTGACCGAC
Organism: Pseudomonas sp. GW821-FHT03A09; assembly: GCF_059421065.1. NCBI lineage: Bacteria > Pseudomonadati > Pseudomonadota > Gammaproteobacteria > Pseudomonadales > Pseudomonadaceae > Pseudomonas > Pseudomonas sp. GW821-FHT03A09. The sequence goes on along the minus strand of NZ_JBWKUX010000003.1, from coordinate 159,891 downwards.
AAGCTCGAAGCCCAGCTCAACTTCCTGTCCAAGCCTGAGGGCGCCGACTTCAAGAGCGGCCCGGCCTTCAAGGACCCAACCCTGCCCCTGGACATCGCCATGGGCCTGCGCAAGAACGACCAGGAATTGCGCGCGCTGATCAACAAGGGCATCGCCGCCGTACAAGCCGATGGCACCTATGCGCAGATCCAGAAGAAGTACTTCGGCGATCAGGACATCTACCACGAGTAAGTCACCTAGCCTCGGCAGGAGAACGCTTGTGTGGGAGGGGGCTTGCCCCCGATGAGGGCGTGCCAGTCGACGCCTGTATTGGCTGACCTACCGCTATCGGGGGCAAGCCCCCTCCCACACAAGCCCGCTATTACTGGGGTTTGTCTGCGCCCTTTAGAGATCATCTCTATGAATGAATTCCTCAATTTGCAAGGCTACGGCCCGATGCTGGCCCAAGGCGCGTGGATGACGCTCAAGCTGGCGTTCCTGGCGCTGGCCCTGAGCCTCACCCTCGGCCTGATTGCCGCCGGCGCCAAGCTCTCCAGCGCCAAATGGCTGCGCGTGCCCGCCACGCTGTACACCACGCTGATCCGTAGCGTGCCTGACCTGGTGCTGATCCTGCTGATCTTCTACAGCCTGCAACTGTGGCTCAACGACCTGAGCGAAGTGTTCGGCTGGGACTACTTTGAAATCGACCCGTTCACCGCCGGGGTGATCACCCTGGGCTTTATCTACGGCGCCTATTTCACTGAAAACTTTCGCGGCGCGATCCTCAGTGTGCCGGCCGGGCAGCTTGAAGCCGCTACCGCCTACGGCCTGAGTCGCTGGCAGCGTTTTCACCTGGTGCTGTTCCCGCAACTGATGCGCTTCGCCCTGCCGGGCCTGGGCAATAACTGGCTGGTGCTGCTCAAGTCCACGGCGCTGGTGTCGATCATCGGCTTGTCGGACCTGGTCAAGGCCGCGCAAAACGCCGGCAAGACCACCAACGAGCCGCTGTATTTCCTGATTCTCGCCGGCCTGGTCTACCTGGTGATTACCACCCTCTCCAACCGCATCTTCAAGCGCCTCGAACGGCGCTACAACCTCGGCATCAAGGGGATGGCGCGATGATCGAACTGTTCCAGCAATACGGCCTGGCCTACCTGCTCAACGATGGCACGGGGTTGTCCGGGGTCGCTATGACCCTGTGGTTGTTCATTATCTCGGTACTGTTGGGGTTTGTGCTGTCGATACCGTTGGCACTGGCTCGCGTATCGGAGCACTTCTGGCTGCGTTGGCCAGTGGAGGTCTACACCTACCTGTTTCGCGGCACACCGCTGTATATCCAACTGCTGATTTGCTACACCGGGCTGTACAGCCTGGAAGTGGTGCAGGACAACGCGCTGCTCAACCAGTTTTTCCGCAATGCGCTGAACTGCACCCTGCTGGCGTTTGTGCTGAACACCTGCGCCTACACCGTGGAAATCTTCGCCGGGGCGATCCGCAATATTCCCCATGGCGAGATCGAAGCGGCGCGTGCCTATGGCCTGCACGGCTGGCGGTTGAACCTGTTCGTGGTAGTGCCGGCGGCACTGCGTCGCGCCTTGCCGGCCTACAGCAATGAAATGATCCTGATGCTGCACGCCACCTCGCTGGCGTTCACCGCCACCGTCGCCGACATCCTCAAGGTGGCCCGCGACGCCAATGCCGAGACGTTCCTGACGTTCCAGGCGTTCGGCATCGCCGCCCTGCTCTATATGCTGCTGTCCTTTGCACTGGTGGGCCTGTTCCGACTGGCCGAACGTCGCTGGATGCGCTTTCTTGTTCCTACCCGAGGCTAACCCATGAATCAGTCCGCGCAGGCCCTGGCCGCTTATCCCATCGATGCCCCCGCTGCCAAACCCGTCACCGCAGCCATCAAGCTGCAAGTCGAAGGCATCCACAAACGCTACGGCGAACACGAAGTGCTCAAGGGTGTGTCCCTCAACGCCCGCAATGGCGATGTGATCAGCCTGATCGGTGCCAGCGGCTCGGGCAAAAGCACCATGCTGCGCTGCATCAATTTTCTCGAACAGCCTGACGCCGGGGTGATCACCCTGGACGGCATCAGCATCGAAATGCAGCCCGGCCGTGCCGGCACCCGAGCGCCGCATCAGGACCAGTTGCAGAACCTGCGCACACGCCTGGCCATGGTGTTCCAGCACTTCAACCTGTGGAGCCACATGACGGTGCTGGAAAACATCACCATGGCCCCACGTCGGGTGTTGGGCGTGAGCGCCGCCGAGGCGGAAAAACGCGCACGGCTGTACCTGGACAAAGTCGGCCTGCCGGGCCGTGTGGCGGATCAATACCCGGCGTTTCTGTCCGGTGGGCAGCAACAGCGCGTGGCCATTGCGCGGGCGTTGGCGATGGAACCGGAGATCATTCTGTTCGATGAGCCCACCTCAGCACTGGACCCGGAACTTGTAGGAGAAGTCCTCAAAGTCATACAGACGTTGGCCGAGGAAGGTCGTACCATGCTGATGGTCACCCACGAAATGGGCTTTGCCCGCCAGGTGTCCAGCCAAGTGCTGTTTTTGCATCAGGGCCGTGTCGAGGAACAAGGCGGCGCCGAGATACTCGATCACCCCAACAGCGAACGCTTGCAGCAATTTCTTTCCAATCGTTTGAAGTGAACCCATGGATACCAAGGCCAACGGACCCCATTCTTCCCCTGCGCTGGATCGCATCGATGAGGCGATCATCGATGTGCTGCGCCACCAGGGGCGCATCACCTACGAAAAGCTCTCGTCGCTGGTGCATCTGACGCCCAGGCCCTGCCTGGAGCGGGTGCGCAAGCTGGAGCGACGCGGGGTGATTCGCGGGTATGGGGCGATCATCGATGTACAGATGGTCTCGCCAGGTTTGTCGTTGCTGGTGCTGGTGGCCTTGTCCAACCAAAGCGGGCGCTCGGCGCAGAAGGCTTTCGAGGCGTGCGTCAAAGCCTGCCCACAGGTGTTCGAATGCCAACTGATCAGTGGGCCGTTCGACTACAGCCTGCGCATGCGCTGCCGGGATATGGAGCATTACCGGGTGTTGACCGAGACCTGGTTGAACAATGATGAGTTGCACATTGATAAGTTGGTGGCGCATCCAGAATTGGCTGTCGTCAAAAACACCGCCACCGAGCTGGCCTGACTACGTCCTCCCAAACACTGCAAAACCCTGTGGGAGCTGGCTTGCCTGCGAAAGCGGCAGGTCAGTCAGCCTTGATTTGTCTGGCCCTCCGCCATCGCAGGCAAGCCAGCCCCCACATTGATCGGGTTCGCAATTCTTTTACCGGGTTTGGTGCCAATCAGCTTGGCCTGCCCATCCTTCTGCTTGCCCGTCCGCGCCTCGCTGATCAACCCCGGGATCAACTTGCCTTCCGGTAAGTTCTTCCAGAACCGGCTGGGCAAGTGCCCTTCCATTACCTTCGGGTTCAGCCGCGCCGGGTTGAAAATGTGACTGTAGTACGTCAGCCACATGGCGCTATGAGGGTCGTCGACGTTCTGAGCCAATTGCCGCCACGCCTCGGGACACTCGCGCTGGTGGATCAATTGCACGCCGTCGTAATACACCCCATCCAACGGTGTGGCGATCATCCAGCGATGGCGGCTCATGCGCCCCACAAAGTGCTGGCTGGCAGACTTCAGAATATCGTGTGCGGGCTCATGCCAAGCCACGTATTCCGGCAATTCGGGGCCCGCGCCTGAAGGCAGCGCAATGAACCGTACAAACGCGTGCAGATGATGGGCTTCCCGGCTGACCTGCTTGATGCGTCGCTGCAACTCGCTGCCCAACTTGTCCCCCGCCAGCATCGCCGTGCGGTCGCCATGGCTGACCCGCCACAACACCTCATACAGCAGGCTCCAGCGCTGCTCGCCGTGATAACAGGCCGCCGATTCCAGCAGCTCCAGCAACGCCTTGGGAATCCGCGCCTGGAACGGCCCCAGCTCGGCGGGTATCGGTTCGTCGGTGGCAAACAGATCGGCCACTTCCGCTTCGCCCCAGCTCACCTGGCTGGGGTCGACCTGATGGCTCAACAACCAGCGCGCTTGTGCGCGCCAGGTGCTGAACAGGTTGTCGCATTCCAGGCTGATCATCCCCACAACCCCATTTGCTGGGGCTGCGGGCGGTCGCGCAATTGTTCGCGCAGCAACACGCTGGTGCTGTCCGCCTGCTGGGGGTGATAGTCGCTGGTGATGAAAAACGGCTTGGCCTTGGCCAGCACGCAGCGCATGCGCGCCAGGTCTTCGAAGCGGATCTTGCGTTCACGGCGCAAGTCCACCAGACGCTGGGTAGTGCGCAGGCCAATGCCAGGGATGCGTGCAATCAACGTGGGTTCAGCGCGGTTCAGGTCGAGGGGAAACACCTCGCGATTGTCCAGGGCCCAGGCCAGCTTGGGGTCGATATCCAGCGCCAGGTGGCCGGGACCTTTGAACAGTTCATTGGCGTTGAACCCATAACTGCGTAATAAAAAGTCGGCCTGATACAAACGGTGCTCGCGCATCAGTGGCGGTGCAGCCAGGGGCACGCTTTTCGGGCTGTTGGGAATGGGGCTGAATGCCGAGTAATACACTCGGCGCAGCTTGAAGTTGCCATACAGCGCCTCGGCGCCATGGAGGATGGTGCTGTCATCGGTGTCATCGGCACCGACGATCATCTGCGTGCTCTGCCCGGCCGGGGCGAAACGCGGTGCGCGGGGTTCGTTGAGCACGGTTTGCTCGCCGATGTAGATGGTGTGCATGGCCTGCTTGATCGAGCCGATCTGTTTCTCCGGCGCCAGGGTTTGCAGGCTGGCAGCGGTGGGCAGTTCGATATTCACGCTCAGGCGATCGGCATAGCGCCCGGCCTCGGCAATCAACGCCGGGTCTGCCTCGGGAATGGTCTTGAGGTGGATATAGCCGCGAAAGTCGTGCTCTTCGCGCAGCAGTTTGGCCACGCGCACCAGTTGCTCCATGGTGTAGTCGGCCGAACGGATGATGCCCGAGCTGAGAAACAGCCCGCTGACGCAATTACGCCGGTAGAAATCCAACGTCAGGGTAACCACCTCCTCCGGGCTGAAGCGTGCGCGGGGCACGTCGCTGGAGCGGCGGTTGACGCAATACTGGCAGTCGTAGAGGCAGAAGTTGGTGAGCAACACCTTGAGCAGCGACACGCAGCGCCCGTCCGGGGTGTAGCTGTGGCAGATGCCCATGCCATCGGTGGAACCCAGCCCGGCCTTGCCCTCGGAACTGCGCTTGGGAGCGCCACTGCTGGCACAGGAAGCGTCGTACTTGGCGGCGTCGGCGAGGATGCTGAGTTTTTCGATCAACTGCATGGAGGGCTACCGATACTGGTTTTTTGTACAGTATCAGCCAACCCTCCTTGTCACAAGTGCAGCGTGTCAGCTGGCGGTGGCCAGCAACAGGTCTTGCACCGAGCGCCCCTTGCCACGATGGCGATCATGCTCAAACAGCGACGCCGCGATCTCATCCGCGCGAATCGGCAGCACCGACAGCAAGGTATCGCTCAAGCCATGACTGGCCTGGCTGAAGCCCTGTATGTAGACGCCAGCCTTGCAACGCTCATCGGTGATGATGCGGTAATCGCGGGCCACTTCGAAGTCGCCCATGTAGGTCTGCAAAGGCGCCAGCAGCTCGCGGTGCTTCTGGCGTTCGTAACCGGTGGCGAGGATCACAGCATCGTAATGGCTGACACTGGTTTCACCGGTGGCATTGTCGCGCAAGGCCAGCTCGATACCCAGCGCGCTGGCGGTGGCTTTCTCGACCACGGTCATGGTGCGGAACGCCTGGCGGGCAATACCGGAGACTTTCTGGCGGTAGAAGATACCGTAGATGCGCTCGATCAGGTCCAGGTCCACCACCGAATAGTTGGTGTTCTGGTACTCGGCCACCAACCGTTCACGCTCGGCACCGACTTGCTGGAACACCAGGTCGGTAAAGGCCGGCGAGAACACTTCGTTGACGAACGGGCTGTCATCCGCCGGCTTGAGCGCCGAACCGCGCAGGATCATGTCGACCTGCACCGAGGGGAAGCTGTCGTTCAAGTCGATAAAGGCCTCGGCCGCGCTCTGGCCACCGCCAATGATCGCGATACGCATCGCCTTGCCTTCGACACACGGCTGGGTGGCCATGCGCTCCAGGTATTGGGAATGATGGAACACCCGGCCATCATCCTTGAGGCCTTTGAACGCTTCGGGCACACGCGGCGTACCGCCAGGGCTCACCACCACGGAACGCGTGGTGCGCACATGTTGCTCACCCATGGCATCGCGGGAAATCACCCGCAGCGCCTCGACCTGCTGCTGGTGCAGGATCGGCTCGATGGCCAGCACCTCCTCGCCATAGCGCGCCTGGGCCTGGAACTGTCCAGCCACCCAACGCAGGTAGTCGTTGTACTCCATGCGGCACGGGTAAAACGTGCCCAGGTTGATAAATTCCACCAGGCGGTCGTGGGCTTTCAGGTAATTGACGAACGAGTAAGGGCTGGTGGGGTTGCGCAGCGTCACCAGATCCTTGAGGAACGAGATCTGCAGCTCACTCTGGGTGACTAGGGTATTGCCATGCCAGCGGTAGTCAGCCTGCTTGTCGAGAAACAGTACGTCCAGTTTGCCCTGGGCTTTTTCGCGCTCCTGGAGGGCGATGGCCAGCGCCAGGTTCGAAGGGCCGAAACCGATACCGATCAGGTCATGAACCGCGGGCGAAGCAATTGCCTGTGTCATTCCAGTGTCCTCTGGATAAGCCCCTTGGCGGTGGGGCGGGAATACCTTCGAGACCCGAACATCAGGTCCTGTGTTGATAGGAAACGAGGACAGTGAAATAAAATTTAACCAATTAGCGATCAGTGCGCGTCCCACTCGCGCATCCGCACCCGGCAATGTTTCATGGCGTTGACGATGTGTTTTTCCACCAGGCTGCGGGAAATACTCAGGCGTTCGGCGATTTGCGGGTGGGACAGCCCATCGAGCTTGCGCAGCAGGAAACTGTCGCGACAGGCGGCCGGTAACTCGGCCAGGGCGCGCTCCAGCATTTCAATGCGCTGTTCCTGGTCGTGACAGGTGTGCGGCGAACCGGTGGCGAAACGCTCTTCGCTGTCCAGCACCTCCAGGGGCTCGGCCTGGCGCAACGCATTGCGCCGATGGCCGTCGATCACCAGGTTCAGTGCCGTGCGGTACAGAAATGCGCGCGGCTGTTCGATCGGCGTATCGCTCGACCGCTCCAGCACGCGGACATAAGCGTCATGCACCACATCCTCGGCCACCTGACGGTTGCCCAGCTTGGCGTTGAGGAAACACACCAGCTCGCGATAGTAGTTTTCCAACATGACTCCCGACCGTCGGGTGAACGGCATCCGACCCTTGCGTGCTAACGAAGACAGCCCATCGATGATGGCAGTTTGAGTGCGTGCAATTTATAGTAATTCTCATCTACTTTTAAACAAGTCTTGCCTCAACGGTGGTTTTTTTTCTTCGAACAAGCTGTAACTGCTTATGTAACAGCCTAAATATCCAGCCATTTTCCTCGTTTACCTGTCAGCTCTGCGCAACTGCGCCCCGATCTTTCCTGGCTGGAACCTAAGCATGAAACGCCCTCGACCTGCCCGACGCGCCCTGCTGGTTGCAGCGTGCCTGATCCCCATCATCGCGGTTGCCGCCTGGCAGGCTCTCCCACCCGGCCGTGACACCTACGCCACCGTCACCGTGACCCGTGGCAGTATCGAAAACAGCGTCACGGCCCTGGGCACCCTGCAACCGCGACGTTATGTCGACGTGGGCGCCCAAGCCTCCGGGCAGATCCAGAAGATCCATGTCGAGGCCGGCGATCAGGTCAAGGCCGGCCAGTTGCTGGTGGAGATCGACCCGTCCACGCAAAAAGCCAAGCTCGATGCCAGCCGCTACGCCATCGAAAACCTCAAGGCCCAGTTGCAGGAACAGAAAGCCCAGCATGCCTTGGCACGCCAGAAGTACCAGCGCCAGCAACGCCTGGCCGCAGGTAACGCCACGCGTGAAGAAGATGTGCAAACCGCCCAGGCCGAGCTGAGTGCCACCCAGGCGCGGGTCGACATGTTCCAGGCGCAGATTCGCCAGGCCCAGGCCAGCCTGCGCAGTGACGAAGCCGAGCTGGGTTACACGCGGATCTTCGCGCCGATGGATGGCACTGTGGTAGCCGTGGATGCACGCGTCGGCCAGACCCTCAATGCACAGCAACAAACGCCGCTGATCCTGCGTATCGCCAGGTTGTCGCCGATGACGGTGTGGGCCGAGGTGTCGGAAGCCGACATCGGCCATGTCAAACCCGGCATGACGGCCTACTTCACCACCTTGAGCGACGGCAACCGACGCTGGACCAGCACCGTGCGGCAGATCCTGCCGATCCCGCCCAAGCCACTCAACGAAACCAGCCAGGGCGGCGGCAACCCCAGCAGCACAAGCAAAAGCGGCAGTGGCCGAGTGGTGCTGTACACCGTATTGCTGGATGTGGACAACGCCGATAACGCGCTGATGGCCGAGATGACCGCCCAGGTATTTTTCGTCGCCAGCCACGTCAAGGACGCCCTGACCGTGCCCGTCGCCGCCCTGCAAGGCACCGCCAATGCCGACCGGCAGATCGCCCGGGTCGTGGCGAAAAACGGCAGCATCGAAGACCGCGAAGTGCGCCTGGGTATCAGCGACCGCCTGCGGGTCGAAGTGCTGGACGGCCTGCGCGAAGGCGATCACCTGTTAATCGGCCCGGCCGACAGCAACGGGGGTTGAGTTGACCACGCCCCTGATCGAACTCAAACACATCCGCAAATCCTACGGCGGCGGTGACAGCCCGCAGGTCGACGTGTTGCGCGGTATCGACCTGTCGATTCACGCCGGGGAATTCGTCGCTATCGTCGGTGCGTCCGGTTCCGGCAAATCCACGCTGATGAATATCCTCGGCTGCCTCGACCGCCCGACCGAAGGCGAGTACCTGTTTGCCGGCGAAAACGTCGCCCACCTGGACAGCGATGCACTGGCCTGGCTGCGCCGCGAAGCGTTCGGCTTCGTGTTCCAGGGTTATCACCTGATCCCGTCGGGCTCCGCCCAGGAAAACGTCGAGATGCCGGCGATCTATGCCGGCATCAGCGCCGCCGAACGCCACACCCGCGCCAACGCCCTGCTCACGCGACTGGGCCTGGCCGAGCGCACGGGCAACCGCCCGCACCAGCTTTCCGGTGGCCAGCAGCAACGGGTGTCGATAGCCCGGGCGCTGATGAACGGCGGGCATATCATCCTCGCCGACGAACCCACCGGTGCCCTCGACAGCCACAGCGGCGCCGAGGTGATGACCCTGCTGGACGAACTGGCGAGCCAGGGCCACGTGGTCATCCTGATCACCCATGACCGCGATGTGGCGGCAAGGGCCAACCGCATCATCGAGATTCGCGATGGCCTGATCATCAGCGACTCGGCCAGTGAAAGCCCCCCTGCCCCCACCCTCACCACCGGCGCCCTGCAAGCCGTAGACCTGCGTCAGCGCCTGGCCGACGGCGCCGAACATAACGGCGCCTGGAAGGCCGAACTGCTCGACGCCATCCGCGCCGCGTGGCGGGTGATGTGGATCAACCGCTTCCGCACCGCACTGACGCTACTGGGGATCATCATCGGCGTCGCGTCGGTGGTGGTGATGCTGGCGGTGGGCGAAGGCAGCAAGCGCCAGGTGATGGCGCAAATGGGTGCATTCGGCTCGAACATTTTGTATGTCAGTGGCTCCTCGCCGAACCCGCGCACGCCACTGGGCATCATTACCCCGCAGGACGTGGCGGCCCTGGCCACCCTGCCGCAGGTCAAGCGGATCATGCCGGTCAACGGCGCCGACGCTGGGGTGCGCTTCGGCAATATCGACTACATGGCTTATGTGGGCGGCAATGACACCAACTTCCCGACCATCTTCAACTGGCCGGTGGTGGAAGGCAGCTACTTCACCGAAGCCGACGAGCGCAATGCCGCCACGGTGGCCGTCATCGGCGCCCGGGTACGCGACAAGCTGTTCAAAGGTTTGATCAGCCCCATCGGTCAATACATCCTGATCGAAAACGTGCCCTTCCAAGTCGTCGGTGTGCTCCAGGAGAAAGGCTCCAGTTCCGGCAACAAAGACAGTGACGACCGCATCGCCATCCCCTACTCCGCCGCGAGCATTCGCCTGTTTGGCAGCTACAACCCGGAATACGTGGTGATTGCCGCCGCCGATGCCAGCCGTGTCCACGATGCCGAGCAGGCTATCGACCAATTGCTCAAGCGCCTGCACCACGGCAAACCCGACTATCACCTGACCAACAACGCCGCGATGATCCAGGCCGAAGCCCGGACCCAGAACACCCTGTCGCTGATGCTCGGCTCGATTGCCGCGATTTCGCTGCTGGTGGGTGGAATCGGCGTGATGAACATCATGTTGATGACCGTGCGTGAACGCACCCGTGAAATCGGTATCCGCATGGCCACCGGGGCGCGCCAGCGCGACATTCTGCGCCAGTTCCTGACCGAGGCGGTGATGCTCTCGGTAGTCGGCGGCCTGTGCGGCATCGGCCTGGCGCTGTTGGTGGGCGGTGTGCTGGTGCTGGCCCAGGTGGCGGTGCAGTTTTCCCTGGTGGCGGTGGCGGGTGCGTTTGGCTGTGCGCTGGTCACCGGTGTCGTATTCGGCTTTATGCCGGCCCGTAAAGCAGCCCGGCTCGATCCGGTTAAGGCGTTGACCAGTGAATAATCGTTTCCCGCTTTCCGCGCTCAGCCTGTGCCTGTTGCTCAGTGCCTGCACCGGCAGCCCACCGGCCATGGACAACGGCATCGCAGCGCCCACCACTTGGCAGTACGCGGAACGTGAGGCAGCCCAAACGAGCAACCAACGCTGGTGGACGCAGTTTGGCAGCGCGTCACTCAACCGACTGATCGACCAGGCACGCCGTGACAGTTTCGACGTGGCCGCCGCCATGGCACGGGTGCGCCAGGCCCAGGCCAGCGCGGTGATCGCCGGAGCGCCGTTGTTGCCCGAGGTGAAATTCAACCTGACCGCCAGCCGCGAAAAACTGCTGCACGGCAGTGGCAACTCGTCGTTGGATGCCACCGAAAACAACAATACCGTGGACAGCTTCGGTGCCAACCTCACCGCCAGTTACGAGCTGGACTTCTGGGGTGGCCGCGCCGCCGCCCGGGACAGTGCGCTGTACACCTTGCACGCCAGTGAGTTCGACCAGGCCACCGTGGAGCTGACCCTGCTTAGCAACGTGGCCGACCGTTACGCGCAAACCCTCGCCGCGCGCCAACGCCTGCAGATCGCCGAGCTGAACCTGGCGAATGCGCGCAACGTGTTGAACCTGGTGCAAACCCGCTTTGATGCCGGGTCCGCTACCGCCCTGGAACTGGCCCAGCAGAAAAGCCTGGTGGCCAGCCAGCAACGGCAACTGCCGTTGATCCAGCAGGTGGCCGAGGAATCCCGGATCACCCTCGCCGCCCTGCTCGGCCAGCCGGTGCAAACCCTGGACCTGGGCAGCGAACCGTTCCAGGCCCTGACCTGGCCGACAATCGGCGCCGGCGTCCCCAGCCAATTATTGAGCCGTCGCCCCGATCTCGCCCAGGCCGAAGCACAGCTGGCGGCGGCCAGTGCCAACGTCACGGTGGCCCGTGCAGCGATGCTGCCCACCGTGACCTTGGGCGCAACGCTGGGCTCGGGGTCGTCCAAGGCCGAAGAGATCCTGCGCAGCCCGTTCTACAACCTGACGTCCGGACTGGTCGCGCCGATTTTCAACAACGGCCGTTTAACCGCCGAGCGCGATAAAGCCCGCGCACGCCAGGATGAGCTGTTGCAGACTTACCGCGGCGCAATCATCAATGGCTTTGCCGATGTGGAAAAATCCCTGAGCAGCATCACGCGCCTGGACCAGCAGCGCCAATGGCAAGCCGAAGAACTGCAGCAAGCGCAGACGGCTTTCCAGATCGCCGAAAGCCGCTACCAGGCAGGCGCCGAAGACCTGCTCACCGTACTGGAAACCCAGCGCACCTTATACGCGGCTCAAGACCAGAACGTGCAGCTGCGGCTATCGCGCCTGCAGGCCAGCATCGCGTTGTACAAGGCGTTGGGCGGCGGCTGGCAGACACAGATCCGATAAACAAAACTCCGATTTCGTACACAAGCTGTCTTCTCACACTACATTTTTCGACCAGAGGTCCTTGGTAAAAAAGCCGTTATCACACGGTTTCCCAGGATCTCTTGATGGCTGTTGCAAAATACCTGGCGTACGCCTGCCTTTGGGTGACCTCAAGCTGTGCCCAGCCGTTGATCCAACCTACCGCTATCGACTGGCTGCTGGACTGCCCCTTGCCCGCCGCTGAACGCCTGGACCCGGAAGTGCTACAACGTACCCAATGCGGCACTGTGAGCGTACCGCGCAACCATGCCGCCCCCCGGCAAGGCAGCCTGCGCCTCTACGTGACTCGTGTCGGCGCCCGTGACCCATTGAACCGGGAAGGCGTGGTGTTTGCCCAGGCCGGCGACGCACCCAAAAGAAACCAGGGCGGTACGTTTGCCATCCACCTGACCAGCCTCTGGGGCGCCTACTCCAACCCGGCGTATCGCACGCTGATCAACCGTTACGATGTCATCGAGCTCACCCCTCGCGACCTTGGCAACGAAAACGGCGTCGAACAGGCCGCTCAGGACATGGAGTTTGTCCGCACCCAACTGGGCGACGCCCAACTGCTTTACCTGGGTAATGCTGATGCCACCCGTTTAGGCAGCCGATACGCCACGCTGTTTCCCGAACGGGTGATGCGCATGGTGCTGGTCAACGCGCAACAGGCCGAAGCAGCCAATCCTTTTGTCGAACATCTGCGTCTTAAAGAGCCCACCCAGCAAGACAGCGCTTGCATCAACCGCTGGGTGGGCGACTTTCTGGTCTACGGCAAGCAACCACCGCCCTCAACGCGCTGTCTTGACCGAGGAACCGACGAATAGCCATCCGTTTGCGACCTGTTGCCATCGAAAACGACACCCAGCGTTGACGCTGTATTCCGATCGCTATTAAGTGCTATTTATCCGCATTAATACGATAAATCGAACCCATGCTAAGTCGCCCGCTACGACGTAAACGCCAGAAGTTGTCCGATGTGATTGTCGAGTCGGTCAAGCGCTCCATCGTCACCGACGCCTTGAAGCCCGGCGACCGGCTGCCCACCGAACGCGAGCTGATGGAAAGCTTCCAGTGCTCCAAGGGCTCGGCCCGCGAAGCGCTGAAGGCCCTCGAAGTGGAAGGCCTGGTGAGCACGCGCACCGGCCCCAGCGGTGGTGCATACCTGAACCAGGCGGGCACCGAACCGGCCAGCCGCGCGCTGCGCAACTACCTGCACTTCCAGCACCTGGACGGCGAGCAGGTGTACCAGTTGCGCAAAGTCATCGAGGTGGAATTGGCGGTGTCGGTGCTCGGGCGACTCAGCGAAGACGACTACCAGGCCCTGCAAGACAACGTGGATTTCTGTAGCGCACCGGAAGACAGCGAGGCCGGCCAACGCGAGCAACGCCTGGCGGAACTGGAGTTCCATAACCTTTTGGCCAGGGCCTGCCCCAATCCACTGCTGAGTTTCATGGCGCAGTTCCTCAACGACTTGCTGCGCGACCTGGTGGTGCTGAAAAAAGCCTACAAGCCCAAGCGCAAGCAGTTCGATGCGGCCAACCTCGACTATCACAAGCAGTTGCTGATCGCTTTTCGTGCCGGGGATGAAAGCGCCGTGCGTAACTTGATGCATGAACACATGTGTGATGCCGAACACCACATGACCGCCCTTGAAGGCCAGGTCAGTCCTCACTTCCTATTGGAGTTCGACCACCACCACTGAAAACACCAGGGTACCGACTGTGCAAACCCGATCAATGTGGGAGCTGGCTTGCCTGCGAATGCATCGACTCGGTTTGACAGAAACACCGAGGCGCCTGCATCGCAGGCAAGCCAGCTCCCACACTCGATCCAGTTCCAACCGTTAGTGCGTTTGCCCCAACCAATAACAGGCCTGCCCACAGGCCCTTGCTCCACCGTATCGCCATTGCCACTCCTGCCAATAACTAAACCAGGGAGTCACCCCATGCAGCGTCGTACGTTGTTGAAAGCCAGTCTTACCGCAGCCGCCGCCCTCAGCCTCCCGCTGAGCGTGCGTTCGGCATTCGCCGCCGAGCCCTTTACCTTTTACGGCCTCAAGTCCATGTCTGGCGCTTTTGCCAGTTATGGCAAGTTTGCCGACATGGGTTCGCGCCTGGCGGTGGAACAGCACCCCGAGGTGCTCGGCCGTCCGTTGAACTACAAGGTCATCGACACCGAAGGCAACGCCGGCAAGGCCGTGCGCAAGGTGCAGGAAGCCATCCAGCAGGACGGTGCGCGGTTCTTCCAGGGCTGTACCCTGTCGTCGTCGGCACTGGCGGTGGCCAAGGAAGTGGACAAGGTCGGTGGCGTGTTCATGACCCCGGTGGGCGCAGATGAAGTCACCGGCTCTGACTGCAACCACGCGACGTTTCGCTGGTCGGTGCCCACCTACGGCGCGATCCGCGAAACCATGGTGCCGCTGATCAAGCTGCTGCCGGACGCCAAGCGCTGGTACACCATTACCCCGCAATACGTGTTTGGCGAAGCGCTGCTGCAAGGCGCCAAGAATGTGCTCAAGGAAAACGGCCTGGAACACATCGGCAACAGTTACCACTCGTTGCAGGAACAGGAGTTCTCCGGCTACCTGACCAACGCTATCGCCGCCAAGCCCGATGTGCTGGTGCTGCTCAACTTCGGCAGCCAGTCGTCCAATACCCTGCGCCAGGCAGTGAACTTCGGTATCAAGGAACGCATGAAAGTGCTGCTGGTGTGGTCCGCCGGCCTCGACCAGTTCCAGGAATTGGGCAGCGATGTATTGGAAGGCGTGTACCTCGGCGCGCAGTACTGGCACCAGGTCGACACGCCGCTCAACCGTGAACTGGTCAAGCTCACCCAGGCCAAATACGGCATCAACCCCACCTACCCGCTGGCTGCCGATTACATCAGCACCAAGGTCATGCTCGAAACTATCGTCTCAACCGGCAGCTTCGATGGAAAAACCGTGGCCAAGGCCATGCAGGGCCTGAGCTACGAAGGGCCCACCGGCAAAGAGTCGATCCGCGCCGGCGACCATCAGGTCATCAAGGATTACTACCTTTTGATCGGCAAGGCCACTGCCGACATGGCCGACAAGGATGACCTAGCCAAGGTGCTCAGCGCCGGCCAGTCGTTCCCGCCGGTGGAAGCCACGGGCTGCACGCTCGGCTGATCCCCTGAATTTTGTAGCGCAGGGCCGCGCAAGCGGCGTCCTGCCGAGGGTTCCTGCATGCTTAATCTTTACCTGTTCCAGATCCTCAACGGTCTTGGGTTGGGGATGATCTACTTCCTGATCGCGGTCGGGCTGACGATCATTTTCGGCCTGCTCAACTTCGTCAACTTCGCCCACGGCGCGTTCTTCCTGTTGGGTGCCTACATCTGCTACACCGCCGTGAGCCTCACCGGCAACTTCTGGCTGGCGCTGCTGATCGCGCCGCTGGTGGTGGCCGCGTTGGCCTGGGCCATCGAGCGCTTGCTGATCCAGCGGATCTATCACTTGCCGCACATGTTCCAGATCCTGGTGACCCTGGGTATTGCACTGATCATCCAGGAAGCCAGCGTGATGATCTGGGGCCCGGTGGGCAAGAGTGTCGCCGTGCCGGAACTGCTGCGCGGCGTGCTGGTGGTGGGCGACTTCGTGTACCCCTACTACCGACTGTTCCTCATCGTGTTCTCGGGGCTGGTCGGCCTGGGCCTGTGGCTGCTGCTCGAACGCACACGCTTCGGCGCCCTGGTGCGCGCCGGCAGTGAAAGCACCGAAACCGTGTCGCTGCTGGGCACCAATATTTTCCGCCTGTTCTCCATGACCTTCGCCCTCGGCGTGGCCCTGGCCGGTGTCGCGGGCGTGCTGTTCGCACCGTTGCGCGGTGCGCAGCCCTTTGTCGGCCCGGAAATTCTCGGCGTGGCCTTCGTGGTGGTGGTGATCGGCGGCATGGGCTCGTTCAGCGGTGCGCTGGTCGGCGGTTTGCTGGTGGGCGTGGTGCAAAGCCTGATGACCACACTCTGGCCCCAGGGTGCGAGCCTGATGATCTACGGCGCGATGGCCGTGGTGATTCTGGTCCGTCCCTACGGCCTGTTCGGGAGAGCCTGACATGAGCGAGAAAAATCCCCTGCCGTTTGCCAAGACGCAATCGCGCGCAATGTTGCTATGGGTGTTGGCGGTACTGATCGGCCTGCCGCTGATCTTGCCGTCGGCAACCCTGGCCACCGAGATCCTGATCTTTGCCATGGCCGCCCTCGCCTGCAACCTGTTGCTGGGCTACACCGGGCTGCTGTCGTTCGGCCAAGGCATCTTCTTCGGGGCCGGCGCCTACTGCGCAGCGCTGCTGATGATCCATCTGCAACTGGGCCTGTTCACTGCACTGCTCGGCGCCGCCATCGCAGGCGGGTTCCTGGCCTTGCTGGTGGGCGCCCTGGCGATCCGTCGCACCGGCATCTACTTCGTGATGCTGACCCTGGCGTTCAGCCAGATGGCCTACTTCGTCGCCTACACCCTCAGCGACTGGACCGGAGGCGACAACGGCCTGCTCAGCGTGCCGCGCCCGGAGATCCGCGTGGGTGAAAGCGTGCTGCTGTCGCTCAGCGATGCCCGTGCCTTCTACGGTTTTGTCGCGGTGCTGTTCCTGTTGATCTTCATCGGCGCTCGCCGTGTGATCGCCTCGCCGTTCGGCAGCACCTTGATGGCGATCCGCGAAAACGAAACCCGCGCCTCGGCCATCGGCTACGACACACGGCACTTCAAGATCCTGGTGTTTGTGCTGTCCGGCGCGGTCACCGGGATTGCCGGGGCGCTGTACGCCATGCTGCTGCACTTTGTGCCGCTGTCAAACATCGACCTCGCGATGTCGGAGAACATCCTGATCATGACCATCGTCGGCGGCACCGGCTCGTTGTTCGGCTCTCTGCTGGGCGCCGGCTCCATCGTGCTGCTCGGGGATTTCCTCTCCGACCTGTGGCCACGCTGGCTGATGCTGCTCGGGGTGATCCTGATCCTGGTGGTGATCTTCATGCGCGGCGGTTTGTGGGGCGGCCTGGCGTCGCTGTTCGAAAAGGTACGCGGCAATCGCAAGACCGTCGTCGTCGCCAAGGAGGAAGGGCTATGAGCATGCTGCTGGAAACCAAAGACCTGGAACTGGCCTATGGCGCGTTCCGCGCGGTAAACGGCGTGAACCTCAAAGTCGAGGCCGGCACCATCCACACCATCATCGGGCCCAACGGCGCGGGCAAGACCAGCCTGTTCCACTGCCTCACCGGCGAACGCCAGGCCACCGCCGGGGCGATTCATTTCGACGGCAAGAACCTGATGCGCAAGCCCGCCCACGGCCGCGTCGGCCTGGGCATGGCGCGCTCGTTCCAACTCACCAGCCTGTTCCAGAACCTCAGCGTGCGCGAAAACCTGCGCCTCGCCGCCCAGGGACGAGACGGTGCGCGCGCCCTGAATTTCTGGCGTCGGGTGGACAGCAAGCGCGAACACCTGGAAATGGCCGACCAGGTGCTGGAACGCCTGCAACTCACTACCCGCGCCGACACCCTGGCCGGTGAGTTGTCCCACGGCCAGCAGCGGGTTCTGGAGGTGGGCATGTCGATCTGCTCCAAGCCCAAACTGCTGATGCTCGACGAACCTACCTCGGGCATGGGCATCGACGATATCCCGATCATGACCCAATTGATCAGCGACCTCGGCCGCGACCACACGGTGCTGCTGATCGAACACAACATGAGCATTGTCATGTCCATCAGCCAACGCATCACGGTGATGAGCCACGGGCAGATTCTGGTGGAAGGTACGCCGGAGTTCGTGCGTGCCGATGAACGTGTGCGCACCGCTTACCTTGGGGAGGCTGCCTGATGCTGATCGTCGAGAACATCCATTCCTACTACGACAAGAGCCATGTGCTGGAAGGCGTGTCACTGACCGTCAACCCCGGTGAACTGGTGACACTGCTGGGTCGTAATGGCGCCGGCAAGACCACCACCTTGCGCAGCATCCTCGGCATCATCTGCCCGCGCCAGGGCCAGATCCACTTTAACGGCCAGGCGCTGGTGGGCCAGAAGATATTCGAAATCGCCCGTCAGGGCCTGGCATTGGTGCCGGAAAATCGCGGGATTTTCCGCCTGCTCACCGTCGAGGAAAACCTGCGCATCGCCGCGCGCAAGACCAGCCGTTGGCAGCTGGAAGACGTGTACGCCATGTTCCCGCGCCTCAAGGAGCGCCGCAAAAACGCCGGCCACGCGTTGTCCGGTGGCGAGCAACAGATGCTCGCCATCGCCCGCGCCCTGCTCAACGACCCCAAGCTGCTGATCCTCGACGAGCCCACCGAAGGCCTGGCTCCGGTGATTGTCGATGAGTTGGTGAAGATCCTGCGCAAGGTCAAGGACGACGGCCTGCCGGTGCTACTGGTGGAACAGAACCTGATGGTCTGCGACAAGCTCGCCGACCGCCATTTCGTGCTTGAACAGGGCCGCGTGGTCTACGAGGGCAGCGCCGAAGCCTTCCGCGCCGACCCGACCATCAAAAACCGCTATTTGGCCCTG
The DNA here is from genome assembly GCF_059421065.1 of Pseudomonas sp. GW821-FHT03A09. NCBI lineage: Bacteria > Pseudomonadati > Pseudomonadota > Gammaproteobacteria > Pseudomonadales > Pseudomonadaceae > Pseudomonas > Pseudomonas sp. GW821-FHT03A09. Next base: position 141,243 of record NZ_JBWKUX010000003.1, on the reverse strand, counting down.
AGTGCCTGACCGGAGACTGCTGATGAATAGTTTTGCGCAACCGCTCAAGAGCAACGCCCCGCTGATCAACCGCGACCGCCTGTGGCAATCCTTGATGGACCTGGCCCAACTCGGCGCCACGGCGAAAGGTGGTGTGTGTCGCCTGGCACTCACCGACCTGGATCGCCAGGCCCGCGACCTGTTTGTGCAATGGTGCGAGGCCGCCGGGTGCAGCGTCAGTGTCGACGCCATCGGCAACATCTTTGCACGCCGTGCCGGGCGCAATCCGGCCCTGCCTCCAGTGATGACTGGCAGCCATATCGATACTCAACCCACCGGCGGCAAGTTCGACGGTTGCTACGGGGTGATGGCGGGACTGGAGGTGATCCGTACCCTGAATGATTTGAAGATCGAAACCGAAGCGCCGATCGAAGTGGTGGTATGGACCAACGAAGAAGGCTCGCGCTTCCCGCCCTGCATGATGGGCTCCGGAGTGTTTGCCGGTAAGTTCGACCTGCAGGACACCCTCGACAAGCTTGACGAGCAGGGCCTGTCGGTCGGCGCTGAACTGCAGCGCATCGGTTATGCAGGTTCCCGCGCGGTACTCGGCCACCCGGTGGGTGCGTATTTCGAAGCGCATATCGAACAGGGCCCGGTGCTGGAAGACCAGGCCACCACGATCGGTGTGGTCATGGGCTGCCTGGGCCAGAAGTGGTTCGACTTGACCTTCACCGGCGTCGAAGCCCACGCCGGCCCGACGCCGATGCACCTGCGCAAGGACGCCCTGGTGGGCGCCGCCGAGGTGGTCAGCGCGGTCAACCGCATCGCCCATCAACAGCAACCCCACGCCTGTGGCACCGTCGGTTGCCTGAGCCTGCACCCCGGTTCGCGCAATGTGATTCCCGGCCAGGTGCACATGACGCTCGACCTGCGTCACCTGCACGCGGACAAGCTGCAAGCCATGGTCGATGAAGTGCGCGGCGTGATCGAAGCCACCGCGAAACAGCATGGCCTGACCTTTGAGCTGACGCCCACTGCCGACTTTCCGCCGCTGGACTTCAACCCGTCCTGTGTCAACGCTGTACGCGAGGGCGCCAAGGCCTTGGGCTTGAGCCATATGGACATCGTCAGCGGTGCGGGACACGACGCGATTTTCGTCGCCGAACTGGGCCCGGCCGGGATGATTTTTGTGCCGTGCGAAGGCGGCATCAGCCATAACGAAATCGAAAACGCCGCGCCAGACGACCTGGCGGCGGGCTGCGCGGTGTTGCTGCGCGCCATGGTCAATGCGGCTCAGGAGGATGTGGCATGAGTGAGATTGGCCAACTGACAGCGGTGCAACTGCTGCAGCATTTTCGCGACAAGACCTTGTCGCCGGTGGAGGTCACCGAAGACGCCTTGCTGCGCATCGAACGCTTCAATCCGGTAGTGAATGCCTACTGCCACGTGGACCCGGAAGGCGCGCTGAATGCCGCGCGAGCTTCTGAACAACGCTGGCTCACCGGTCAACCCTGCGGGCCGTTGGACGGTGTGCCGTCTTCCATCAAAGACCTGACGCTGACGGTCGGCATGCCCACCCGCAAGGGCTCACGCACCTCCACCGCCGAGGGCCCGTGGGACGTCGACGCGCCCTTCACAGCCTTCATGCGCAAGGCCGGTGCGGTGCTGCTGGGCAAGACCACGACCCCGGAGTTCGGCTGGAAAGGCGTCACCGATAACCCGTTGTATGGCATCACCCGTAACCCATGGGACACACGCACCACGGCAGGCGGCTCGTCGGGCGGCGCGGGGGCAGCGGCGGCATTGAACCTGGGTGTGCTGCATCAGGGCAGTGATGCCGGCGGTTCGATCCGCATTCCCTGCGCGTTTACCGGCACCTTCGGCATCAAGCCGACGTTTGGCTATGTGCCGCAATGGCCGGCCAGCTCCATGACGATTCTGTCGCACCTGGGGCCGATGACCCGCACGGTGGAAGACAGCGTATTGATGCTGCAGACCATCGCCCAGCCGGATGCACGAGATGGCTTGATCGGCGCACCGAGGACCACGCCGTGGTTGTCGGACGCGGCCGATTTGAAAGGGTTGCGCGTGGCCTACAGCCCGAACTTCGGTTACGTGGATGTCGACCCGCAAGTGGCGAAGGTGGTCGCAGAGGCGGTTCGAGGCCTGAAACAACTGGGCGCCCATGTCGAGCAGATCGACCCCGGTTTCAGTGACCCGTTGGACGTCTTCAGCACCTTATGGGCAGCCGGCGCTGCACGCCTGACCGGCGCCATGAGCGAGGCGCAAAGACAGCTGCTGGACCCCGGTCTGTTGCGCATCGCCCAACGCGGCGAACGATTGAGCCTGGATGACTTCAGCGCAGCCCTTGAAGCACGCGCAGCGCTGGTGGCGCGCATGGCCGCGTTCCATGAGCACTACGATGTACTGGTGTCGCCGATGATGCCGATCACCGCGTTCACCGCCGGGCACGACGTGCCACCGGGCTCGGGTTTACAGGAGTGGACCGAGTGGACGCCGTTTACCTATCCCTTCAACCTCACGCAGCAACCGGCGGCATCGGTGCCGTGTGGGTTGGCAGCGAACGGCTTGCCGGTGGGATTGCATGTAGTAGGCGCGCGGTTTGCCGACGAGCAGGTGTTGCGGGTGTGCCACGCCTACGCGAAGGCCTTCCCGACCCAGCACCTCCAAGCCCCACAACCCCCAACCTGAAATGCACTCCCCTGGAGCTGCCTTTGATCCAACCACTCAGGCCGGCTATCAGGCCGCCGTGCTCTTGCTTTTGATCTTGATCTTAGGCGCCCCGTCAAACACGCTGGCCGGAATTCGACAGGGATTTGGGGGGTAAACCGGCAGGGATGCCGGTTTAGCCGCCCCGCGCCATGGATGGCGCGTGGCGGCGGCCCCCCAAATACCTGTCGGATTACGGGCACACCGAGCCTAGGCGAGGTGCCGAGTGTTGGGGCGAAGACCTTTTGGTTACTTTTGGGTCTTTCCAAAAGTGACCCGCTGTAAGAGCGGAACCAATAGTGGCCGTTACAGCAGCAATGGATATGCACTCAGTCTGATCCAACATCCTAGTCGGCTGTCAGGCCGCCTTCGCAGGCAAGCCAGCTCCCACATTTGGATCGAGGGGTAACAGTCAGATAGCAGTCGGCTGTCAGGCTGCCTTCGCGAGCAAGCCAGCTCCCACACTGACTGCATTCCATTACACTGTCCACCATTCATTCCCAGGGGCCTTCATGGACATCGAACTGGCACGCACCTTCCTCGAAATCACCCGCTGCGGCAGCCTGGCCGCGGCGGCCGAGAAGCTGCACGTCACCCAGACCGCCATTACCGCACGGGTCAAAAGCCTGGAAAGCCAGTTGGGCAGCACGCTGTTTGTGCGCAACCGTGCAGGTGCCAGACTGACCGCCGATGGCGAGGCCTTCGTGGTGTATGCCAACCAGTTGCTGCAAACCTGGGAAGCGGCAAAACGCGACCTGCCGCTGCCGGAGGGCTATCGCAACGTGCTGCATATCGGCGGCGAAGTTAGCCTGTGCAACCCATTGATGCTCGGCTGGGCCCAGGTCCTGCGCGAACAGATCCCGGGGCACGCGCTGCGAACCGAGGTGCGCGAAGGCGAATACCTGCTGCGCCAGCTCGAACTGGGTGTGCTGGATGCCGCCCTGGTGTTCCAACCGCAATACTGGCCGGGGTTGCAGGTGGAGCAGGTGCTGGAAGAAAAACTGATCCTGGTGCAGTTGGCGAGCAATCCGGCTCCGTACGTGTATATCGACTGGGGCCCGGGTTTTCGCCAGCAACACGATGCCGCGCTGCCCGACAAAGCCCGTGCAGCCTTGAGCTTCAACCTGGGGCCGCTGGCGCTGCAATACATCCTGGAAAATGGCGGTGCCGGCTACTTCCGTACCCGCGTGGTGCAGAGCTACCTGGACAGCGGCGTGATGCAACGCGTGCCCAAGGCGCCGGAGTTCAGCTTCCCGACTTATCTGGTGTATTCACGGGCGCGGGATTCGGCGGTGTTACAGCAGGCATTGGAACTGCTGCGCGGCGTGGTCAAGGCCGAAAGTGATTGGTCGCAGCGCTGGGACCCACTGATTTGAATCACCGGATACCGCCGCGCATGCTAGCCTGCGAATGTTTCCTTTCGCAGCCTTACCGATGAACAAGAAAAAGTCCGTCACCATCAGCGACATCGCCAAACGGGTTGGCATGACCACCATCACGGTGTCCCGTGCGCTGAGCAAACCCGACTTGGTCAAGCCCGCCACCCTGGCGCGCATCCTCGAAGTGGCGCGGGAGCTGGACTACGTGCCCAACGCCTTCGCGCGCGGGCTCAAGCGCAGTGAGAGCCTGATCATCGGCGTGATCACCGCGTCAGTGGACAACCCGTTCTACAGCGAAATGATCAAGGCGATTTCACGCGAGGCCAAAAAGCATGGCTATACCATCATGCTGGTGGACACCGACGAACTCGAAGAGCTGGAAAGCAAAGCCGTGGACACCCTGTTGGGCTACCGCGTGGCAGGGATCATCCTGTCGCCGGTCTCCGATGAGCCGAGTTATCAGCCTGATTACCTGGAGCGCCTGGGCAACGGCAAAACCCCGGTAGTGCTGCTCGACCGTACGATCCACGACAGCCCGTTCAGCCGCGTGGTGCTCGACAATTATCACAGCGGCATCCAGGCCGCGCACTACCTGCTGCGCCAGACGCCCAACCTCAAGCGCCTGCTTGTACTGACTGGCCCCGAGCACTCACGTATCACGGTGGAGCGCCTCAAAGGCCTGCGCGAAGTCCTGGCCGAACACCCCGAGGTGCAGGTCGAAGTGCAGGCCGGCGACTACACGCTGATGCCGTCCTACCTGCATACCCTCGACTACCTGGCCGAACACTCGGCGCCGGACGCGATCATGGGTTTCAACCAACTGATCACCCTCGGCGCCTTGCGCGCGTTGCGCATGCACAACATTGCCCATGACAGCTTGACCATCTGCGGCATCGATCGTCTGCCCTTCGCCGATATCTTCGGCGTACCCATCGCTTGCGTGGCCCATGACGCCTCCCTGGCCGGCAGCAGTGCGGTACGCCTGCTGCTCGACCGCCTGGAAGACCCGTTCAAGCCACGGGACAAGGTGGTGATCGCCGGACAGTTGGAAAACGGCTAGCGGCTGGTGTAGCCGCCGTCGATGGGCAGGCTGACGCCGCTGATCATGCTGGCGGCGTCACTGAGCAGGAACAGCACCGGTAACGCCACTTCTGCCGTTTCAGCGAAACGTCCCAAGGGAATCGCCGCCAGTGCCGGGTCGCGCTTGGCCGGGTCGGACCAGGCCATGGTCGCCATCGGCGTAAGCGTCACGGTAGGGTTGACGCTGTTGACGCGAATGCCGAAGCGGCCCCATTCGGCGCATTGCACGCGGGTGATCGCATCCAGCGCGGCCTTGGAGGCGCAGTAGCCGAGGTGATCGTCCAGGGCCACCAGCGAGGCCTGGCTTGAAACGTTGACGATGCTGCCTGCGATCTTCGCTTCTATCATTTCTGCAGCCACCCGGCTGGCCACCTGAGCGGCGGCACGGGCGTTGACATTCATCACTTGGTCGAACGCGTCGGCGCTGATCGCGGCGGCGGGTTCCAGGCGCGAGATACCGGCGCAGTTGACCAGGCCATGGAGTGGCGGCAGGCCTTGCAGGGCTTTGTCGAGGGCGGCGCTGTCGGCAATGTCCAGGCACAGAGTGTGACAGCCGAGTTGGGCCAGTGCCTGTACGTCGCGGCCAAGGGAGAACACCTCGGCGCCGCTGGCGATCAGCTGCTGCGCGATTTCGCGGCCAATGCCGCTGCTGGCGCCGGTGACGAGGATGCGGTGGTGGGTGAAGTCGAAGGTTGCGTTCATAGATCACAATCTCAAGAACAATGAGGGTCCCCTGTGGGAGCTGGCTTGCCTGCGATAGCGGTAGATCAGTCAATGATGCGCCGACTGAAAGATTGCTATCGCAGGCAAGCCAGCTCCCACATTTTCGGACCGTGTTGAATCAGTGGGTTTGCAGGTTGTGCATGATCGGTTTCAGCGCCGGATACAGCTTCAAGTACTCGGCAAACGTCCGGTCATAAGTCATGACATTTTCGCGCTTGGGCTGCGCCCGCAGCTCGAGCTGCACCCAACCCTTTTCCATTTCACCGTCATCAACAAGCCCCACCGTGTGCGCCGCCAGCAACGCTGCACCCAGTGCGGCTTCCACTTCCTGAACAATGGTGTAAACCGGGTAACGCGTGACATCCGCAATAATCTGCATCCACAAATCCGAATGGCTCGCCCCGCCGACCACAATCAAGCGCGGGTCCAGCGAATGCGCACCTTGTGTACCGGCTTCAATGTTGTGCCGCAGGGCAAAACTCACGCCTTCAAGCACCGCGCGGTACAGGTGAATGCGACTGTGATACAGGTTCAGTCCGACGAAACTGCCGCTGGCGCGGTCGTCCCATACCGGACTGCGTTCGCCCATCAGATACGGTAGGAACAACAGGCCCTCGCTGCCCGCCGGGATGCGCATCGCGCTTTGCTCCAGCAACACCAGGCTGTCCTGGCCGGTAGCCTGGGCCTGCTGCTCTTCGGCCTGGCAGAACTGCTCACGAAACCAACTGACCGAGGCGCCGGCCGTGATCGCTCCGCCGAAGATGTACAGGTCGCGGTGGCCGTTGTAGACATGGGGCATGCTCACCAAACCGTGATGGGCATCCACCTGCTGGTTCAAGTAACCCCAGCACATGCTGGTGCCGATCATGGCTACGTGATTGCCCGGCTGTGTCACGCCCGCGGCCAATGTCGCCATCGCCGCATCGACACCACCGGCAAGGATCGGCGTGCCCGCCTGGAGCCCCAGGCGCGCAGCCCAATCCGCCAACAAACCACCTACGACTTCTGCGGAATACACCAGGCGCTCCGGCATCATCGCTTGCGGTATGCCCAGCGCATCGAGCATTTCGGCAGACCAACCACGCGCCTTCACGTCGTAGACACCGCCGATGTTGCCGGCACTGCTATGGTCCACCGCCAACTCGCCCGTGAGGCACCAGTTGATGTAGCTGTTGGGTGGCAGCAGGTAGCGGGTGTTCGCCCATACTTCGGGCTGGTGCTGCTTGAGCCAGAGCATCTTGGCAAAGCCGTAGTAGCTGTCCACCGAGTTGCCGGTGACTTCGAACAAGCGCTCCAGGTCCACGTTCTCACGCACCCACGCCACCTGCTCGCCGGCGCGGCGGTCCATCCAGATCAGGCACGGATGCAGTGGCGTCATCTGCGCATCCACCGCAATCCCCGAACCGCCGTACAAGCTGCTGATACACAGCGCCTTGACCTGCTCCGCCGCCACGCCCGACTTGGCCATGCACTGCGCCACACAGGCCTCGACCGCATCCAGCCAGACCTGTGGCCATTGTTCGGCCCAGCGCACTTTCGGGGTATCCACGCGATACCCCTGGCTGTGCTGGGCGATGATCGTGCCTTGACCATCCACCAGCAGCGCCTTGGTGCTCTGGGTTCCTATATCGACACCCATGACGTAGTTCATTTTTCAGGCCACCGGCTTCAACAGCACCTTGATCGATTTGGTCGAATTGGCCAACGCGAAGGCTTCGGCAAAGTCGTCCAGCGGGAAGTCATGGGTGACGATACCTTTGGAGGTGACCAGGCCGCGCTCGAACAGGTCGATGGCGATCGGGTAGCAATACGGGCCGAGGTGCGCACCACGCACGTCCAGCTCCTTGCGGTCGCCGATGATCGACCAGTCGACACTGGTCTCGGCGCCGAACACGCTGAACTCGACAAAGCGCCCGAGCTTGCGGATCAGGTCCAGGCCCTGGGTGACACCGGCTGGCACGCCGGTGGTTTCGATGTAGACGTCGCAACCATAGTTATCGGTGAGGCTGTTGATGATCTCGCGGGCATTGTCGCGGGACGGGTTGATCACCACGTCGGCGCCGAACTGCTTGGCCAGTTCCAGACGTTCGTCGACCATGTCGATCACCACCAGTTTTTTCGGAGTCTTCAGCGCAGCCACCTGAACCATACACAGCCCGAGAGTGCCTGCACCTGCAATCACTACCACGTCATCCAGCTGGATTTCGCCACGGTTGACGGTATGGATCGAGCAGGCCATAGGCTCCACCAGCGCCGAGTCTTCAAGCGAAACCGACTCGGGGATCTTGTGCACGATGGCGGTCTTGGGGATACGCATGTACTGGGCCATGCCACCTTCGGCCACTTCACGCTGAAAGCCGAAGATGTTGTGCACTTCGCACATCCAGTACTTGCCCGATTTGCAGAAGCGGCACTTGCCGCAGGGCACGATCTGCTCGGCGATCACCTTGTCGCCTACGGCGACTTCGAAGTGCTCTTCGGCGCCCTCGCCCGCTTCCACCACGTAGCCAAAAAACTCGTGCCCCGGCACCACCGGCGCCTTGACCCAAGGGTTGTCGCCGCCCCAGAACATCGCCGCGCCCGAGTGGCACTTGCAGTCACTGGCGCAGATGCCACAGGCGGCGATGCGGATTACCAGTTCATTGGCGCGGGCCTGGGGTTTGCCGATGCGTTCCAGGCGATAGTCTTTGGGGCCGTGGCAAACGACGGCTTGCATTTCGGTGTGCTTGTCCATGGTGTTCGGTCCTGTTTTTGTTAGGAGTTTATTTATGGCGCTGACGGCTGATAAAGATCGCCAGCAAAATGATTCCGCCTTTGATCACGCTCTGAACGTAGGGCGAGACCCCGAGCATGTTCAGTCCGTTATTCAATACGCCGAGCAACATGGCGCCGAGCAAGGTGCCGACGATCACACCACGCCCACCGGCAATCGAGGCACCGCCCAACACCACGGCCGCTATTGCATCCAGCTCGAACGAGACGCCGGCATTCGGCTGCCCGCTCATCAGGCGTGAGGTCAGCACCAGCCCGGCAATCGCCGCAGTCAGACCGCTGATGCCGTACACCAGCAACTTGAACCGCGCCGCCCGAACGCCGGACAAACGCACTGCCTCTTCATTACCGCCGATGGCGTAGATGTAGCGGCCGATGCGCGTGTGTTGCAGCAGCACATAGGCCGCGAGGTAGGTGATCAACATGATCAGGATCGGTACGTCTATGCCGAACAGGCTCTGGCGGCCGAAGAAACCGAACCACTCCGGCAGCCCGGAAATCGGGTAGCCATCGGTGTACATCAAGCCCAGGCCACGGGCGATACCCATGGTCGCCAGGGTGACGATGATCGGTGGCATATGCAGGTAGGCGACGAACAGCCCGTTGCCGACACCGAAGGCCACGCCGATCAGCATCCCGGCACCAATCGCCAAGCCTGGCGGCAAGCCCGCGACCATCAGGCCGGCGGTCAGCGTGCCGGACAACGCCATCACTGGCCCCACCGACAAATCGATGCCACCGGTAAGAATCACGCAGGTCATGCCCACCGCGATAATCGCGTTGATCGACACCTGGCGGGCGATGTTCGACAGGTTGCTGGCGGTCAGGAACGTGTCGCTGGCAAGGATCATCACCAGGGTCACCACCACCAGCCCGACAAAGGGATAAAACGCCGGTGAGCGCACCAGCCGCGCCAGGTTCAGGCGCAGCCGGCTGCCATCGCCGGTGTTAATGGACGTATTCACTTGAGCCCCCTGTTGCATGGCGCATGACCTCTTGAGGATTGACGGCGGACGCTTCGAGTAACTTGACGATGGCGCCCTTGTGGAACACGGCGACGCGATCGCACATGCCGATGACTTCGGGCAGTTCGGAAGAAATCATGATGATTGCGTATCCCTGCTCGGTCAGGCTGCGCATCAAAGCGTAGATCTGCGCCTTGGCGCCGACGTCAATGCCGCGCGTGGGCTCGTCGAACACCAGTACGTCGCAGTGATGGTTGATCCAGCGCGCAATCACGACTTTCTGCTGGTTGCCGCCGCTGAGATTGAACACCCGGCTCTCGCCACTGGGGGCCTTGATCGACAGCTGTTTCATCAGGCTATCGACGCTCGCACACTCTCGGTCCTTGTCGATCAGGCCAGAGGCGTTCTGGTATTTGGGCAGGTTGTTCAGGGAGATGTTTTCGCGGATGCTGAAATCGGTGATCAGCCCTTCGCTCTTGCGGCTTTCCGGGAGCAGACCAATGCCGTGGGCCAGGGCTTGAGCCGGGTCGTCCAGCGTGACTTTTTCGCCGCGCAGCCACACGTCTTTGCTCACCGACGGCAGCGCGCCCATCATGCCCAGTGCCAGTTCGGTACGGCCCGAACCCACGAGCCCGGCAAAGCCGAGAATCTCGCCCTTGTGCAGTTGGAAGCTGTTGTGGGGGCCGTTGCGTACTAGCTGGATGTCCTTGACCTCCAATAACAACGGGCCGCGTGCTTTCGTCGGTTTAGGTGGAAAACTGCTTTCCAGACGACGGCCCACCATCATCTCGACCAGACGGTCAATGTCGCTGTCAGCCACATCGGTAACCCCCACATTGCCGCCGTCACGCAGTACGCTGATGCGGTCGCACACCTGAAAAATCTCCTCCAAGTGGTGAGAGATAAAAATCACAGCCACGCCCTGGCGCTTGAGCTCACGCATGATCTCGAACAGCAGCTCGGCTTCGCTGGGTGTGAGGGTGGCAGTCGGTTCATCCAGCACCAGCAAGCGCGCATCCAGGGCCAACGCCTTGGCAATTTCGACAAACTGCTGCTCGGCCACACTCAAGTGCTTGACCGCGCATTGCAGGTCGATGGTCACGCCCAGGCGCTTGAATAACGCCTCGGATGCCTCAACCATCTCGCGCTTGCGCAGCAGGCCGAAGCGGTTGCTCAACTCGTGGCCGAGGAAGATGTTTTCCACCGCCGTGAGATAGGGAATCAGGCTGAACTCCTGGAACACGATGCCGATACCGGCGGCAATTGCATCGCGGTAGGTCGCGAAATGTTGAGCCTGGCCGTCGATCAGAATCTGGCCTTCGTCCTGATGCTCGACGCCGCCGAGGATTTTCATCAGGGTTGATTTACCCGCGCCATTTTCCCCAAGCAACGCGTGGATCTCGCCGCGCTCCACTTGCAGGTTGATGGACCTCAGGGCCTGTACGCCCGGGTAACGCTTACAGATATTTTCCAGCTTCAAAAGACTGCTCATACCGCCAACCTCGTATTCAGAAGGAAACCTTGAGCCCCACGGATTGCGTGAGGCCTGGGGGATCTACCAGCTGAAGTCCTTGGCCTTGGCCTGGTCGATCAGGGTGATGTCCACCGGGATCGTCGCGGGCACTTGCGAGCCCCATTTCTTGGCCAGGGCAATGCCCAGGGCGAGGCGGATCTGGTCGCGGGGGTACTGAGCCGAGGTGGCGATGAACTTGCTGCCGGGTTTCTGAATCGCCTTGATCGCTTCCGGCGCGCCGTCGACGCTGACCAGTTTTACGTCCAGGCCGCTGGCTTCGATGGCTGACAGCGCACCCAGGGAGCCGTTGTCGTTCACACTGAAAATACCCTTGAGAGTGGGCTGGGCCTGCAGCATGTTTTCGGTGACGGTCAGGGCTTGGTCACGCTCCTGCTTGCCGTTCTGGATGCTCACGATCTTGATGTCCGGGTGCTTGGCCACGGCCTCTTTGCAACCGCGCACACGTTCGAGGATCGGTACCACGGCGATGCCGTCGAGGATCGCGATATTGCCTTTGTCGCCGATGTTCTTGACCAGGTATTCACAGGCCTGGAACCCCGCGTCGAAGTTTTTCGAGCCCACGAAGGAGTCCAGCGGGCCATCGGCTTGGGCGTCTACCGCCACCACCACGACACCGGCGGCATGGGCGGACTTGACGGCGGACTGCACGCCTACGGAATCCGTGGGGTTGATCAGCAGGATATCAATGCCTTTTTGCAGCATGTCTTCGACATCGCTGACTTGCTTGGACACATCGTGACGGGCGTCGGTGATGATCAGCTTCGCCCCGATGGTCGCGCCCGCTTCTTCGAGGGCGTTTTTCATGGTGACGAAATAAGGGTTGTTGATTTCCTGGAAGGAAGCGCCAATGCGAATGGGCTTGGCGGCTTCGGCAAACGCTGGGACGGCACTGCCGAGGGTGATGCTGGCAGCCAGTAAACACAGGGTTTTCGGGAGCATTTTCATGGCGTGAGTCTCTGTTTTGTTTTTATTGTTAGAGCAAATGTTATCGTTAACATTTTGCGAGAAACTAACAAGGAAATAAGAGGGGCGCAAGGGGCCACTGGTCGGCCGCGATCAAAATGTGGGAGCGGGCTTGCCCGCGAATGCGGTGAATCAGCCAATGAATCTGTTGACTGACACTCTGCATTCGCGAGCAAGCCCGCTCCCACATGAGTGGTGCGTTGCCTGCAAAAACTCGCACATTCCCTAGCGCCAACTAAGCTCACTTTCCAACAAAAAAACCTGAGCAGCCCGCCATGCCCCATCCCACCGAAACGTTTCGTGCCCGCTACCGCGCCGACGTCAGCCCGCGTTACAACCCCTGGCTGCATGCCAGTTTCGTCTTGGGCTACGGCATTTTCTGCATCACCGTGGCCTGGTCCTCTACCGCGCATATCACAGTGCTGCAATGGCTGACCGTGCCCTTGACCCTGGTGTTCTTCAACCTCTGCATCTACCTGGTGCACCGCCACCTCGGCCATCACAAGCACGCCTTCGCTCGGCTGTTCTACGCGCGCCATACCGGCGATCACCACAGCTTCTTCACCCCCGGCCACATGACGTTCGACGGCCCTCGGGACTGGCGCGTGATCCTGTTCCCGGCCTGGCTGATCGTGCTGCACAGCCTGGCGATCACCCTGCCCGCCTGGTGGCTGCTCAAGCAACTGAACCCCAACGTCGCCGGGCTGTTTGCCGGGTGCATGATCCTCGGGTATTTACTTTACGAAGTGTTTCACTCCTGCGAACACCTGCCCGCTGAACACCCGGTGGCGCGCCTGCCCTGGGTGCGCCAGATGCACCGGCTGCACGCCCTGCATCATCGTCGTGAGCTGATGCAAGGACGCAACTTCAACATCGTGCTGCCGCTGATGGACTACCTGTTCGGCACCCTGCATTGGGAGCCGGCCATCCACGAAAACCAGGAATCGTCATGAGTACCCGTCCCAAAAAACTACGCCATGTGCTGTTCATACTGTTTCTGGCCGTGATCGCTTTTCTGCTGCTGATGCCCACCAAAGTCCAGCCGGTGAACTGGACGCCACCCAAGGCGCCCTCGTTGAAAGACGGCGTGTATGCAGAAAACCAGCGGCTCAAGGCGGTGCAGAAAATCGGCGCGCAGAACATCCCCGGTCCCGAAGCTTTGCTACTGGATGCCCAGGGTTTCCTCATCAGTGGTTTGCACGACGGGCGTATCATCCGCACCTCGCCCGACAGCCAGGCCCTGGAAGTGCTCGCCAATACCGGTGGCCGCCCTTTGGGCATGGCGCTGCACCCGGATGGGCGCTTGATCATCGCCGATGGCGTCAAGGGCCTGCTCGCCCTGGATAGTGCCCGCCAACTCACCACCCTGAGCACCAGCGCCAACGGCGTGCCCTTTGGCTTTACCGATGATGTGGCCGTGGATGCCGCGGGGCGTTATGCGTATTTCAGCGACGCGTCGAGCCGCTGGGGTTACGGCCAGGATGGCGAAGCGGTCATTGAACATGGGGGTGACGGTCGGCTGCTGCGCTACGACTTCAGCAACGGCAGCACCGAGGTGTTGCTCGACCATCTGCAATTCGCCAACGGTGTAGCGTTGGGGCCGGATGAACGCTACGTGCTGGTCAATGAAACCGGCGCCTACCGCATCAGCCGTTATTGGCTCAAGGGCGAACGCAGCGGCAGTCACGACCTGTTTATCGACAACCTGCCCGGCCTGCCGGACAACCTCAGCTTCAACGGTCACGACCGTTTCTGGGTCGCCCTGTATTCGCCGCGCAACCCGCTGCTGGATGGCTTTGCCGGCTACCCCTCGCTGCGCAAAGTCATGGTGCGCGCACTGATGGTGGTGCCCAAGCCTATCGAGCGCAAAGCCTTTGTGCTGGGGTTGGACACCGACGGCAAAGTGATCGCCAACCTGCAGGATGGCAGTGCGGGCAACTACTCGCCCATCACCACGGCACGGGAGTATGGCGACTGGTTATACCTGGGCTCGCTGAAGAACACGAGCATGGCACGCCTGCCGTTGACGCTGGCATTGATCCACGAATAAGCCCCACGAATAAACCCACGCGAATAAAAAAGGGCAGCCAATCACGGCTGCCCCTCCTGACTCACATCAACCAATCAGTGGATGATGTCCTGGGTGCAAATGTGGCCCAGGCTCACGTACTGCACGTTATTACCGCCCACGCCCACACCGGGGAACTCGGCCAGTTCGATGCGCCAGCCACCCTGGTTGTAGGTGGTCGCCCACTTGTATGGTACGCCGGTGCTGCTGTCGTTGATCACGGTGCTGTAGTCACCGAAGCAGCTGCCAATATTGGCCGTGGCCGAGGACACGCCCGCACTGTTGGTGGTTGCCTTGTAATCCACCCAGCGGTAGTTGAGGTCGACGAAGTGGTTATCCACGCGCAGCACCGGAGTCACGCCCAGCAGCGGTGCACCGGTGGAGTCCGACCATTTGGTCGACCAGTTCAGCACGCGTGCGGTTTGTGTGGCCAGCGGCATCTCACCCACTGGCACGCGCACGATGTTGTCACCCTTCACTTCATGGGTGTCCAGCCGTGGCGTGGAACCCAGGCTCAACTGGTAATACTTGCTCGGGTCCTGCGTCACCGCCGGGTTGGCCCGCACACGTACCTTGACGGTGGTGCCCGGCGCAACGCTTGGGTAGGTCGAGGTGGACCCGGCCGGCACGGTGATCCAATTAACGCCGTCGAAGCGATCGAAGATCCACTGGTTACGGCTGCCGTTCTCATCACCCGCCAGGAACATGCTCACGCTCTGACCGCGCACGGCCTTGAAGTCGAAATAATCGACATCACTGGCGTTATCGAGGTTACCGCTCACCTTGTTCATCGAGTCCGGCAGCACGAACGCGGTTTGCGGCGTGTCGTTGGGCTCGAAGGCGTCGATATTGGTGTCCACCGCCACGCCGAAACTGAACTGCGCGTTGTTCGCCGTCTTGGCCAGCATGAACCAGTAGTAGTCACCGGCCGGCAGTACACCGTCCAGGTATTCATCGGCATTGCCCGGGTTATCGGACGTCGCCACCAACAGCGGGTTGCCCTGGCCGTCATCCACGAACAGGCTCAGGGACATATCGGCACCGGCACTCTGGTTGATCAACTGCACCACCGCCCGCGCGTTTTGCGGCAGGTTGAAGTGGTAAGTGAAATCCTGACCTGTCTGCACCTGGTCGATGGTGTAGAGCGTGTTGACATCCAGGGTCGGAAACAACGGCACAAAGTCAGCGACCGCAGCGCTTTTCAACTGAGCCTGACTCGGCTTTTTCAACTCACCGACGACGGTGTTGAACGGTGCCGGCTTGGTGCCCTTGGTGATCGCCTTGGCCTTGCCCTTCATGGCATCCAGCAGTTTTTGCCGAAGCTCGGCCGAAACCGGCACCGTTTCGATCTTGCCGCCAGGTTTCAGCGCATCAAGGACGGCTTGGTTGACCGTGCCGGGGGTGAGTTTGGGAAGAGTTTGCTCGGCCAGGGCAGAGGCCGAAGTGAAGCAGGCAGCCATCATGGTCGCGCCCAGGATCTGGGCTTTTTTCGATTTCATTTTTTATCCATCCATAGTTAAAAAATTGAAGCTCAGGTGACGGGTGACGTCCTGTCACCTGGGATGGACTGTAGGATAAAACTGTATGCATGTACAGTATTTTTTGCAAAACACTGGATTTTTTGAAAACACCCCCAAGAATAATTCACCACTACCAGCACCGGAAGAGTGTGCAAACAGCATTAACGTTGTTCTGACCCAATCAACAGCATATGAATCAGGAAAATTCCTACTTAAAGCCTGCAAAGTACTTACGGCGACTTCTCAAATATGCAATTAGCTGAATCATTTAACCTGGCTTAAACCAAAAACAATTAAAAAAGTCATAAAACCCTATCAATCTCCCCCTGCACCACAAACAAATTCAATTCCTCATCAACAAGGAATATCAACCATGGTCTATACACACGCCAAACTCGTTGAATTGAACCTTGACGAGATCAACGCCGTTTCCGGGGCTGACAGGGGGGATGCCGCAGTTCAAATAGCCGGAGACATGGGCGCAACAGGAGCGGCCATCGGCGCGGCGATTGGTTCAGTAGGTGGAATAGTCGGTGCAGGTATAGGCGCCGCAATCGGCGGTACTCTAGGCTATGTTGCTGGAGGCTTCGTCGGTGCCGCAATTTATGATGAATTCAACATGCTATGCGAAAGCTAATACAAACCAGGCTACGAGTTCATCCATGAAAAAAAAGCTTAGCAAGGCCACATTAATTAGAATGGGACTTTTGATACCCACCACCCCTTTCTATTTTTCCATATGCGGCCCATACAAATATGAAATAAAGATGTCCATCTTCGCTCTGACTATGTTCTTTTTGTTCCTGACGTTAAACCTTGAGGAAGGAGAAAGAAAAGAGCCACTTAAGCGCTGCATCATTGCAGGACTTATTTGCCCCTTTATTTTAATATTTCTAGCCTCTTACTTCGCGAGAAAGTTCTGACGCCATGAGCAACTTCGAAACCCTACTCCCCGAAGACTTGGTCAACAACAAGCACTTCAGGGCCAACCACAACCTGGGAGGACAAACACATGCTCTGTCCGCCGCGCGCGCCTATGTGCGCGCGCGGCACAAGCGCTGCCTTGTTTCTTTTATCACAGGTTCTTATTCCACCGGACGATACGGAGAGTATTCCGATGTCGACATCTATGTCATCGATGAAAGAGTTAACAAACCACTACGCGAGCAGGTCATCACTACCTTTCCTTTACAAATAGCGATCATGGACACTCATTACTTGCAAAGACTGGTAAATCTCGAACACTCAAATGGCTGCATTGTCATTACACATGCACTGGCCAATGCAAGGTTTGTCTCTGGTGATCGAAATCTCTTCAAGGATCTTAAAAACAATGCCATTCAACGCACCGCGAGCCTCCCGACCTACGACAAACAAATTATTCACCGATGCCGACTGGCCGTCACCAACAACCTGATAAAACTAAAGAAGGTAAAGAGCGAAACAGAGATTTGTTGTGCAGCCGTCAAACTCTTCCAAAGCGTCATAAAGTACCTGCAAATAGAGCACAGCACTTGGATATACAGCAATGAATTTTGTCATTTCAACTTGCACGACTGCGAAGACTTCAATGCAGTTCGCTCACACTTGGCAAAGGCTGTCACAGGTGACACTTACGCTTTCTGTGAAGCAATTTCAAAACTACTGAGATCACGAGGCGAGGTGAAATGGTCTACCCATGACATCGGACTGCTCCCTCTGCATGGCTAAACACTCAAACCGTTGAAAACGAGTTCACATCAAGCACCTTGAGATAAGTTTGTGAGTAATACCCTCTTCCGTACTGCCGCATCCGAAGCACAACAAATCAAATGCCTGGGCGAAATTGTATTGATACGCCCTACTTCCTTCACCTTTCTCACCTTGTTGGCCGGAACACTGGCTGTACTGGTCATGGGCTTTTTTATCTGGGGCTCCTACACCAAGCGCAGCACCATCACTGGCCAGTTGGTCCCGGCCAGCGGTCAAATAAAAGTACATACACCACAAACTGGCATTGTGATGGAGAAGTTCGTCATGGAAGGTCAATCAGTTAAACAAGGCGATCCGCTATTAAGTATTTCCAGCGAACGCTATGGTTCCGACGCAGGCCCAGTACAAGCCAGTGTCAGCTTTCAGTTAAAGCAACGGCGCAATTCGTTGATCGATGAAATAGAGAAAAACCAGCAACTGCATCAGGCCGAACGCGACAGCTTGCAGAGCAAGGTTGCCAGCCTGCGCACAGAGTTGAGTACGTTAGCGGCACAGAACGGCAACCAACGTACCCAGGTGTCCTTGGCGAGTAACGCTGCCGAGCGCTACCAGGGGCTGATGGACAAAGGCTACATCTCCAAGGACCAATGGCAACAACGTCAGGTTGACCTGCTTGCGCAGCGCCAGATGTTGCAGAGCCTGGAACGCGAGCGCACATCACTGCATCAGCAGTTGACGGAGCGGAGCAACGAGCTGGCAGGGCTGCAAACCCGCCAGGCCAACGAACTGGCTCATCTGCATCGGCAGTTGTCAGGATTGGATCAGGAACTGGCGGAAAGCGAAGCGAAACGCAGCGTACTGATTACCGCCCCAGGCTCAGGCATAGCCACCGCTGTATTGGCTGATGTGGGCCAAAGGGTCGACCCTGCCCGCGTATTGTTGAGCATCATGCCCGAGCACATGCGCTTGCAAGCAGAACTCTATGCCCCCAGCCGGTCAGTGGGGTTCATCAAGCCTGGCGACCCTGTCCTGATTCGCTATCAGGCTTACCCCTATCAGAAGTTCGGCCAATATCACGGCCAGGTAATGTCCCTTTCACGCACCGCAATGCCAGCCTACGATCTCGCCAGCATGGCAGGTGAGATGCCAGGCCTGACGCAGAATGGCGAACAGTTGTACCGCTTGCAGGTACAACTCGACGACCAGACAGCTATGGCATATGGCATGCCTCAACCCTTGCAAAGCGGAATGCTGTTGGAGGCTGATGTTTTACAAGACTCTCGGCGCCTCTATGAATGGGTGCTCGAACCTCTTTACAGCCTGACAGGCAAAATCCAGGCGGGGCATCTATGAGTATTCTCGATGCCATTGCCTTGCGTATCGGGCGCAGGCTTCCCTTGCACCTGCAGACAGAGTCGAGCGAATGCGGTTTGGCATGCCTGGCGATGATCGCCGGCTACCACGGCTATCACACCGACATGGCACAGCTACGCCAGCGCTTTTGTGTGTCGCTTAAAGGTGTGGATCTAAAGCAGTTGATCCAAAGTGCGCACCGCCTGCAAATGGGTACCCGCGCTGTAAAAATGGATTTGGAAGGCATCAGGCAACTCAATCTGCCGTGCATACTGCACTGGAACTTCAACCACTTCGTCGTGCTCAAGTCGGTCAATGTGCGGGGCGTCAGCCTCCACGACCCGGCACACGGGCAGCGTCAACTGAACTGGGACGCCGTATCACGTAGTTTCACCGGTGTGGCCTTGGAACTCTGGCCGGATAGCGGGTTCGAGAAACAAGACCCAAAACCACAGCTCAAGTTGCTGGGCATGATGGGTCGAATCACCGGGTTGAGCCGTTCTCTGTTTCAGGTTGTGGTGCTGGCGTTCACGTTGGAGTTTTTTTCGCTGATCAGCCCGTTCCTCTTGCAATGGACCGTCGACAACGTGATTGTCAGCGCCGATCACGACCTACTGCTGACGTTGGTCCTCGGCTTCGGCATGTTGCTGTTGATGCAACAAGCCGTCAGTGGCGTACGAAGCTGGGTGATGATGCACCTGAGCACCCTACTCGGCGTGCAGTGGCGCGCCAATGTCTTCAGCCATCTTGTGCGCCTACCGGCACAATACTTTGAGAAACGTCACCTGGGTGACTTGATATCGCGCTTTAGCGCCGTAGACAGTATTCAACGAACGCTGACCGCAGCCTTTCTGTCGGCTGTTCTCGACGGCGTGATGACCATCGCCACGTTGGGCATGATGTTGCTTTACAGCCCACGGCTGGCGCTGATCGCCATTGTCGCCATGGTGCTCTACGCCTTGGGACGCTGGGCCTGGTATCGACCTCTACGCAATGCGACCGAGGAACAGATCATCCATGCCGCCCGCCAACAAAGCCACTTTCTGGAAACCCTACGCGGTATACGTCCGCTGAAGTTGTTCCAACGTGAAGAGGAACGACGCTCAGCCTGGCTCGGCCTACTGGTCGAACAAATCAACGCCGGCCTGCGTACCCAAAAATTGCAGCTGCTCTATCAGCAAATGAACGGACTACTGTTTGGCGCTGAGAACTTACTGGTCATCTGGCTGGGCGCGGTAACCGTCATCGAAGGGCGCTTCAGCGTCGGTGTGTTGATGGCGTTCATGGCTTATAAAGCCCAATTCGATAGCCGCGTTGCCAGCCTGATCGATAAATTCTTTGAGCTGCGTATGTTGCAACTTCAAGGCGAGCGATTGGCAGACATTGTCCTTCATCCGCCTGAACACACCAGTGGCGAAGTTGTACTGGCTGAGGGGGATGTCTCTGTCGATATTCAGGGGTTGCAGTATCGTTATTCCGAGCATGAACCCTGGGTGCTGGATAATCTGAACTTGCACATTGCAGCAGGCGAATCCGTGGCTATCGTCGGGCCCTCCGGTTGCGGAAAAAGCACGTTAATCAATGTCATGCTGGGGCTTCTGCCGCCCACACAAGGGCAGGTCAAAATCTCCGGTATTGATCTTTCGCAGCTGGGGCTTGATGGACTGCGTCAACTCGTAGGCACCGTACTTCAGGACGACGTGTTGTTCGCGGGCTCCCTCAGAGACAACATCAGTTTCTTCGATACCCAAGTGGATATGCAGTGGCTGATCGAATGCACTCAAGTGGCGTCGATTCACACTGAGATCATAGCCATGCCGATGGGCTACAACTCTTTGGTAGGCGATATGGGCACCGTGCTCTCCGGTGGGCAAAAACAACGCATCCTGTTGGCCAGAGCACTCTACAAAAAACCCAGAATTCTCTTTCTCGACGAGGCCACCAGCCATCTCGACATTGCTTGCGAACGGAGAGTGAACCAGGCGATCAGTCGCCTGCACATTACTCGGATCATGATCGCGCATCGGCCAGAAACCATCACTTCAGCGGATCGAGTCATCCACCTGAATGCTGGAAAAATCATGTGTGAGAGGTCCGACCACATCAGTGAGTGCCTGCCATGAGATTCCTGTTCTATGGTTTGTTAATTAATTTACTCGGATACTCGTTGTTGGTAGAGGCTTTTGAATCGAGTCGTACCAGCGCTGTGTACGATGCGTCACAGGATGAACTCTCCTGCCAGGTCTCCAGGCTACCCGAGCAAGTTTCACTGGATGACGTGATTGAGCGCGTCCTTTGCCACGACCCTCTGACTCGCCGCAGTTGGGCCAACGCCAAAGCCCAGGCCGCACAATTGGGCGTCAACCAAGCAAGCTTTCTGCCCCGCCTAGATGGGCGCCTAAGCAGCCATCGGTCAGAGCGTTCAACCGAAGGGAATCAACAGCAAAACAGCGCCCTCCTCGAACTCAGCTGGGTTTTGTTCGACTTTGGCAAACGCAACGCAGCTCTGCGTAATGCGCGCCATTTGTTGGTGGCAGCAAACGCAGAACAGGACGCAACGTTGCAGAACGCCTTCGCCCAGGCAGCGCAGGCTTTTTACGATGCCCTGGCGGCCCAGCAAAGCCTTCATACGTCAGAAAGCATTGTCGAACTGGCAACGCAAAACCTGGCAGCGGCTGATGCAAGACACAAAGCTGGCGCAGCAGCGCTGTCCGAGCCACTACAGGCAAAAATCGCCCTGTCCCAGGCCCAGCTTCGTCAAATCAGGAACCGAGAAACCTTACATAGCTTGATAGGCATTATTGCCTTGCGCATGGGACTGCCCCCGCAGACTCATCTGAAGTTGAAGGGAGACCTGACGCGCCTGCCAGATACCCAATTCGTAAAAGCTCTGGATCAATTGCTGGTCAAGGCCCAACAGGAACATCCGGCTCTACACGCGGCTCGCGCCCGTTTGGATGCATCTCTTGCAACCATCGAGCAAAGCCAGGCCGCCGACATGCCAAGTCTGGCTTTAGTCGGCAATGTGTCGCAGCAATTGGACAACCAGAAACAGCGAGGCGATAGCAATGCACACAACCAAGACCGCAGCGTCAGCCTGCAATTGACCGTTCCACTCTACGACGGCTTCAGCCGCCGCTATCAGATTCGCAACGCCCAGGCTCGCGCCGAAGCGGATCGAGCTGATCTGGCAAATGTTGAGCAAAACGTAGCTCTTGATTTATGGACCCACTACCAGGCAATGAGCACCGAAGCCCAGAGCCTGTACCGCACTGACGCACTGGTAAAGCAATCACGTCAGGCGCTGGAGGTACTCCAAGGCCGTTACCACGCTGGAGTCGGCAGTATGCTCGAAGTTCTCAATGCACTTACAGCTTACGCCAGCGCCAACGATCAACACATCCAAGCACTGAGCCATTGGCAGACTTCACGTTTGAAACTGGCTGCTAGCCTGGGCCAACTGAGTTTCGCCAAACTGTAGTACCCACTAGTACCCCGTCATCTCCAAATACCCCACCCCACCCTCAAACCCCACCGGCCCTTCCCAGTACGGAATACTCAGGTTCATCCACGCCTTGGGGTTGAGGGCTTGCGGGGTGATGTCCAGCTGCTTTGCGGGAATTTTCAGCGACCAGCGCGTGGGAATCTCGCGGCCGTCGATGTGAGTGGTGGCCAGTGGTGTGAGCTGGATATCGGCGTTGTGCAGGGTCTGGGTTTGGCCCTGCGGGCCGATCCAGGTACCGGTCAAGTAACCGCTGCCGTCGGCTTGCCGGACACGGAACAGCATCAACTGTTCGCCTCGGTCCAGGTGCAGGGAGAACCAGTCCCAACCGGTCTGGCTCGCAGCCAGGGGTTGGCTGCTCCATTCGCGGTCGAGCCAGGCGGGGCCGCTGACCTGGTAGGTTTTGCCGTCGAGTGTGACGCTGCCGTCTGCCGTGAAAAAGGGTTGGCTGTAGTAATACGAGGCTTGGCCCTGGTCGGATTTGCGGCTGTAGCCGTTGTCGCCTTGCAGCACCAGTGGCCGACTGCTGGTCAGGTGCAAGTCATAGGCGAATTGCGCACCGCTGGCCTTGAGCTGCATGTCCGCCAGCGCGTTTGCAACGCCTGGGCGGGTGGCGAAGTTCCAGTCGTCGATCCAGGCATTGAACGGCACCGCCTGGGCGCCCGCCTGGCCGACGCCGCCGCGGGCATAACGTTCGGCAGCGTAGTGCCGGGTGGCAGAGGTGACGGCGGCGTGGCCAAGCCAGATCGTCGAGTCGTGCCAGCCCGGCTGGGTGGTGCCGGCTTTCAACGCGTTGCGAAACAGCGTCCATTGCACGCCGAAGACATTGCCTTGGGCGTCCTTGAGGTTGGCGGTGACGTACCACCACTCGATGCGAAAACCGGCATGGGGGCCATGGTCCTCGGGAAAGCTGAAGACTTTGCCAGGCACCACTTGAGCAAAGTCCGCCGCATCGCTGCCCAGGCCGGCGAAGCTTTCTTCGGGCGCGGGCACTTTGTCGCACGCGCTTAGCAGCAATAAGGCGGCCCACACCCAGGCTTTAATCTTCATGGGCGAATGTCCTCAGTAGGTCCGCCGGGCGGCTGCGATACAACTGCCACAGGGGCCAGGCCGACGCCAGCAGTGTGGCGAGCATCGCCAGCCCCAACAGTTGAGCGAGCTGCCCCGGAAACACCTGCAACGGCAGCCGCCAGCCGAACGCCTGCACATTGATCACCGCGTCCAGGCACCATGCCAACAACAGCCCCAAGGGCAATGCCAGGATCAAGGTGAGCACCGCCAGCAACCAGGTCTGCCCCAGGTTGAGCAGCATCAGCTGCCGACGTGTCACCCCCAGCGCCCACAACGGCGCGAGTTGGCCGAGACGGCTTTGGCTCTGGGTCAGCAAGCTGATGAACAACGCCACACCGGCGACACCGAGGGTGAGGCTGTTCAGCGCGGCGGTAGCGGCAAACGTGCGCTCGAAGACCTGGCTGGACCAGCCCTTGAGTTGCTGCTGATCGATGATGCGGCTGTCTTCCAGGCCAAATTCGCGCTGCACCGCCTGCACCAATGGCGTCACGTTGTGAGGGCTCACGCGCAGGTTGAAGCGTGCCGGTGACAGCGTAGGCCAATGCGCCAACAGATGCTGTGAGTTGACCAACAGATGGCCTTTGGGGTTGCCATAGTCGGCGTAGATGCCCACGACCCTGGGTGACCACAGGCCTTGTGGGGTGGGGATGTCGACGGTGTCGCCCAACCGCACTTTCAGGCGCCGCGCCAATTGCTCGCTGAGCATCAGGCTGTCGTCGTGCAACAAACGCTCCCAGGGTTCTCCTGCTGATTCCAGCAATGGCCAGTGCTGGCGATACGTCGGGTCATCGACCACACCGAACACATCCGCCGGCCAACCCTGCAACTGCACCGCCACTTGCCAGGTGGGCAGCACGGCCTGCACTAACGTCTGTTGCGCCAACCATGTCCCCAATTTTTCCGCCTGGGTCGGGTTTTGCGGGTTGATGTACAACTCGGCGGTCAGGCGTTGCTCCAGCCAGTTATTGAAAGTCTGGCGAAACCCTGAGGTCATGGAGCCCGCCCCGATGTTCGCCGCCAGGGCCAACAGTAACGCCATCAACGCCAGGCTCAAGGCCGGCAGTTGTTGGCGGCAATCGGCGAGGAACCATTGGCCCAGCACAGAACGGCTACGCCCCAGCACGGCCTTCAACAGCCCATTGAGCAGCACCGGCAACCCCAGCGCGGCACCCAGCAGCAAGGCCGCCATCAGCACAAAGCCGGCGGCCAGGCTATCCCCCAACCACAACGTCAGCAACGCGATCATCAGCACGATCGCCGCCACCCAACCCTGGCGTCGCAGCCAACGCCCATGGGCCTCGTGCCAGGCCTGGGCATTCGCCAGTGCCAGCAGCGGCAACCGCGCTGCCCGCCACAAGCTGTTGGCGCCGGCGAGCAAAGCACCAAGCAGACTCAAGCCCAACCCGCTGAGCCACCACCCTGGACTCAAGCTCAACTGCCCCGCCACTTCGGCGCCATACAGGCCGTGCAAACTGGCGGCCACATCCGGCAGCAACAGGCTCGCCAACAGGTAACCACTGGCGACACCCAGCACACCGCCGAGCACTGACAGCACGCCGAGTTCCACCCCCAGGCCCAGGAGCAACATGCGCGCACTGACCCCACAAGCACGCAGCGTGCGCAGCAGGCCACGACGCTGCTCAAGGGCCAGTCCAATGGCGGCGTGGACGATAAACAACCCCACCACAAAAGACAGAAAACCCAGGGCATCAAGGTTCAGGTGAAAGCTCTCGGTCAGGCGAGCGAGGTTGTTGTCTTCACCTTGCTTGAGTTGCAACGCGGCCGGCGGCGTGGGGTGAGTCGTGGCGAAGGTCTTGTCCAACAGCAAGCGCGACAGCCGTCCGGGCATCGCCAGCAGCGGTTGGGCAAAGCCGATATCGGTCAGCAGCGTGCCAGGAGCCATGTCCTGCTGGACCTGCAACGGCGGCAGGCTTTGCCCGCTGGCTGTCCGTGGCTGTGCACCTTCGTGCAATCCAAGCGCCTGTAACGTTTGCGGGGCGATCCAGGTACGTCCCGGCGGGTCGAAGAAGGCGAGCATTTGTGCCTGGCTCAAGCGTTGTCCCGCCACGGCGCCGCTGCCGGGCAACGACAATGGATCAATGCCCATCAATTGCAGGCGTTGATCTTCGTGCCCCTTGAGTACCACCCGCCCCTGCACCACCGGTGAAACCGGCCAGCCAGCCCGGCGCAGTTCGGCAAACAACGTTTGCGGGAAACTGCTACCGTCCGACGCACTCAAGCTGGCCTGGGGTTCACCACCGATCAGTTGGCTGGCGCGCGCATAGCTGTCCCGCGCCTGGCTGTTGAGGGCCTGCACGCCGGTCAACAACGCAGTGGCCAGCCACAAACCGGTCAGCACACTGAAGAACTGCACGGGATGACGCCGCCAATGGCTCAACAGTGCGCGCAACGTCCAATAAAACACCGCCATATCAGCGAGCGTCCGCCGGCAGGACGCGGCCGTGATGCAACACCACCTGCTGGTCGAGTCGCGCAGCGATACGGGGGCTGTGGGTGACCATCAACAGGCTGGTAGGGCCGTCGCGCAGCAGGTCCAACATCAGTTGCAAGACCTCGTCACTGGTGGCTTCGTCGAGGTTGCCGGTTGGCTCATCGGCCAGCAGCAAACCCGGCCGTGAGGCCAGTGCACGTCCGACGGCCACCCGTTGCTGTTGGCCACCTGAAAGTTGTTCGGGATAGCGCTTGAGCAAATCGCCCAGGCCCAGGCGCTCCACCAACTGCGCCTGCCAATGCGGGTCAAAGCGCCCGGCCAGACGCGCCTGGAACGCCAGGTTGTCTTCCACACGCAAACTGCCGATCAAGTTGAATTGCTGGAACACCAAACCAATTTCGGTTCGACGCCAGTTCGCCAATTGCCTTTCATTCAGATGGTCGAGTTGTTGCTCACCTATCCGAATACTTCCACCATCCACACGATCAAGTCCGGCCACCAGGTGCAGCAACGTACTTTTTCCGCTCCCCGACTCGCCCATTAGCGCAAGGCTGCTACGCTCCCCCAGGTAGAGATCCACGCCCGCCAGCACCGACAGCGATCCTTGGGGAGTGGCGTAGTTTTTGCGAACACCTTGCACCTGCAACATAAGAACGCTCGTTTGAAGGATTCCAAACGAGAATAACGGCTGCCTACATGCCCCACGCAAATTTTTCACATGGATTTCACCGCTTGCCCACCCTCGCCCCTCTAAATTGCCCACAAAGCGTCAACCGACGGCAACTTGTTAGTTGCCGCCAGCGACCCTTCTTACTATCCACATGTTCAGCTAAAAGACAGCAGCCCTGTGACAGGCTTTTGCACCACTACGGGCACCCGCCAATTAGTTGCGCCTGCTTTGTACAACACAACAATAGTGCCAATGGTGAAGAGCGTGGCTGACATGACCCTGAGCAAACCCCAACCCAATGGGGCAATGTTGAAACGCTTGAAAAAATTCCGACTGCCGCTGGCAGGGGTCGCCGTTATCGGCCTGCTCTTGGCTGGCTTTCTGCTTTGGCCCAAATCCCCCACAGACCTTGGCGTGGGTAATCGCCTGGTGACCTCCGGAGTCCTGGCCAGTTGGCGCAACGGTGACCTGATCGTGCTGGTGCGCCATGAAGAGCGCTGCGATCGTTCCAGCAACCCTTGTTTCGGCCCGGCCGATGGCCTGACGATCAACGGCACCCAGCAAGCCACCAAACTCGGCAAAGCCTTTACCACCCTGGGCATGGAGCGGACCGACGTACTCGCCAGCCCGACGACCCGCACGGCCCAGACTTCGCAGTTCATGTTCGGCAAGACCGAGTTGTCACCCGGCCCCCTGGCCATCTGCGGTGAGGCCATGGGCGAAGAAGTGCTCACCCATAAACACCCTGGCCGCAACTTGATGCTGATTACCCACAGTGCCTGCATGAGCGACTTCCAGACAGCGTTGGGCTACCCCCGCGCAGAGGCGGCCGAATACGGCAGCGCACTGTTCGTGCAGGTGTTGCCGAACGGCAAGCTCAAGGCAGTGGGCACGATGAAAACCCAGGAGTGGGCGGCGGCTCTGAAACAACTTTAAACACACTTTTTTACATGTCGGCACCTGTCGTGTTCAGCCAAACGACAGCCCTGTTCTGGCATGTTTAAACGCGCCCGTTAGTTAAGGTCGTTATCCCTTTCTCCAATCGCTTAGTGAACTTAGTGATGCTTTGCTCTATGAATTCATTACACTCATTGCCCCCCATTAAACGTCAAGGAGCGACGTGTTCA
Organism: Pseudomonas sp. GW821-FHT03A09; assembly: GCF_059421065.1. Classification (NCBI taxonomy): domain Bacteria; kingdom Pseudomonadati; phylum Pseudomonadota; class Gammaproteobacteria; order Pseudomonadales; family Pseudomonadaceae; genus Pseudomonas; species Pseudomonas sp. GW821-FHT03A09. The sequence continues at coordinate 113,663 of NZ_JBWKUX010000003.1, read as the reverse complement.
TGACCCGGTTGAAACCCCTGCCCCTCCTGTTGCTCGGCTTTGCCATTTTCTTTTTGTTGCCGCTGGGCTTTCACGGCCTGTGGATTCCGGACGAAACCCGCTACGGTCAGGTGAGCCAGGAAATGCTCATGAGCGGCAACTGGGTGTCGCCGCACTTCATGGGGGTGCGTTATTTCGAAAAGCCGGCTGGCGGTTATTGGTTGATTGCCCTCGGCCAGGCGGTGTTTGGCGAAAACCTGTTTGGTGTGCGTATCGCCTCGGTTATCACCTCGGGCCTGAGTGTGTTGCTGGCCTACTTGATCGCCCGTCGCTTGTGGAACGACCCACGCAAGAGCTTCGCCTGCGCACTGCTGTACATGAGCTTTGGCCTGGTCGCCGGCCAAGCGGGTTATTCCAACCTCGATCCCCAATTCACGTTCTGGGTCAACCTGAGCCTGGTGGCGCTGTGGTTTGCCTTGGACAACCGCACGACGCGCGGGCGGTTGGGCGCCTGGGCGTTGCTGGGCGTCGCCTGTGGCATGGGTTTCTTGACCAAAGGTTTCCTGGCGTGGCTGTTGCCGGTGCTGATCGCCGTGCCTTACCTGCTGTGGCAGCGCCGCGTGGGCGAGCTATTGCGCTATGGCCCGTTGGCGGTGCTGGTCGCCGCGCTGGTGTGCTTGCCGTGGGTGTTGGCGGTTCACTTGCAAGAACCTGACTTCTGGCGTTTCTTCTTCTGGCACGAGCACATCCGCCGCTTCGCCGCCGACAACGCCCAACATGCACGGCCAATCTGGTTCTTCCTGCCGATCATGGTGGTGGCGTGCCTGCCTTGGTCGGCACTGTTGCCGGCGACCCTGATCAAGACCTGGAAAGAAAAAGGCCAGCCGGCGATTGCCTTTCTCGCCTTGTGGATGTTGTTGCCACTGGCCTTCTTCAGCATGAGCAAGGGCAAGCTGCCGACCTACATCATGCCGTGCCTGCTGCCCCTGGCCTTGCTGATGGGCCACGCCTTGATCGACCTCGTCAAGCAAGGCAAGACGCGCTCGATCCTGGTCAACGGCGTCGTCAACTTCCTGATCGGCCTGACAGCGATGGTGGTGCTGATCTACCTGCAAATCAGCAACCCGGTGTACGGCAATAGCCACGCCGAGATGTTCAGCCTGTCCCTGACGTTTATCGTGCTGCTGGGCTGGATTCTGGCCAACCTGCTGCAAGTGGTTCGCCCGCTGACCTTGTGGGCAATGCCGGCCCTGGGCATCGGTTTGCTGGTGGCGCTGTTGCCAGCGGGCATGCCGGCGATGATCACGGATAACGAAATGCCCGATCAGTTCGTGGCCGAGCATCTGGATGAATTGCAACAAACCCATGCTTTGCTGAGCAACGAATTAGGCTCGGCCTCCGCGTTGTCGTGGCGCTTGCGTCGCCCGGAAGTGGCGTTTTATGACACCGAAGGCGAGTTGCGCTATGGCCTGCAATATCCCGATTCGGAACACCGCAAGGTCGACCTGGACAGCGTCCAGACCTGGCTGGCCGATGCGCGCAAGCAAGGCTCGGTCGGCGTGCTGATGCGGGTCAAGAGCACGAGTGAACATCGCGAGGAAGGGCAGTTGCCACCGGGTGGCAAGCGTTATCGCAAGGGCGACCTGCTGCTGATCGTGTACCCACAACAACCTTAATGCAGCGCCTGCCACAGGAAGAACCCATGAGTTTCTGGAAAACCGAACGTGGCGCGCTGGTGCTGCTGCTGAGCGTCTCCGCCCTGCTCCTACTGTTGGGACTGGGCGCACGCGACCTGTGGGGGCCGGAAACCCGCTGGGCCAACATCACCCTGCAAATGCTGCAAAGCGGCGACTACTTCGACCCGTACCTCAAAGGCACGCCCTATTACGACAAGCCCCTGCCCTCCTACTGGCTGATCACTGGCTTTGCCAACCTGATGGGCGGCCTCGGCCCTTGGTCGTTGCGCCTGTCGTCGGTCATCTCCGCCTGGTTGAGCATCTGGCTGGTGTACCTGATCGGCGAACGCCTGTTCCGCAAGGGCACTGGCTTGATTGCCGGCTGGATGCTCGCCACCACCTTCTACTTCCTGTTCTGGGCCAGGGTGGCCACGGCGGATGTGCTGACGGTGTGCGGTGTGTTGGCAGCGGTCTGGTGGTACTGGCGCGGGCCGGATGACACTCGCCTGGGACGCTACACCGTATTTTTCCTGCTGCTGGCGGCCACCTCCCTGTTCAAAGGCCTGATCGGTTTTGTGCTGCCAGGCCTGGTGCTGTTGCCGCATCTGCTCAGTGAGCACCGCTACAAGCGCCACCTTAATCTGCGCCTGCTGGTGGCCATGGTCATCGCCGGAGCGTTCTACGCCATCCCGTTTGTACTGTCCCATCTGTATGGCGCGCCAACCTACGGCGCCAGCGGCCTGGAGCTGGTGTTCCGGGAAAACGTGGTGCGCTTCTTCGACCCGTTCGACCATATGGGGCCGATCTACACCTACCTGATCTATCTGCCGGTCTACACCCTGCCGTGGGCGCCCTGCTGGTTGCTGGGCCTGTGGCTGGCCGTGCGCAACTGGCGGCAGACGCCACCCAATGTGCGCTGGCTGGTGTGGGGCCTGGGCCTGCTGTTCGTGTTCTTCACCGCCAGCGGCAGCCGTCGCAGCTACTACGTACTGCCGCTGGTGCCATTTGCCCAGTTGCTGGCAGCTTGGTGGCTGAGCGAACGCCTGGAGAAGAAACAAGCCAGCTGGCCGCGCTGGCAGAAAGGTTTCGGTATCACCGCAGGTTTACTGCTGCTGGTACTCGGCGTGATTTACCCCTGGACCACCGGCAACGGCGGTGTGACCCGCTTCGCCGAGGATGTGCAGGCCGAAGCGGTCAAAACCGCACCGTGGAACCAATGGCAGATGGTGTTGGTGGAAGTCGATAACAAGCTGCCCATGTACCTGCAAAACGGCGGCAAACCGTTCTACTACGTCAGCGAAACCCAGGACTTCCCGCGCCAGGGCGACAGCGCCGCGTTCATGGCCTGGCTGGAAAAAACCAGCGGCCAGGGCTTCGACCCGCAACACACGATCATCGTCGCGCAGTACTCCAAGGAAGACCCGACGCCGCTGGCGTTCCTCGGTGCGGACCATCAGGTCATCACCACCCAGCCGGACAACGGCGAGCGGTTGTTCCAGAAGCGGTCGGGGGGCAGTGTGGCGTTCATTCCCACGCCGCGCTGACCCATATGGCGCGCTGTCCCAACCGGCAACGCACCTCATATAGGTTTGACCTAATTCTTGTAGTGAGCGGGCTTGCCCCGCGCTAGGTGGCAAAGCCACCTCAACAAAGACACTGCGGTATTTCAGAAGGACCGAGGTGCCTGGGTTTGGGGCGGCTGCGCCGCCCAGCGCGGGGCAAGCGCGCTCACTACAGGTGATGCGCTCTAATTCCACCGCATACTTGCCTCCGTCAGATCCTACGACGGCGATCGAGCTGCGGAATAGAAGTCTGCGGCACTTCCACGTGTTGCACCTGTGCCACCGAGCACGCCGCCAGTTGCGCCAGGGTCGGCTGGCTGAACACGCTGCGGGTGTCTACCACCAAACCGGCCTTGCGCAGGCGCGCCACCAGATTTACCGCCAGCAAGGAATGCCCGCCCAGTTCAAAGAAGTGGTCGTGGCGCCCTACCCGGTCCAGCTTCAAGACCTCGGCCCAGATGCCGGACATCAAGGTTTCCACCTCGCCCAGCGGTGGCTCGTAAGCACGGCTGACCACGGCATCCCCCCCCGGCTCCGGCAGGGCCTTGCGGTCGAGCTTGCCCGCGGGGTTGAGCGGCCATTCAGCCAATTGCACAAAGGCCGCCGGCACCATGTATTCCGGCAACTGCTCCAGCACGTGGGCACGCAGGTCGCCCAGGCTCGGTGCCTCGCCGCGCAGAGTGAAGTAGGCGACCAAGCGCTCATCGCGAATCAGCACCGCCACTTCACGCAACGCCGGGTGTGTCGACAATCGCGATTCGATTTCACCCAGTTCCAGCCGCACACCGCGCAGCTTGACCTGAAAGTCGTTGCGCCCCAGGAATGCCAGGTTGCCATCCGGCAGGTAACGCACCAGGTCGCCAGTACGATACAGCCGGTCACCGCGCACGAACGGGTTCTCGATAAAGCGCTCGGCGGTCATTTGCTCCAGCCCCAGGTAGCCTCGCGCGACCCCGACGCCGCCGATGTGTAGCTGACCGCTGACACCCAGCGGCACCGGTCTGTCGCGCTCATCCAGCACATAGAGGCGGGTATTGCTGATGGCCCGCCCGATCGGCAATTGCAGGGCAGGCACCGGCGCACTGGGCTCCAGGGTCCAGATACAACTGTCTACCGTGGCTTCGGTAGGCCCATAGACGTTGTGCAGGCGCACCTGCGGTAGGCGTGCCCGGACGCTGCGGGCCAAGGCTTCGGTCAGTTCACCGCCGCCGCAAAAGACATCGGTGAGGCTGCTGCACAACGCTGACACTTCCAATTCGAGGAATTGCTGCAGCATGGCAGGTACAAATTGGATCACCGTGATGCGCTGCGCGCAAATCACCTGCGCCAGGTAAGCCGGTTCGCGATGACCGTCAACCCGTGCCAGCACCAGACGCATGCCATGGGTCAACGGCCAGAACAACTCCCACACCGAACCATCGAAACTGAACGGAGCCCTTTGCAGCAAGGCCCCACCCTCAGCGTCCGAGCACAACCGGGAAGCCCACTGCATCAGGTTGCACAGGCCACGATGCTCGACCATTACGCCTTTCGGCGTCCCTGTGGAGCCGGAGGTATACATCACATAGGCCAAGTTGGCGGCGGTCAGGCCAGGGACCAGGGGGTTGCCGGTCGGTGCCCGGCTCCAGGCACAACGGTCGAAGTCGACTACCGGGATCGAGACTTCACCCAGTAACTCACGCGTAGCCGCGTGTACCAACAGTGCCACGGGTTGACTGTCTTTGAGCATGTAGGCCAGGCGTTCGCTCGGGAAGCCCGGGTCCAGTGGCACATAGGCGCCTCCGGCCTTGAGAATCGCCAGCAAGCCCACGACCAGCTCCAACCCGCGTTCGACGCATAACGCCACCCGCGAATCGGGTTGCACCCCACGCTCGCGCAGGTGGAAAGCCAACTGGTTGGCGCGCTCGTTGAGCTCGCGGTAGGTCAGTTGGCCTGCATCGGCCTGCACGGCAATGCCATGCGGGGTATGTCGCGCATGGGCTTCAAACAGCCCTTGCAGGGTGACGGTTGTGGGGTAGTCGATTTCACTAGGGTTGAAGTCCACCAACAGCTTGCGTAACTCGCCGGAGGGTAACACCGGCACCTCGCTCAGAAGCGTGTGCGGGGCTTGTTCAAGGGCGTCCACCAGCCCGTTCAACACAGTGTCGAGGTAGTCCAGCAAACGCTCGGCACCCACCTCACGCGGCGCCATCGCATTGAGACGAAAACCGCTGGCGGTATCGTCCACGCTGATCATCAGCGGATAACTGACGATGTCTTCACTGCTGATCAAGGCGACGCCCGGCACCAGGTTAAAGTCCTTGTCGGCGCCTGTGTGCCGATAGTTGAGCAGGCTGTTGAACAGGGGTGTGGCGCTGCTGCACCGCTGCGCCAACGCTAGGGACGCTTGCTCGTGAACGAGCAAGGCGCTTAATTGAGCATGGGTGTCGCCCAACGCCTCAACCACGGTTTTGCCGGCCAAGCACGCCCGCAGCGGCAAGGTATTGATAAACATACCCAGTGCACGGTCTGCGCCCTCGCCCGCCTGCAAGCGGCCCAGCAGCACAGTACCGAACACAACATCATCGCGCCCTGATACGCAGCCCAGCACATGGGCCCAGGCCAGGTGGAACAGGCTCGCGGCGCTCACGCCCATCACGCTGGCCTGTGCGCGCAAACGCCGGTTTAGGAGGTCAGTGACCGGCCGCTCGGATGCTTCGATTTCACTGCGGTCCAGCTGATGTTCCTGCAAACCGAACGCCAGGGTCGGCTCGCTGACATCCGCCAGCCGCTCACGAAAGAAGGCCTCGTGGGCGATCTGCTGCGCCGCGGAGCGACTCTGTGCCACTACGTTGCGATAAGGCACCGGTAGCGGAAGTTGCGCCTGTTGACCGAGCATGTGGGCGCGGATTTCGTTTGCCAGTACCGTCATGGATGTGGCGTCATTGACCAGGTGATGGAAGCGTAACCTCGCCACCCAGCGTTGCTGCTGCGGGTCTTCGGCGTACTCCAGGGCCATCAGCGGCGCCTGGCGCAAGTCGAGGGGTTCGCAAGGTTCGCGCAGCGGCTCGACGCGCAATGACGCATGGCGCCACACCACTTGCATGGGCTGTTCAAGGGCATCCCACACCAGGCTGGTGCGCAGGATATCGTGACGATCGATCACCTGTTGCAGGGCCTGGGCAAACGCGTCCAGTTGCTCGCGCCGGGCAAAACTGAACATCGCGTGTTGCTGGTACGGATCGCGCTCGTCGGTAATGTGATGGTAGAGCAAGCCTTCCTGCAGCGGCGCCAGCGGGTAGATTTCCTGCACATTCGCCGCGCCACCGGGAATGCCGGCGATGATCCGATCCAGGCTCGGCGGGTCCAGCTCGGCCAGGACGAGCATGTCGGTGGTGATATGGGTGCAATCCGTCGCAATTCGGTTGGCCGGCACCTCTCTGTCGCTGCCGGCACTGGCCGCCGCCAGCGCCGACAACGTCGGCTGGCCGAACAGCACCTGCACATCGGCCTGCAACCCGGCCTGGCGCATGCGTTGCACCAGTTGTACCGCCAGCAATGAATGCCCGCCCAGTTCGAAGAAGTGGTCGTGCCGCCCGACCTGCTGCACCTGCAAGAGGTCAGCCCAGATCTGTGCCAACATCGTTTCCACACCCGCGCGCGGCGCCTCGAACACACGAGTGATAAAGGCGGCCTGGGTCGGTGCCGGCAGGGCCTTGCGGTCGAGCTTGCCGTTGGCTGTCAGGGGTAAAACGTCGAGTTTCACGTAGGCCGCGGGCAGCATGTAATCCGGCAGCGAGGCTTGCAGATGGGCACGTAGCATGTGGATGTCAACGTGATGCCGCTCGACGAACCACGCCAACAATTGCCCCTCGCGAAACAGCACCACGGCTTCTTGAACTGCCGAGTGAGCCGCCAGGGCCGACTCGATTTCCCCCAGTTCGATACGCACGCCTCGAATTTTCACCTGATCATCGTTGCGCCCCAGGTACTCCAGGTTGCCGTCGGGTAACCAACGCGCCAGGTCGCCGGTGCGGTACAGACGGCCGTCACCGAACGGGTTATCAAGGAAGCGTTCGGCACTCAACTCGGGCCGGTTCAGATAGCCGCGCGCCACGCCTTTACCGCCGACGTACAGTTCCCCCGTGGCGCCGATGGGCACTTGGCGTTGTTGTTCATCCAGCAGGTACACGCTGGCATTGGCTATCGGCCCGCCGATATGCAACGGACCACCGACATCCACACGCCCGGAGGTGGCAACCACCGTGGCTTCGGTGGGGCCATAGTTGTTGATCACGTCGAAGGTTTGCGCCCGAGTATATGAGCGCAGGCGGTCGCCGCCGATCAACAGGGTATGCAGGGTCGGGTGTTCCAGGCGCTGGCTGAAAGCGTACTCGGCGACCGGTGTTGGCAGGAAACACACATCCAGCGGCTGTGCGCGCCACCAGTCGAGCAGCGCATCGATGTCTTCGGCACCTTCATGGGCCGGTGGCAGATGCAACGTCGCGCCCACACACAGCGCCGGCCAGACTTCCCAGGCCATCGCATCAAAACCGAACCCGGCCACACTGGCGGTGTGGCTGCCAGCGTGAAGATTGAAGGCCTGGCAGTGCCAGTCCACCAGGTTGGACACCGTGTGATGCTCGACCATCACGCCCTTGGGCAATCCGGTGGAGCCGGAGGTGTAGATAACATAAGCGAGGCTCGAGGGGCCGGCTGCGACACGCGGGCTCTCGCCCAAGTGCACTGTGGGTCGGTCCAGCAGCAGTACCGGCACCTCTGAGGCGGGCAAGCGATGCAGCAGATCATGCTGGGTCAGCACCGCCACAGGCGCGCTGTCGTGCAGCAGATAGTCCAGGCGTTCGGCGGGATGGGCAGGATCAACCGGCACATAGCAGGCGCCGGACTTGAGGATCGCCAGCAATCCCACCAACGTGTCCAGGCCACGCCGGGCCACAATTGCCACGCGATCATCCGGCTCCACACCGTGGGTCAACAGCTGATAGGCCAAGGCATTGGCCTGCTGATCGAGCTGCCGGTAAGTCAGTGGCTGCCCTTGGTAAATCGCCGCGATGGCATCGGGCGTACGCGCGACCTGGGCTTCGATGCGCCCGTGCAAGGTCTGCGGTACGGTGTTGGGTTGCGCGGTGGCATTCCACTGTTGCAATTGCGCCTGTTCAGCCGCTGTCACCAGAGAAAACTCGGCCAGGGCCAACCCGGTGTTTTCCAGGCCCTGCTCCAGCAGCCAGGTGAAGCGCTGCGCCAACGCCTGCACCTCGTCGTGCTGGAAGTACGCTTCGTTATAGACGCAATGCAGGCACGCGGTGTCCTGGTAGCGGTTGCTGCGCAGGTGAATCGCAATCGGCAACGGCTCGTGGTGGTTGGAGACCTTGATCGCACGGGCCTGGACGTGGCCGTAGCGCAGGTCATGGTCGTCCTGCTCGAAGGATACCGACAGGTCGAACAACTGGCCGCGATCAGTGCGACGCAGGCCCAGCTCGCGGTTCATCTCACTCAAGGGAAAGCGCTGGTGGCGAAAGTCCTGTTTGAGCTGATCGCGCACACCACGCACCAGCGCACTAAACGGCAACTGCTCACTGAACTGAAAACGCACCGCACTCACTTGGGTGAACAACCCCACGGTGGAACGAAAACGTGCGTTGGAGCGGTTGAGAATCGGCAGCCCTACCACCCACTCATCACGCTGATAGGTCCGGGTGAAATACACGTACATCGCCGCCAGCAACACGTGAAACGCCGAGGCCTGGTAACGGTTGGCCACTTGCTCCATGCGGTTGAGCAGCGTCACCGGGAAGGGTTGCACCAGGGTATTGCTCGGCGCCGGGGCGTTCAGTTTGGGAGTGAGCAGCGGCTCGGGCAGAACCCTGTACTTATCTAGCCAATACGCGCGGTCGCGAGCATAACGCGCGGATTGATGGTAGCGCAGGTCAGTGTCGATGAATTCGATATAGGACGGTGCGTCGGGTTCCGGTTGTCGCCCATGCTCCAGGGCGGTGTACAGGTGCGCCAGGGATTGCAGCATTTGACCAAAGCCCCAGCCGTCGAGGATCAGGTGATGAGCCTGAGTGCCGAGGCGGTAGTGATCGTCATCGAGCTTGACCAGGAAAAAGCGGAACAACGGCTCATCGGTCATGGCGTAGGGGCGGGCCATATGCGCCTGCATCAGGGCCTGGGTCGCTGCCTTGGGGTCGGGCAACCCAGAGAAGTCATGCAGTGCCACCTCTGTCGCCAAAGTAGCGGCGAAGGTTTGCCGGGGCAGACCGCTCCCATCGCTGTGCAGTTGGGTACGTAACGCATCGTGCTTGGCCACCAGCAGCTCGACGGCGCGTCGGATCAGGTCGGGCACCACGGGGCCTGCGAAATCGACATAACCGCCGATGTTGTACAGCGGCGAGTCGCCTGCCCGCAGTTGGTCGAGCCAGATGTCTTGTTGGGCGGCGGTGAGGGGGAAGCTGGCCGGCAGGCTGTTGAGATGCTTCATAAGATCCTTCTCATGGGGGTCAGGCACTGGCCGCGCAAGGTGGCCCATTACGACGAATGCGCCGGATTGGAGCATGGGGCTAGGAGTGTGTCTGACACCCGAAACCCGGACACCCAAATGGACAGGAATGGGCCTGGCTGATGGTTCATTGCTGAATCGATTAAAGCGATGTAGGAGATTAGCTATACCTGGCCGATGTCAGTTTTCTCAAAATTTTATTTAAAATTGATTTTCACATTAAAAATCAACTAGTTAACTAACTCTAAAAACCAAATTCGATTTATCAAAGGCGGAATACACCGTCAGAAACGTCGAATTAGTGACACCGTTTTTATGGCAGGTTGTGTCCCTCGTTTCCGCTACATACGTAGGGCAAATCGCTATGGCTAAATGAAATCTCGAACGCCGAGTTTCGTTTAGCAGTACGGAGTCCCCCACACAGACCCAGGGCGCCCGTTGAAGGTTTTCGACATCAAGGATGAGATGGCTATGAGTCTGAATCGCAGTATTGGCAACACGCAAAGCCCGCATTTCTATGCTGAATTGGGTGAGTTGATTTCAAACAGCGGCCACCCGAGCTTCGCCGCCAACATGTTGCACCTGGTGGACAAATGGGTGCCCATTCACCTGGTGGACCTGAGTGAATGGACCCTCGATGAACTGCGCGACAGCGCGCTCGACATCAAATTGCTGGGCAGCGCCGGCCTGAAAAAAAACCTCTGTGCGCCCCAACCTTTGCGGCCCCTCAAAGACCACCCGCTGCTGCGAGAGATGCTGCGCATGCAAGACCCGCTGCTGATCCAGATGAAGGCCAAGGCCAGCAGCACCTGCCCACTGGGCACCTCGCACCAGTGCAACCTGGTGTCTCGCCAGGGCAATCGACGCTGTGTGATTTCGTTCTATCGCCAAGCGACCCAACGTGGCTTTTCCCTGGCCGAACTGTCGTTCCTCAAGTGCCTGTCGGACACCCTGCTGCCACTGATGGAACGGCACGCGCAACTCTTGCGCCAGACCTCTCATACAGAAGCTGAGCCGGTCCACAATCTGCTCGAACAATCACAGTTGCAACGTGAGTTCTACAAGCGTTTGTCCCTCAGTGAAATCACCCTCTCGGCGCGAGAACAGGAAGTCTGTCTCGGCCTGCTGACCGGCGGCACCGTGCCGCAAATAGCGGAAAAACTCAGCGTGAAAAACAGCTCTATCGAAACCTATCTCAAGCGTGCCGCCGCCAAATTGGGCGTGAGTGGCCGCCATGGCTTGGCCAAATGGATGGTTGGCGCCTGATGAACAAATTGACGCTCACCACTGTCGGCATGGCTTGGCTGCTCGGCGGTTGCTCGCTGATTCCCGAGTACCAACGGCCACCTGCCCCCACGCCTGCACAGTACCCTCAAGGTGGTGTCTACAGCCTGGCCCAGGCCGGGACTCTGGCGGTGAAACCGGACTGGCAACAACTGTTCCATGACCCGGCCCTGCAACAGCTGATTGACGCTGCGCTGGTCAATAACCGTGACTTGCGGGTGGCGGCTCTCAATGTGCAAGCGTTCCAGGCGCAGTACCGCATCCAGCGCGCGGACCTGTTCCCGGCGGTGTCCGCCAGCGGTGCCGGCAAACGTCAGAAACTGCCCGGCGACGTGACCGGCACCGGCAAGTCGGCGATCACCTCCAACTACTCCGCCACCTTGGGGTTGAGCGCCTACGAGCTGGATTTGTTCGGCCGTGTGCGCAGCCTCAGTGAACAGGCGATGCTGAACTACCTGGGCACCGAAGAGGCACGGCGCAGCGCGCAACTGAGCCTGGTGGCGAACGTCGCCAACGCTTACCTGACCTGGCGCGCCGACCAGGAACTGCTGGCCCTGGCCGAGCAAACCCTGGTTGCCAATGATCACAGCTGGCAGTTGACCAACCGCAGCAAAACCGCGGGTAAAGCTTCGGCGCTGGACGTAGTGCAAGCGCGCACGGCGGTGGAAAGCACCCGCGCCAGCGTGGCCCGTTATGAACGTCAGGTAGCCCAGGACCTCAACAATCTCGCCTTGCTGGTGGGCGGCCCGGTGGATGAAAATCTGCCCGCCCGCCCATTGGCCGATGACTTGGTGGCACGCGTGCCGGCAGGGCTGCCGTCCGACCTGCTGCAACGTCGCCCGGATATCCTCCAGGCCGAATACCAGTTGCAAGCCGCCAACGCGAATATCGGTGCGGCGCGTGCCGCGTTCTTTCCGTCGATCACCCTCACCGCTAACGCCGGCAGCACCAGCAAGGACCTGTCGGGGTTGTTCAAGGGCGGCTCGGGCACCTGGACGTTCCAGCCGCAGATCAACCTGCCGATCTTCAACGCCGGCAGCCTGCGTGCCAGCCTCGACTACGCCAAATTACAGAAAGACATCACCGTGGCGCAGTACGAAAAATCTATCCAGACCGCGTTCCAGGAAGTCGCCGATGGCCTCGCTGCACGCCAGACGTTCAACGATCAACTGGCGGCGCAACGGGATTTCGTCGCCGCCAACCAGACTTATTACGACCTGGCTCAACACCGCTACCGCAGCGGCGTGGACAGCAACCTGACGTTCCTCGATGCGCAACGCTCGCTGTTCAGCTCGCAGCAAGCGTTGATTGTGGATCGGCTGGCGCAACTGGTGGCGGAGGTGAACCTGTACACGGCGCTGGGCGGCGCGTGGAACGTCAACGCAAGCCAGGCTGCCGCAAGCGATACTCCCCCGGCGTCACCTGGGCGTAGCGAAGGAAAAACCGGCTGAAATACGCCGGGTCCTTGAACCCCAGCTGGTAGCAGATTTCATTCGCGGAGCTGCCGGTAAACAGCAAAAGGCGCTTGGCTTCCTGCATCAGGCGCTCTAGGATCAGGCGCTTGGATGGCAGGTCGGCCAGGCGTCGGCAGACCTCATTGAGGCGCGCTTCGGTGACGCCAATCCCCTCGGCGTAACGTACCAGCGGCCAATGCTCCAGGTAGTGAGCCTCGATCAACTCGTTGAAGCGATGGAAGATGCGCAAGTCCTCATGCCGCGTCGGGCGTGCCGGCAGCGAGTGGGCGCACAAACGCAGCAGGCGGATCATGATCAGGCGAGTCAGGCTGTCCAGGGCGGCGGCACGCCCTGCCCGTTCGGCGTTGATCTCGCCACTCAATGCTTCAAAGAGTTGATCCAGCCCTTGGGCATCCTCCGTCAGGGTCACGCAGGCAGCGCCTGAGGCGAGGCTGGGATCGGCCTCCATCAACGCCCACACCAGTTGCTGGCGTACCGTCAGCACATGCCCGTCGGCGTCGGCCTCGGTGACAAAGGCGTGGGGCACCGTGGGTGGCGTGAGGAAAAACAGCGGCCCCGATTCGACGTATTGGCGGTCATCCAGATACACCCGCACCGCACCACTTTTCACGTAATGCACCTGGAAAAATCGGTCATGCCGATGCACGGGCATGTTGCGCCCGAAAAATCCCGCCAGGTTGCCGAGCTTGTCGTAATGCACCTCGGCGTCGCTGTAACGCTGGTCGTAGACCTGCCCGATATTGATATTGGGAATCGGCTTCACGCTGCTCACTTCTTATTATTGGAGTGCCGCTGGATTTTGCCATGCTTGACGGTAGTTAACATATTAATTATAACGTTAACACATTAACGAACTGCCTATGCAGCAGTCGCCACCGCCAGGAGAAACGCATGAGCCGTACCCTGCATGATGTTGCCAGCGGCACCCTGTTCGGCGTTGCGCTGAACTACCAGGGCCTGCTGGACCAACATCTCGCCGCCTTCGAACAGGCGCCCTACCAGAAGCCGCCGACCAAGCCGGTGCTGTTTATCAAAACCCCAAATACGCGCAATAAGCATGGCGGTGTGGTGCTGCATCCTGAAGGAGAACGCCTGCAACCAGGGCCGGCGCTGGGTGTGGTCATCGGCCAGCGCGCCAGTCGCGTCAGCCTGGACAATGCCATGGCCCATGTGGCCGGTTATGTGGTGGTGAATGAATTCAGCCTGCCGGAAGACAGCTACTACCGCCCCGCCGTCAAAGCCAAATGCCGCGATGGGTTTTGTGCCTTGGGGCCGGCGCTTGTGCCACGGGATCAAGTCGCCAACCCCAATCAGTTGAGTCTCAAACTCTGGGTCAACGGCGAACTGCGCCAGGAAAACGCCACGTCCAACTGGGTACGGGACATTCCGCAATTGATCGCCGAGATCAGCGAGTTCATGACCCTGCACCCCGGCGACGTACTGATCACCGGCACCCCCGAAGGCCGTGTGGATGTGCAACCGGGTGACCAGGTTGAGGTTGAGATCAGCGGCGTGGGACGCCTGATCAGTCATGTTCAAGCGGAGACTCAAGCATGAAGCACGCCCGTATCCGCTTTGAAGGTGAAGTCCACGCCGTGCAGGTCGAGGCCGACCATGCCGTGCGCCTGAGCGATGGCCGCCGGGTCGCGGAGGATCAGGTGGAATGGCTGCCGCCAGCTACCGGCAACATGTTCGCCCTCGGCCTGAACTACGCCGACCACGCCGCCGAGCTGGCATTCAAGCCGCCGACCGAGCCCCTGGCCTTCATCAAGTCCGTCGGCACCTACACCGGCCATCGCCAGACCACCTGGCGCCCGGACAACGTCGCCTACATGCACTACGAGTGCGAACTGGTGGCGGTGATCGGCAAGACCGCGCGCAACGTCAAACGCGCCGATGCGCTGGACTACCTGGCCGGCTACACGGTGTGCAACGACTATGCGATCCGCGACTACCTGGAAAACTACTACCGCCCCAACTTGCGCGTGAAAAACCGCGACGCCACCACGCCGGTCGGCCCGTGGATCGTCGATGTGGCCGACGTGCCCGACCCCAGCAACCTGACCCTGCGCACCTGGATCAACGGCGAACTGCGCCAGGAAGGCAGCACCCGCGACATGATTTTCGATATCCCCTACCTCATCGAATACCTGTCCAGCTTCATGACCCTGCAACCTGGCGACATGATCGCCACCGGCACACCCGAAGGCCTGGCCGACGTAGTGCCAGGGGATGAAGTGGTGGTGGAAGTCGAAGGCGTGGGTCGCCTGGTCAACCGAATTGTCAGCGAGGCGGACTTCTTCTCCGCCCGGAAAGAGGCGTGAACAACATGATCAAACACTGGATCAACGGCCGCGAGGTCGAGAGCAAAGACACCTTCATCAACTACAACCCGGCCACCGGCGAGGCCATCGGCGAAGTCGCCAGCGGTGGCACCGAAGAGGTCGCTCAAGCTGTGGCGGCCGCCAAAGAGGCGTTCCCCAAGTGGGCCAACACCCCGGCCAAGGAGCGTGCCCGCTTGATGCGCAAGCTCGGAGAACTGATCGAGCAGAACGTGCCGCGCCTGGCCGAACTGGAAACCCTCGACACCGGCCTGCCGATCCACCAGACCAAGAACGTGCTGATCCCACGGGCTTCACATAACTTCGATTTTTTCGCTGAAGTCTGCACCCGCATGGACGGCCACAGCTATCCGGTGGACGACCAGATGCTCAACTACACCCTGTATCAGCCGGTCGGCGTGTGCGGGCTGGTGTCGCCATGGAACGTGCCGTTCATGACGGCCACCTGGAAGACCGCGCCGTGTTTGGCCCTGGGTAATACGGCGGTGTTGAAGATGTCCGAATTGTCGCCGCTGACCGCCAACGAGCTCGGGCGCCTGGCGGTGGAAGCCGGGATTCCCAACGGCGTACTCAACGTGATCCAGGGCTACGGCGCCACGGCCGGCGACGCGCTGGTGCGCCACCCGGATGTGCGGGCGATTTCCTTTACCGGCGGCACCGCCACCGGCAAGAAAATCATGCAGACCGCCGGGCTGAAAAAATACTCCATGGAGTTGGGCGGCAAGTCACCGGTGTTGATCTTTGAAGATGCCGACCTGGAACGCGCCCTTGATGCAGCCCTGTTCACCATCTTTTCCCTGAACGGCGAGCGCTGCACCGCCGGCAGCCGGATCTTTATCCAGGAAAGCGTCTACCCGCAGTTCGTCGCTGAGTTCGCTGCCCGGGCCAAACGCCTGATCGTCGGCGACCCGCAAGACCCGAAAACCCAGGTCGGCTCGATGATCACCCAGGCGCACTACGACAAGGTCACCGGCTACATCAAGATCGGTCTCGAGGAAGGCGCCACCCTGCTCGCCGGAGGCCTGGAGCGCCCGGCCAACCTGCCTGCGCACTTGAGCAAAGGCCAGTTCATCCAGCCGACCGTGTTTGCCAATGTGAACAACAAAATGCGTATCGCCCAGGAAGAAATCTTCGGTCCGGTGGTGTGCCTGATCCCGTTCAAGGACGAAGCCGAGGCGCTGCAACTGGCCAACGACACCGAATACGGCCTGGCCTCGTACATCTGGACCCAGGACATCGGCAAGGCCCATCGCCTGGCGCGCGGTATTGAAGCCGGCATGGTATTTATCAACAGCCAGAACGTACGCGACCTGCGCCAGCCATTCGGCGGGGTCAAAGGCTCCGGCACCGGGCGCGAAGGCGGCCAGTACAGCTTTGAAGTGTTTGCCGAGATCAAGAACGTGTGTATTTCCATGGGCAGTCACCACATCCCTCGCTGGGGTGTGTAGTTTGAATCAAGCAGGCTTTCCTGTGGGAGCCGGGCTTGCCCGCGATGATATCGACTCGGTACACCTGAGACACCGCATCGCAGGCAAGCCAGCTCTCACAGGGACCTCATTGGCCTTACAAGAATAATTATTCAGGAGAGTCATCATGGGCGAAGTGGTTCTGGCAGCGAAGATCTGCCACGTACCGTCGATGTACCTGTCGGAACTGCCCGGCAAACATCACGGCTGTCGCGAGGCGGCGATTGCCGGGCACAAGGAGATCGGCAGGCGCGCCCGTGAATTGGGCGCCGACACGGCGGTGGTGTTCGACGTGCACTGGCTGGTCAACAGCGGCTATCACGTCAACTGTGGCGAGCAGTTCCAGGGCACCTATACCAGCAACGAGCTGCCGCACTTCATCAAGAACATGGAGTACGCCTACCCCGGCTGCCCTGAACTGGGCGAATTGATCGCCGCCGAGGCCAACGAAGCCGGCGTGCGCAGCATGGCCCACAACATCCCGAGCCTGGAGCTGGAATACGGCACCCTCGTGCCCATGCGCTACATGCACATGGGCGTGCCGGAGGATGAAAAATTCAAGGTCATCTCCATCGCCGCCTGGTGCGCCTGGCATCGCCTGGAAGACAGCTTTGCCTTTGGCGCCGCCGTACGCCGGGCCATCGAGAAGAGTGATCGCAAGGTGCTGGTGCTGGCCTCCGGCTCCTTGTCGCACCGTTTCTCGGACGACCGCCAGGCTGAAGCGAATATCCATAACTGGACCCGTGAATTCGACAAGCAGGTGGACCTGCACGTGGTCGAGATGTGGAAGCAAGGCCGCTTCAAGGAGTTCTGCGCCATGCTGCCCGACTACGCCGAACACTGCTTCGGTGAAGGCAAGATGCACGACACCGCCATGCTCCTCGGCCTGCTCGGCGGGCCGGACTATGCCAAGCCTGCCGAAATCATCACGGCGCCGTTCGGCAGTTCGGGCACCGGTCAGATCAACGCGATTTTCCCGCTGTAACCCTGGGAGAAACCCATGCCGCACTTTATTGCCGAGTACACCGACAACATCGAACAACAGGCCGACCTGCCGGGCCTGTTTGAAAAGGTCCACCGCGTGCTGGGAGACAGTGGCGTGTTTCCCCTCGGCGGTATCCGTAGCCGTGGCGTGCGCCTGGACACTTGGCGCATGGCCGATGGCAAGCACGACTACGCCTTTGTGCACATGACCCTCAAGGTCGGCCATGGCCGCGATCTGCCCACGCGCCAGGCGGTGGCCGAGAAGGTGTTCGCACTGATCACCGCGCACTTCGCCGAACTGCAGGCGCAACGCCTGCTGGCGCTGTCATTCGAGATGGTCGAGTTGCACCCGCAGCTCAACTTCAAGCAGAACAACGTGCATGCGTTTCTGAACAACCCGACGGGGTAAGCCCCGCCGTTCCTCTCACGGCCACTCAGACAAAAAGTACAACATCATGAGCACAGCCCATTCCACTGTCAGCCCCGCGCTGGCCGAGCACGACCGCACCCATCGTTTAGTCACCTGGCGCCTGATGCCGCTGTTGCTGGTGTGCTACCTGTTCGCCCACCTGGACCGTATCAACATCGGCTTCGCCAAGATGCAGATGAGCAGCGACCTGCACTTCAGCGACACGGTGTACGGCTTCGGCGCCGGGCTGTTCTTCATCGCCTACGCATTGTTCGGCGTGCCGAGCAACATGGCGCTGGACCGGGTCGGGCCGAGGCGCTGGATCGCCAGCCTGATGGTGGTGTGGGGCCTGTTGTCCACCGGCATGTTATGGGTGGAGAGCGCCCGTGGCTTCTACGTGCTGCGCTTTCTGCTGGGAGTGGCCGAGGCTGGGTTCTTCCCTGGGATTCTGGTGTATCTCAACCGCTGGTACCCGGCGCGCCGCCGCGCCCAGGTCACTGCGCTGTTTGCGATTGCGGTGCCAATGGCCGGGGTACTGGGTGGGCCGATTTCCGGTGCCATCCTGGAAAACTTCCACAATGTAGGCAGCCTGCGCGGCTGGCAGTGGATGTTCCTGATCGAAGGCGCGCCAGTGGTGCTCCTCGGCCTGGTGGTACTCAAATGGCTGCCGGATGGTTTCGATTCGGTGAACTGGCTGACAGTCGAGCAAAAACAACAACTGCGGGCCCAACTCAGCAGCGAAGAGCAACGCAAGACCATCACCTCGTTCGGCGGCATCCTGCGTGACCCGCAGGTGTGGCTACTGGTGGCGGTGTATTTCGCCGTGATGCTCGCGGTAAACACCCTGGCATTCTGGATGCCCACCCTGATCCATGGCGCCGGCATCGGCCGCGACAGCCAGGTCGGCCTGCTCAGCGCCGTGCCGTACCTGGCCGGCTGCTTCTTCATGATCGGTTGCGGGCGCTCCTCCGACCGCCATCGCGAACGCCGCTGGCACCTGTGTGTGCCACTGCTGATGGCCGCCGTCGGCATCGCCGTGGCAGGCCTGGCGCCAGGTAACCCATTGCTGGTGATGAGCGGGCTGGTGGTCGCCGGCATGGGCGCCAGCGCCGCCCTACCGATGTTCTGGCAGTTGCCACCGGCCTTTCTGTCCACCACCACCCAGGCTGCGGGCATCGCCATGATCAGCTCGTTCGGCAGCGTCGCCGCGTTCCTCGCGCCGTACCTGATCGGCTGGATGCGCGACGCCACCCAAAGCGCCAGCCTGGCCCTGTATGTACTCGCCCTGTTTATCGCCCTCGGCGGCCTGCTGGTGCTGCGCACCCATGCCGCCATCGTCAACCCACACTAGAGACCGTTGCCATGCTCGACTCCCAGCAAATCCTTGAGGCGGCCACCCGCCTGGACCGCGCCGAACGCAGCCGCGAACAGGTGCGCCAGTTTTCCCTCGACTACCCCGGCATCACGATCGAGGACGCCTACGCTATCCAGCGCGCCTGGGTCGCGCAGAAAATCAAGGATGGACGCACCCTCAAGGGCCACAAGATCGGCCTGACCTCACGGGCCATGCAGGTGTCGTCGAACATCACCGAACCCGACTACGGCGCCCTGCTCGATGACATGTTTTTCGACGAAGGCAGCGACATCCCCTTCGAGCGCTTCATCGTGCCGCGGGTGGAAGTGGAGCTGGCATTCATCCTCGGCAAACCCCTCAAAGGCCCGAACTGCACGGTGTTCGATGTACTCGATGCCACCGAGTGGGTAATCCCGGCCCTGGAGATCATCGACGCGCGCATCCAACAAGTCGACCCGCAAACCGCCGCGACCCGCAAGGTCTTCGACACCATCTCCGACAATGCCGCGAATGCCGGTGTGGTACTGGGTGGCCGCGCCGTGCGCCCCAACGACATCGACCTGCGCAAAGTGCCTGCGGTGTTGTATCGCAATGGCGTGATCGAGGAGTCCGGCGTGTCGGCAGCGGTGCTCAACCACCCGGCCAAGGGGGTGGCGTGGCTGGCCAACAAGCTGGCGCCCTATGACGTCACGCTGTTGCCGGGGCAAGTGATCCTAGGTGGCTCCTTTACCCGGCCGGTGGCGGCCAACCCGGGCGATACCTTCCATGTCGACTACGACATGCTCGGGTCGATTGCCTGCCGCTTCGTCTGAACCCTGGAGGATTGTCATGCACATGCCCATCAACCGCTTCAAACAACGCTTGAGCAACGGTGACGTACAGATCGGCCTGTGGCTCGGCCTCGCCGACGCCTACTGCGCAGAACTGGCCGCCAACGCCGGTTTCGACTGGCTGCTGATCGATGGCGAACACGCCCCCAACCTGCTGCAAGGCATGCTCGGCCAATTACAGGCTATCGCGCCCTACCCCAGCCAGGCATTGATTCGACCGGTGATCGGCGACAGCGCGCTGATCAAACAGCTACTGGATATCGGCGCCCAAACCTTGCTGGTGCCAATGGTGGAAAGTGCCGACCAAGCCCACGATCTGGTGCGCGCCATGCGCTATCCACCTGCTGGTATTCGTGGTGTCGGCAGTGCCTTGGCCCGTGCATCGCGCTGGAACAGTATTCCCGGTTACCTCGATCAGGCCGACGAGCAAATGTGCCTGCTGGTGCAGATCGAAAACCGCGAGGGCCTGGCGAACCTGGACGCGATTGCCGCCGTCGACGGGGTGGACGGGGTGTTCATCGGGCCGGCAGATTTGAGTGCGTCCATGGGGCATCGTGGCAATCCGGGGCACCCTGAGGTGCAAGCGGCGATTGAGGATGCCATCGTGCGCATCGTTCAGGCAGGCAAAGCGGCGGGGATTCTCAGTGCCGATGAAAGCCTGGCACGACGCTATATCGAACTGGGTGCAACGTTTGTGGCGGTGGGGGTGGATACCACGGTGTTGATGCGTGGGTTGCAGGCGTTGGCCGGAAAATTCAAAGGCGCGCCTGTGGCCGCAGAGGTAGGCGCAGTGTACTGAGTCAAAAGCTAGATCAACAGCAATGGGTGTTTGCCTGATGTATGGAGATCCAAATGTAGGAGCGCGCTTGATCTACGCCACTCAGATCAGCTTTAAAGGCCGCAACATCGCTCCCGGTTTCGATCACATCTAACGGGTGCGCGCTTCGCTGGGAGTCATTCCAAAGCGTGCCTTGAAGGCGCGGGCGAAATGTGCCTGGCTGGAGAACCCGTGTCGATAGGCTATCTCGGCGATGTCCAGGCGGCTTCCGCGGGGCGAGGCGAGTAACTGGCGGGCGCGCTCAAGGCGCTTCTCTTGCAGGTAACGACCGGGCGCCCCGCCCTCCTGGGCGAACAACCGCGCCAAGTGGCGACTGGAGATGCCGGCGGCGGCGGCCACTTGCTCACAAGTCAGCGATGGGTCGTCGAGGTGCTCCTGGATGTGTTGCTTGGCTGCCAGCAGGTAGGAGGCGCTCAGCGCACTGGCCCGATGCTCGCCGGTGTGGTCGCTGATGATGCTCGCCAGCAGGTTGTAAGCCTCTTCCTGGAAACGTCCTGCGCCGTCCTCCCGAGGAGCGTCGAAAAATCCCTGGGTGCGCTCGCCGAGGGAGCGCACCAGCAGGCGCTGAACCGCGGTCTCGGCGCCGATCTTCAGCGGCCCTTTGAGGTCGCGTAAACAGCGCTCGGCGAAGTCATCCTGGGGAATGTCGAAGATGAGCTGGCGCATCGGTCCCGAAAAGCCGAATACGTAGGGTTTGTCGGTCCGGTAGATCACCAGCTCGCCCGGCTGCAGCAGGTTGCAGCCGTTGTCCTGGTAGAAGAACGATTGGTTGCCCAGGACCAGGGACACGAAGATCGACTCCTTGGGGGCCGCGCGGACCATCGAGCGATCGCGCTCCACCACGTGTTCGTTGCCGCCGATGCTGGCCACCCGTAGGCGCTCGAGGCACAAGTTGTCCTGGGTCGCGGTGAAGCCGAATTGGGAATACGACGAACATTTCAGGCCAACCAGGATAGACGAGTTGTAGTTCTCCCAGAACTCCAGGCGCTGTTCCAAGGGGGTGTCCTGGGTGCTGGCCCGTCGGATTTCGAGCAAGGCATTTGCGGTCATTTTTATTCTTCTCGTTGAACGCTACGTGGACCTCCCGGATTTCAGGCAAGGCGTCCGGGTCAAGCCGCCGACGTTTCTCGATCGGCAGGAATGATGGGTGGCGTACGAACATTAATATCTTAATCAAGGTCGCCGTCAATCGCCTGCATGATCGACGGCAGGGAGCTGCGTCGCTCCCGTACCAGCGATGTCCGAAAAAGGTAAGCATCCCGGCCGCCAGGGTCAAACCCGCTCATCGGGTCCTCGTTATATTCGACTCACCCATAACAACGTCAGATGCCAATCATGCCCGAAGCCGCCAACCGTGAATTCTGGAAAGACCTGCAACCCATCCCTGACTGCTTCAAGCCCGACGCTAAACCGGAAGTCTACCTGCACAACGCGCCGACCGAGGACGAGAGCCTCTACGTGCCCTTCACCGAAACCGTCAAGTCGCGACCGCTGTGGATCTCGCCGAGCGAGAATCGCTGGTGCGACATCCTGATGTCGACGACTGCGGGCTTGGTCAACCGTCACTACCACCCTCACGAGGTGTTCGCCTACACCATCAGCGGCAAGTGGGGCTACCTGGAGCATGACTGGACCGCCACCGCTGGCGACTTCGTCTACGAAACACCCGGCGAAGGCCATACCTTGGTTGCCTACGAACACGAAGAGCCAATGCGCGCGTTCTTCATCGTCAAGGGCCCGCTGATCTGGCTCGACGAGAACGGTAATCCTGATGGTTTCTTCGACGTCCACGACTACATCGCGATGTGCCGCGAGCACTACGAGAAAATCGGCGTCGGCGCCGCTTACATCGACTCTCTATTCCGCTGACCCAAGACGCGCGCCGCGCCTTACCGACGCGCCCTCCCTGCTGGCCGGCCAACCCGGCCTGGAGACAGACATGGCACATAATAAAAAATCCGCCAGTTACGAAAACGTCCTCCTCAGCGTGCTGTTCCTGACCTTCGGATTCGTCTTCTTCGACCGCCTCGCGCTATCGTTCCTGTTCCCCTTCATGCAGAAGGAGCTGCAACTGAGCAATAGCCATCTAGGCATGCTCTCCTCGGTACTCGCCCTGGCCTGGGCAGTGTCCGGCGCGCTGGTCAGCGCCTGGTCAGACCGCCGCGGCCAGCGCAAGCCGTTGCTAGTCGCTGCGGTGATCCTGTTCTCATTGTGCTCGGCGCTGTCCGGGCTCGTTGGTGGTTTCTTCAGTCTGCTGCTGTTTCGCGGCATCATGGGCCTCGCCGAGGGACCGATCCTGCCGCTCTCGCAATCGCTGATGGTGGAGGCCTCTTCACCGCATCGGCGCGGTCTGAATATGGGCCTGCTGCAAGGCTCGGCAGCTGGCCTGCTAGGTGCGGTCATTGGCCCACCGTTGCTCGTAGCCTTGGCTCAGGCCTTCGGTTGGCGCCATGCCTTCATCGTCTCACTGCTGCCAGGACTGTTAATCGCCTGGCTGATCTGGCGCTATGTGCGCCCGGACCCAGCCCGCGAAAAGGTACCGGCAGTCAGTGCAGACGCGCCGAAAGGCAGTCGCCTGGCGTTGTTGAAGAGCCGTAATATCCTGCTCTGCACCCTGATCAGTTGCGTGTTCGTCACTTGGTTCATCGTGCTGATCTCCTTTACCCCGATCTTTCTGGTTAACACCCGCGGCTTCAGCCCGACCACCATGGGCAACCTGATGAGCTGCCTGGGCGCCGCATGGGTGGTCTGGGGCTTTGCCGTGCCAGCGATCTCCGATCGCATCGGTCGCCGACCTACCCTGGTGATCTTCTCCCTGCTCGCTGCCTGTTGCCCGCTGGCCATGCTCTACGCACCGGACGCCACCAGCCTTGGCTTGCTGTTGCTGCTGACTTACACCGGGCTCGGCTGCTTCACCCTCTTCATGGCCACCATTCCGGCGGAGACCGTGTCGCGCGCAATTGTTGCCACTGCCCTCGGCCTGATCATGGGGTTGGGAGAGCTGATCGGCGGTTTCGTCGCGCCCACCATCGCAGGCTTCGCGGCTGACCGCTTCGGCCTGTCCATCGTCATGTGGATCTCCTGCGGCGGCGCCCTGCTCGCCGCCGTCCTCTCGCTGTTCCTGCAAGAAACCGCGCCGGCGGTACTCGCCCGCCGCAGCGCTCCAGTGACCAACGCCATGCAAGGAAACCAATCATGAAAGCACTGCGCTGGCATGCTGCTCGCGACCTGCGCCTGAGCGACCTGGAACTCCCTGGACCTGGCACGGGTGAAGTCGAACTACGGGTTGCCTACTGCGGAATCTGCGGCAGCGACCTGCACGAATACCAGGACGGACCGCACTCAATTCCCCAAGCCGAGCCCCACCCACTCTCTGGCTGCCGTGCGCCACTGACCCTCGGTCACGAGTTTTGCGGCGTGGTCAGCGCCCTAGGCGCGGGGGTGGTGGACCTGAAGGTCGGCGACCGGGTAGCGGTAGAGCCGGAGTACCGCTGCGGCAAATGCCGTTACTGCCAAGAAGGCCGTTACAACCTCTGCGAATCGATGGGTTTCATCGGCCTGATGGGGGACGGCGGATTCGCTGAACGTGCACGGGTGCCTGCCTACATGCTGCACCGCCTGCCGGAGACCGTGAGCTTGCGTCAGGCCGCCGTGCTCGAACCGGCGGCCGTCGCCCTGCACGCCTTGTACCGCAGCAGCCTGGCGCCCGGGCAACGCTGCGTGGTGTTCGGTCTCGGCCCGATCGGTTTGCTGCTGGTGATGCTGGCCCGCCTTCGCGGCGTGGACGACATCACTGTCGTCGACCTCAGCCCGGAACGCCTGGCCCTGGCCGAAGAATTCGGCGCCACCCAGGTGCTCGACGCCAGGAACGCTGACACGGCAGCGCGGTTGCGAGAAGGCGGCGCCATGGATTGCGCCTTTGAAGCAGCCGGCAGCCAGGCCAGTCTCAACGCCGCTCTGGCCAGCCTGCGCAAGGGCGGCGAGTTGGTCTTGGTAAGCCTTATGGGCGAGGTCCGCCTGGACGCCTTTGACCTTGTCAACCGAGAGCTGCGCCTGCTTGGCAGCGTCGGCTACCGGGACGTCTATCCCGAACTGATCGCCCTGATCGCCGACGGCCATCTCGACCTGGCCCGTGCGGTGACTCGCAGCGTATCCCTGGAGCAGGCAGTGGACCAAGGTTTCGAAGCACTGCTGCGGGACAAGTCGCAGATCAAAATACTGGTCAACCCCAATCCGGACCTGGCCGACGCTTAAAGGAGCAAAGCATGATTTTTCAAGACAATCTCTATTTGCACCAACAGGTGCTGGTCACCGGCGGCACCTCCGGCATCGGTGCCACTATTGCCGTGCATTTCGCAGAGCTTGGCGCCGAGGTCCTGGCCGTAGGCCTGGCCGCTGACGGCGAACATGCACTACGCCACCCACGGGTCCGGCACCTGGAACTGGACATCACCGATCACCCACAACTGGAGCAGGTGTTCGCCGAACTGCCGAGCCTGAACGTGCTGGTCAACAGCGCCGGCATCAGCCGCGACCGTGACGAATACGACTTGGCGACTTTCGAGCGGGTGCTGCGCCTTAACCTGACCGCCGCCATGCACACGAGCCAGTTGGCCCGACCTCTGCTGGCGAAACGGGGCGGCAGCATCCTCAACATCGCGTCGATGTTCAGCACCTTCGGCTCAGCCGATCGCCCAGCCTACAGCGCCAGCAAAGGCGCCATCGTGCAACTGACAAAGTCGCTGGCAGGCGAGTACGCCGCCGAAGGTATTCGGGTCAACGCCATCGCACCCGGCTGGATCGACACGCCGTTGGGTGCCGGCCTCAAGGCTGACGTCGAAGCCACTGGCCGGATCATGCAACGAACACCGCTGGCGCGATGGGGCGAGCCGGTTGAAGTGGCCAGTGCCGCCGCGTTCCTTTGCAGCCCCGGCGCCAGCTTCATCACCGGCGCCGTGCTGGCGGTGGACGGCGGCTACCTCTGCGTCTGACACCTTACCGACATTAGCTGGCCATAGCCTGGAACCGCCTGCGTGGCGCAGGCGGACGTTCGCAAAAAAACAATAAAAAGACGAGTACCTTGCCATGAAAACCCTTCGCATTCTGCCGGTGCTGTTCTGCACCAGCGTCCTGACTCTGCCTGCGTATTGCGCCGAGAACATCCGCAGCGGGCCGCTGGCCGGACTCGGTGAACAACTCGAGCTGAACGGCGTGAGTACCCACGCACAACTCTGGAGCCTGTCGATGAAAAACCTCGATACCGGCCCAAGGCCTAACAGTTTTGGCAACAGTGGCGACCTGTTCGTCGGGGCTGATATCAACCTCGGCACCCTGGCGGGCCTCGAAGGTTCGGCATTTCATGTCGAAGAAACGGTCTTCATCCTCGATCAGGGCACCGGACAACCTACCTCACGCAACTGGCAAGGTGCCGCCGGCAGTTATTTCGGCGGCGCACCGATTCACAACGACATCACCAGCAACCAACTGAGCCTGCTGACCTTCGAACAAAAATGGCTCGACGGCCGGCTCGACCTGCACCTGGGACGCACCAATGCCCGGCGCTATTTCTACATCTACAACTGCGACACCGTGGTCACCTGCAATGACCCGATCATCGACTCATCTACCGGCGTGCTGCCACCGCCCTACGGCGCCTGGGGCGGCTACCTGAAATACCAGGTGAACCCAAGCCTGTACGTACACGCGGGGGCGTTCGAATCCAACCCGATGGACTACCTGAAAAAGCGCAAGGGCCTGGACTTCAGCACCGACGATGCCAGCGGTACCAGCTTCCTGCTGGGGATCGGCGGCAAGCCAGGCGACGACACCACCCAGTACGAACTCAACGCTTATTTCAACACCTCAAGGCAGATCGATCCCTTGACCGGTGCCAGTGACCACGGCACCGCTGGCGCCTTCTTCAAGTTCCGCCAAACGCTGTGGCGCGCCAACCTGCAAGGTTTACAAGTGTTCGGCTCGCTGTCGGCAGCCGCCGATGACAAGCAGCCCTTCAGCCATTTTGCCGAAGCCGGTCTGACCTATCTCGCGCCCTTCGACCGGCCACAGGACAAACTCAACTTCAAGGCCAGTTACCTGCGAATCAATCCGCACCAACTGGAATTTCAGCAGCGGATGCGCACCGACAACAACGGCGACCCGCGCTTGGGCGACCGCGATGTCTACGCGCTGGAAGCCAACGGTCACTTTGCCCTTAGCCGCAACTTATCCATTGAGCCGAGCGTGCAGTACCTGATCAATCCGGACAACTTCTACAACCCTGGCGCCCGAGAGTTGAGCGGTAATGGCTTTGTGGTTGGGCTGCAAGTGATGCTGGATGTCGGTTCGATGCTCGGGCTCTGAAGCTGTTTTTCTATCGTCAACGAGGTAATTGTCATGACCCAATCCCCCGCACACACGTTCGACTACATCGTGGTCGGCGCAGGATCGGCCGGCTGTGTGCTGGCCAACCGACTGTCTGCCGAACCCGGGGTTTCGGTGTGCCTGATCGAAGCAGGGCCCAGTGATCGCACGCTGTTTCCCGGGGCCTACATACGCACACCGGCGGGCATCATCCGCTTGATCGCCAATCCGAAATGGAACTGGATGCATCAGTTCGAACCCCAATCGGCCAGTGGTGACCAACCGATCCCCTGCCCTCGCGGTCGGGTCTGGGGCGGTTCAAGTGCGATCAATGGCATGATCTATGTGCGGGGCCACCGCAGCGATTACGATCGCTGGGGGGCGGCCGGCAACCGGGGCTGGGGCTACGACGACCTGTTACCGTACTTTCGCCGCTCCGAGCATTTCGAGCCAGGACCTTCGCCATGGCATGGTCAGAACGGCGAACTGAACGTCACTCACCAACGCAGCCCAAGCGCAGTCAACTCAGTGTTCTATGAGGCAGCGGCGCAAATGGGCTGGCGCTACAACAACGACTTCAACGGCGAAGAACAGGAAGGGTATGGTGCGTTTCACGTCACCCAGATCAACGGCGAGCGCTGCAGCACTGCCCGAGCGTTTCTCTACCCGGCGTTGTCTCGACCGAATTTA
Source organism: Pseudomonas sp. GW821-FHT03A09 (assembly GCF_059421065.1). Classification (NCBI taxonomy): domain Bacteria; kingdom Pseudomonadati; phylum Pseudomonadota; class Gammaproteobacteria; order Pseudomonadales; family Pseudomonadaceae; genus Pseudomonas; species Pseudomonas sp. GW821-FHT03A09. The sequence goes on along the minus strand of NZ_JBWKUX010000003.1, from coordinate 85,915 downwards.
ACCGTGCTCAGCGAGACCCTGACTCATCGGGTGTTGCTCGATGGCAAGCGTGCCGAGGGTGTCGAAGTCAGTCAGGGAGATCAGACGTTCACGCTCAAGGCCCGGCGTGAAGTGATCCTCAGCGCTGGCAGTATCAACTCACCCCAGCTGTTGTTGCTGTCCGGTATTGGGCCGGCCGAAGAACTGGCCCGCCACGGGATTACCCAGCACCACGAACTGCCGGGAGTCGGGCAAAACCTGCAGGATCACCAGGACATTGTCTTGATGTACCGCAGCGACAGCGAACTGGGTTACGGGCTGTCTGTTCGCGGAATGTTGCCATTGGCGGCCTCGCCGTTTCAGTACCTGGCAGCGCGACGGGGTCCATTGACCTCGAACACCGTGGAGTCCGGTGCCTTTTTGCGCCTCGATCCTGCCGATACCGCGCCGCAGTTGGGTCTGATTGTCGCCCCGGCATTGAAGAACCAGCCCCAACGCCTGGTTCCCGTAGGCCACGGCATCAGTTTGCACGTGGCGGTGATGCATCCCAAAAGCCGTGGCCAGGTGCGCTTGCGCTCTGCGGACCCGAAGGAAAAACCCCAGGTGGACGGCAACTTCCTCAGCCATCCAGAGGATTTGAACACCCTGGTAAAAGGCTTTCGCCTGGTGCGTAAATTGGCGGCGACTCCGGCCTTTGCCGAGCGCTTGAGAGGCGAACTGGTGCCTGGGCCGAAGGTCAGCAGCACTGAGCACATCGAGCAGTGGATCAGGGAAAACCTGGGCACCGTGTTTCACCCGATAGGCACCTGCAAAATGGGCAACGATCCCATGGCGGTGGTCGATGACCAACTGCGTGTCCACGGCTTGCAACGATTGCGGGTAGCTGACGCGTCGATCATGCCGACCCTGATTACCGGTAATACCAACGCCGGCGCAATCATGATCGGCGAGAAAGCCTCGGACCTGCTGCTGGGCAAAGTGCAGCCGGCGCGGTAGTACACCGAATGCTCCTGTGACGGACAGGTACTCAATCAACCTGAATAAAACGACCGTGGCCACCACCCAGCCAGCCCTAGCATTTTGATCGGTGCCGTTTGAAACACCCCCTCAACGCTTGATGTTCTTCAAATCCTCCAGCAGGCCCAACAGGGCCTCGAACTTCTCTGCACCCAGCTGATCCTGCAAGCGCTGGTAGTTGGCTTCCATGCAATGGCTCATGGATTCGAAACTCGCCTTGCCCTTGTCGGCCAGGGTCACCAACACACGGCGCTGGTCCTGCTCGGCCTTGCGCCGGTGCACCATGCCGGCAGCTTCCATGCGCACCAACACGCCGGTCATGCTCGGTTTGAGGATGCAGGCCAGTTCCGCCAACTGGTAAATCTCCAGCTCACCGTACTGTTCAAGGATGCGGATGATCCGCCATTGCTGTTCGGTCAGGCCGTGTTCGTTCAAGGACGGGCGGAAAAAGCTCATCGCGGCTTCGCGGGCTTGCAGCAGGGTCAAGGTCAGGGACTGGCGCGGTTTGGACATAGGGATCAGGGTCACGACGTATTTAGTTAATAATTTAACGAAACTCTAGCATTCCCGGCCAGCGAGCGCGCTATAACTTGTTGGCAGCACCTGCCCATGGCGCGCTGAATCAAATGCCTGGGCACGCAGGGTCAAGACTTCCATCCCGCCAGGGCCCCTAATGGAGGCATCCGCTTTAGAGCCTTCCTTCACCTTTTCAGGCTGCGCCATGATCAACATCGAAACCCCCACGTATTACACCGCCACCAAGAAATACAACCTCAGTTTCCCCACGCTGGAGCAGGACATCGACGCCGATGTGGTGGTGATCGGCGGTGGTTTTTCCGGCATCAACACGGCCCTGGAACTGGCGGAAAAAGGCATCACCAACATTGTGGTGCTGGAGGCACGCTACCTGGGCTTCGGCGGAACCGGCCGCAATGGCGGGCAGATCATGGCCGGCATCGGCCATGACTTGGAGAAGATCAAGAAAGACGTGGGCGAAGACGGTCTGCGCCAGGTGTTCGAGATCAGCGACCTGGGCGCCGACATCATCAAGAACCGCATCGCCAAGTACAACATCGACGCGGATTTTTGCCACGGCTACGGCTACATGGGTTTCAACGCCCGCCAGGAAAAAACCCTGCGCGCCTGGGAAAAAGACTTCAAGTCGATCAACAGCCAGCACGAAATACGCTTTCTCGGCGGTTCCGACGTGCAGCAGATCATCGGCTCCAAGGCCTACACCAGCGCCCTGCTGCACATGGGCGGCGGGCACGTGCATTCGCTGAACCTGCTTCTGGGCGAAGCTACCGCATTGGCCAGCCATGGCGTGCGGATATTCGAGAACAGCCCGGCGCTGGAAGTCAGCTACGGCGAACGCATCACCGTGCGCACCGGCCGTGGTTCGGTGCGGGCGAGCAAGTTGCTGTGGGCCTGCGACAGTTTCCTCAACAAGCTGGAGCCGGAGCTGCACCGCTCGACCATCAACACCTACGCGTTCCAAATGATGACCGAGCCGTTGTCCGAAGAGCTGATCCAACGCATCAGCCCAATTCGCGGGGCCTACAGCGACATTCGCCCAGTGATCGACTACTACCGCGTTACCAACGAGAACCGCCTGCTGTTCGGCGCCGCGACGCCGTTGGTGGAACATATTCCCGGCGACCTCAAGGCCTGGAACCGCAACCTCATGCTGAAGATTTTCCCCTACCTCAAGGACGTGAAGATCGACCTGGCCTGGGGTGGCCCGATGGCCTGCAGCCCCAACCTGTTCCCACAGATCGGCACCTTGCCGGGGCGCAGCAACGCGTTTTTCGTGCAGGGCTACTCCGGCTTCGGCGTGACCCCCAGCCACATCATCTGCAAGGTCTTGGCCGAAGGCATGAGCGAAGGCTCGGCGCGCTACGACCTGGTCAGCTCGATTCATCGCCCGACCATCATCGGCAAGGACGCGATTCGCCCCTTGCTGCTGACGGCGGGTAAATCCTGGCACCAACTTTCCGGTTATTGGAACGGGCGCCGCTAACCCTATTTTTTACTCAACTGGAGCAACTGCCATGACCCTCACTACCCTCAAGCACAACGTCCAGCTGTCGGAACTCGACCCTTGGGGCACCGTGGCCGACCTCGGCTCCGAGATCCTCGAAGGCGAGGTACGCGCCTTCGGCAAGATGACCTTCGGCGCCCCCACCGACCCGGTCAGCAGCGCGTACTTCGGCACCACCCAGGGCAAGTTCCGCATGGTCTACCCGTTCGCTGAACAGGCCACGGTGGTCACTGGCGAAGTGGTGCTGACCGACGAAACCACAGGCCAATCCACACGCTACAGGGCCGGTGACAGCTGGTTCGTGACCAAGGGCACGCCCGTGCTGTGGGAAGTGGTCAGCGAGAGTTTCGTCAAACACTACTTCGCCGTCGCGTAAGGAGGCGTTGCCATGACAAGCTCTCCAGACTGGATCACCGTGGGCGCCCTGGCCGACGGTTTTGCCCCGCAAGCCTTTATCCTGCCCAACCTCGCCGAACTGGCCGGCAAGACCTTCACCCTGCACTTCGCCAATGGTTGGCAGATCGAGCATCGTTTTGAACAGGAGCGCCTGGCCTGGCACGCCGCCGACGGTCACTCCAGCGGCAGCGCGCCTTACCGCGCCACCTCGATCCGCCCAGGCCTGTACCTGGTGGACTTCATCAAACAGGAGGCTGGGCACAGCTGGTCGATCAGCCTGGTGCTGGATACGCCGAACGCATCGTTCACGGCGGTGATCGGCCGTCTGCCGGATCAGCAAGCCACCCACGAAGGTCTCTACCACAGAGCCCTGGCCGGCAAGCCGCTGACCTCGGTCGAAGTCGACTTCCTCCACGGCAGCCTCGATCGTCCGTGGCAAGCCGGGCATTGCCAACATGCCCCCACCGACGAACTGGTGGGCCTGCGCAACCAATACCGCTATAGCCCCAGCGAAGTCTACGAGCACATCTACCTCAATGAACGCTTCTATGCCTGGCAGTGTTTGAAGGGTGTGGAGCAAGGCCTGTGCGATACCGACCGCTGCCATTACTACAAGATCGCCGATCAGTTGTACCTGTTCGTGTGGCAGGAAAAGATCGTGCCCACCCTAGGCCTGGTGCTGATCGACCTGCAACAGCATCGCAGTGACGGCAAAATCTTCGGCTATGCCGGGACGTCGTTCGATGCGCTGTCGAACTTTCCGGTCAGTTCCTATTGCCAGGTGCTCAACCGCACGGAGTACCCCCGTGACTGAGCCGCGCACGGTACTGATCACCGGGGCCGGCACCGGCATCGGCGCGGCCTGCGCACGGTTGTATGCCGAAGAAGGCGCACGCCTGGTGCTGGTGGGCCGGCGTCGCGAGCCGCTGGAACAGGTGGCGCGCGAAACGGGTGGGCTGATCCTGGTGGGCGATGCCGCCTGCCCGGACACCTGGGAGGGTTTTATCCGCCAGATCCGCGAGCATTACGGCCGCCTCGATGTGCTGCTGACCTGCGCTGGCGGGCATGGCCTGGGTAGCGCGACCCAGACCCTCCCCGCCACCTGGGCAGACGCCCTGCGCAGTAACCTCGACAGCGCGTTCTACAGTGCCCGCGCCTGCCTGCCGCTGCTGCAGGCAAGCGCAGGCAACATCGTACTGATCGGCTCCATTGCCTCACTGGCAGCGGGGCCTGAAGTGTGCGGCTACACCACGGCCAAGCATGCGTTGCTGGGGTTGAACCGCTCATTGGCACGGGACTACGGTCCTCACGGCGTGCGGGTGAACGCAGTATGTCCGGGCTGGGTACACACGCCCATGGCCGATGCGGAAATGCAGCCGTTGATGGACACTTATGGCGATAGCTTGCAGCAGGCCTATGCACGGGTGTGCGCCGACGTCCCTTTGCGACGTGCCGCCCAACCAGAGGAAATTGCCAAGGTGTGCCGCTTCCTGGCATCCAGCGATGCCTCGATCATGACCGGCGCCACGGTGGTGGCCGACGGTGGTTCAAGCATCGTCGACGTCCCGACCCTGGCCTTCGCCCATTTGGAGAACCTTCATGAATGACCTGGAATTCAGTGGGCAAGTGGTGTTGGTCACTGGGGGTGCCCAAGGTATCGGGCGTGGCATCGTCGAAGCGTTCGCCCAGCGTGGCGCGCGGGTCGTGATTGCCGATCGCCTGTTGGTGCAGGCCCAGGGCGTGGCCGCTGAGTTATGCGCGCAAGGTTATTGCGTGGAGGCGCTGGGTGTGGACCTGGCAGAAGCCGAGGCGGTATTCGACTGCGTCAAGGGGCTGACCCGGCTCGACACCGTGGTGCACAACGCCGGCTATTTTCCATTGACCGCCTTGGAAGACATCACCCCGGCGCTCCTGCAGCGCACCTTGGCGGTCAACCTGTCGGCGCTGTTCTGGCTGACTCAGGCAGCGCTGCCGATGTTTCGCGCACAAGGCCGAGGCTGTGTGCTGGTGACGTCCTCCGTTACCGGCAACCGGGTCGGCTACCCTGGGCTGAGTCATTACGCGGCGTCCAAGGCCGGGGTCAACGGGTTTATCCGTAATGCGGCGCTGGAGTTGGCGCCGTTGAACGTGCGGGTCAACGGTGTAGAGCCCGGCATGATCGCCACCCCGGCAATGGGCAATCTGGGCGACGCCTCGCTGAACGACAGCATCGCCAGCCGCGTACCCCTGGGGCGTTTGGGCGTAGCGGCGGATATCGCGGGAGCCATGCTGTTTCTAGCGTCCGACCTCGCCAGCTACATCACCGGTCAGACCCTGGTGGTGGATGGTGGATCTACCCTGCCGGAAGTCTGACCCTCTTCAAACTCTAATTGTAGTGAGCGGGCTTGCCCCGCGCTGGGGGGGCAAGCCCGCTCACTACAACTGGGCAAGCCTCCCTCCCACATTAGGCCTGCAACCGGCTCGACCGGAAGTCCTTCGGCGACACCTCGAACTGCTTCTTGAACGACCGGCTGAAGTGCGCCGAATCGGTAAAGCCCCATTTGTAGGCAATCGAGGTGATCGACTCGCTCCTGAGGAACGGGTTGGTCAAGTCATCCGCACTGCGCTTGAGCCGCGCCCGCTGGATATAACGGCAGACGCTGTCGTCCTGCTCCTCGAACAAGCGGTACAGGTGGCGCACGGAAATGTTGAGCCGATTGGCCAGGCCAATCGGGCTCAGGCCCGGCTGGCTGAGGGACTCATCAATCACCTTCTGCACATAGCTGCGCAGGTTATTGCCCTGCAACGCCGCCACGCCGTCACGGCACTCATTGCCAAGTTCCAAAGCCGAGCCCAGCAGCGAGACAAACGCCGTTTGCAACGCCTCGACCTCACCCGCGCCGTCTTCGGTGTCGTCCTTGCACAACTGGTCCATCAGCACGTGCAACATGCGCCCACAGGCTTTGGTCGAGGAAATCTTGCCGAAGGCACGGGCTTCACCGCCCACGTGCTTGCACACGTCTGCACGCGAGAGGGATAGCGAGGCGTGTTCAATCAAGCCAAAGGGCGTGATTTCGATAGAGCCGACCGAGTCCATCAGCAGCATCTCGCCGGGGGCCAGTTGCAGGGTCTGACCGTTCTGTACGATCTGCGAGTAACCGCTGCGCTGGCTGACCAGGAAACACTCCTGGTCGTTGTCGTGGTCGGCGTGGTGCGTCGGGCGCTTGATCAGCCCGGCGTTGGTGCGCAGGATAGCCAGGCCGCGCGGCAGGTTGTGAATCTCGCCGATGAACAGCGAGCGATTGAAGGCCAGTTCGGTATCGAAGTGACCGCACGCGGCGCGCAGCTCGCTGTTCCAGCTGTCGAGCCCGTCGTTTACCTGCTGTGGGATGCTCATGAGGTGCCTCCGCAATGGCTTCTTTTTGTTGTTCTGATGCAATAGTTAACATGTTATCTATATGCACGCAACAACTACCTGTTTGCCATTGCAGAAGCACTAATGATGCCAATCAGAGGTTCGACAATACCCGTTGCAACCCGGCCAGCGTCGCAAACAAATGCCCGCGCTGCTCAGGGCTCAGGGCGATGTAACGCCGAAACGCCGGCATGCGATTGACCACCTCACTGCCGCCCATATGCTCCAGCCGTACGCACCATTGCTGGCCCTCCAGTTCGATGCGCAGGCGTTTGAAATCAAGCGGCATCAACGCTTGGAACAATGCCTCGTCGGCCAGTAATCGCGCCTGCAACTCGCGGCCCAATGCCTGGCTGCCGGAGCGGTGTCGTACGCGAACGCCATTGCGCCGAATCGCGCCGCCATGGTGCACCTCGAAGCGCCCCACGCCCCCTGTCTGAGCAGGTACGCGCAGGACAAATTCGGTCAGTACCAGGTGCATCAACAACTGCGACTCGGTGCGCTCGACAATCTCAAACGCCAAGCCACCGACTTCAAGATTCGCCAGCCCAAGATTACGCCGCAAGCGCGCCAGCGTTACCCCTGGCTGGTATCCGGCCGGGGCACGATCGGCGCGGAACCAGTCAAACAGTTTTTGCCGCAAAGTCGTCATAACCATCATGGGGCAGCCCGGGCTCGTTGCTGAATTCCTTGGCCAGCACCTCCTCCACGGAGGCCGGCTTGAAGGGGTTGACCTTCTGCACCACCAGGGTCCAGAACAGCGCATACGCCGCCGTCACGCCCAGCATCACGCCGAACGGCACGTAGATATCGGCCGGGTTCATGCCAGGGGGTGTGATAAACCACATGCCCAGCAAAATGCCGATGCTCGACGCGATCTGCGGCAGCGGAAACCATGGCGAGCGGTAGGCCCGCGGCAGATCCGGGCGGCGGATGCGCAGGATCACCACCGACACCGTCACCAGCAGGTAGGCAAAGCTCCACGCGCACACCGCCGCCAGTACCAAATGCATGATGTTGTCGGTATTGCCGCCCAGGTACAGCGCGTGCAGGCAGGGAATCAGCATCGCCACCAGGATGCACAGCAGCGGCGTCTTGAAGCGCGGGTGCAGGTAAGTGAAAACCTTGGGTAGCGCACCGTCCACCGCCATGCCGTAGAGGATACGCGGCACGCCGGCCATCAGGGTATTGATGGTGGCCGCCCCGGCAAACAGAAAGCCGATGCCCAGCCACAATGGACCGACCTGCCCCATCACCTGCTCGGCGAACTTGGGGATGGCCATGGGTGTGTCCAGCAGGTGCACACCGGACGCAGCGTCCAGCACCACATTTTCCACCTGGCGTTTCATCGCCGCGCCGTAGATGAACATGCAGGTGGCCACCCCCATCAGCCCCAGCATCATTGCACGTGGCATCACCTTGGCCGATTGGCGCAGGTCCGGCGCCAGCGGCGTGACGAACTCGCAACCGACGAACATGAACATCGCCATGCCCACCAGCGACAGCACAGTGATCAGGTCGGTGCCCACCAGCGACGCACCGAACCAGCCGTCCAACTGCACCGCTGGGGCGGCGATCAGGCCCAGCACGCCAAACACCATCAGGGTGGTCCACATGCCGAAGGTGAGGATGATTTCTGCGCGGCCAAAAGCGCTGACACCAAAAGCATTCAGTACGCCGAACACAATCACGAAGCCCACGCCCAGCAACCATGAGCCGCCCGCCGACTCGGCTAAGGTATTGAGGTGCTCGAAGTTCACCAAGGCCATGACCCCGGAGAGAATGGTTTCGGCGGTGCCGGCAAACACATGCACGATCAGGTAGGCCGACAAAGTGCCGGTGATCGCAAAAAAACGCCCCATGCCGCAGTTGATGTAGTCGTACACCGAGCCGGTGGTGGGCAGGATCGCAGCGGCTTCGGCGAAGGTGGTCGCCTGGGCCAGCATCATCACCACGGCGATCAGCATCGCCAGGGCAAACGCACTGCCACCGATGCCGAAACCCATGGTGGCGGTGAGTATCACCGGGCTGGCCATGATCAGGCCGATGGTACTGGCCAACGCGGTGGGAAAACCTACCGTACCCCGGTTGAGGTGCGCGGTGAGTCGGTCATTGCTCGACATGGTGGGGTCCTCGAAAGCGGTTTTTTTAATGTGTCGGCACTCTGCGCCCCACCCGAGTTGCTCGTCTTGCCCCTGTCTGCCGCCGGTTTTGTTGCTCCCTGCCACAACGTGTTGGCTGGCGGCCAGGGTCAATTCCCTGGCACGCAAATGAAAGACTTCAGCGTCCAGCGCTCGTCCTAATGCGCCCTCACTCTTAACCAAGATGGGGACAATAACAATGGAGCACACACTGAAAAACCGCCGCCTGCGCCAGACGGTCATGCTGGGTTTCACCTTGCTGGTCGGCCACGCCCAAGCCATCGAACTGTACGCCGATAGCGACACCAAGATCACCGGCAACTTTCTCGCCGTATACGGCATGTTCAACAGCCCCAAGAACTATGACGGTCGTAGCGGCGGCTCGACTTGGCGCGAGGCGTTCATCAAATATGGCCTGAGCGTCGAGCAAAGCCTGGGCCACTTCGGCGGGGTGTATGGCACGGCCAACCTGGTGAGTTCCGGCACTTGGGGCGATGGCGATGCGTCCGGGGTCACCAACGGCAAGGAGCGCACCACCAGGTTTGATGAAGCCTTTGCCGGCTGGCGTTCCGGCGACCTGTTCCCCGCGCTGGGCAAGGACGGTGTGGACCTGTCCTTCGGCCGGCAGGTCATCACCCTGGGTGATGGTTTCATCGTCAACGACAACGGCCCCAACCTGGGCAAGGGCGTGGGCGATGGCCAGTTCAATCGCGGCGGCGCCTACTACATCGCCGCGCGCCATGCTTTCGACAAGACCGCAGTCATCCGCCTGGGCGGCAAGGACGGCGTGCATGGCAGCCTGATGTGGATCAAGTCCGACAACCCGGCCCAGGCCAAGACGGAAATGGCCGCCGGTACCCTGGACTACAGCGCAGCGCCGGGCACCTTGGGCCTGACCTATATTCACGGGATCGACGTAGACGAGCGCTTCGCCAGCGAGGTGCAGCGCCAGCGCAAGGGCATGAACATCTACAGCCTGCGCGGTGCCGGCAATGCCGGAATCGATAACGCGCACTTCGCCTTCGAACTCGCGCGCCAGGACCGTCGCGACAGCCAGGAAAACGCCGGTTACGCCGAGGCTGGCTACACCTTCGCCGACCTGCCGTGGTCACCGGACCTGACCTACCGCTATGCGCGTTATTCGAAAAACTGGGACGCCATGTCCTCAGGCTTCAACCGTGGCTACGGCACCTGGGTGCAGGGCGAAGTCGCGGGCAACTACTCCGGACCGTACAACACCAATACAGCGGTGCAACACGTGGCGCTCAAGGTCAAGCCGCTGGACAACGTCACCCTGGGCGCACTGTTTTTCGACTACAGCACCGTCAGCACGCAGGGCCAGCTGAACCTGGACGGGCGCGAGCTGGACCTGTACGCCGAGTGGGCGGTGAACGAGCACCTGATCATCACGCCGCTGTTGGGCCTGTACAAACCCAACAAGGACGCCGAGACCGGCGGCAACCAGATCGGTGGCAACGGCACCAATGTCTACAGTCAGTTGGTGGTCGCCGTACCGTTCTGACTTCCCTCGGGCGCGCAGGGACGCAGCGCCCGGACCTCGGCGTAGGTGCCTTGGTGATACAACAGCGGCGCCCGCCCGAAGTCGTCGAAGGCCACCACCTTGCCGATCATGATCCAATGATCGCCGCCGTCCACTTGCTGGTATTTCTCGCAGTGAAAGCGCGCAGAGCAATCGGCGAACACCGGCGAACCGCCCTCCCCAGGCTCATACTCGATCAAGGCAAAACGGTCTTCACGGGGGCGCGCAAAGTTATTGGAGAGGTGCACCTGATCCGCCGCCAGCACGTTCACCGCAAAGTGGCTGGCCTCCTCGAACACTTCATGGCTATTGGAGCGCTTGTCGATACTCCACAGCACCAGGGGTGGGTCAAGGGACACCGAGTTGAAACTGTTGGCCGTCACGCCGACCTTGCGCCCGGAGGCGGTAGCGGCAGTGACCACGGTCACGCCAGTGGCGAAATTACCCAGGGCGCGACGAAAGGCCCGTGGATCGAAAAGCTGGCTGTCAGACATGCAAGACTCCCGGGCGGCTGCAAACGATCGCCCTGATTATTGTTGTGGATGAACCCATCAGACCATGCTCGGGTCCGGCTCCAGGCCCATCAGCTCACGGCCGAGGATCTGCGCGCAGACGTCGTAGTCGGTATAGGCATGGGCGCCGGTCATATGGGAATCGCGGAACAAACGCTGCATCTCGTTGTGTTCGAACCAGGCATTCCCCCCAGCTGCAGCGAACAGCCGGTCCACGGCTTCGATGCACATTTTTGTCGCGTAGGCTTGGTTGGTGCGCCAGAACGCCAAGGTTTCGCGGCTCGGGTAACGCTGCGCGGCGCTGTGTTCGGCGTGGTCCTGCCAGGTCTTTTCGAGGAATGCACGGGCGGCAGCCACCTGATGCGTGGACTCGGCCAGGCGCATCAATGCCGGCGTGGCTGCGCCCACGGCAGCACCGGTGTAGGCGCGCACGCGGTTTTTGGTTTTCTCGCGGAACACCTCCAGCATGCGCTCGGCCACCCCCAGGCTGACGGTGGAGAACCCACTGGCGAAGTACGGCCGATACGGCGCGTAGAAAATCCGGCTGTCGGGGTAAAGGCCAAAACCTGCCGACTTGCCTTCCATCATGTCCTTGGCCTTCTGGATACGGTGTTCGGGCACCCAGGCGTTGTCGATGACCAGGGTCTTGGTGCCGCTGCCTTTCATGCCCGCGGCGTACCAGTCATCGCGGATCTGATAGTCGCCGCGCGGCAGCACCGCGAAGCAGTAATCCTGGGTGCCTTCGGCGTTCTGGCGACGGCAACCGACAATCGCCCACTCGCCATGGTCACAACCACTGCTCCAGCCCATTTCACCACTGAAGTGCACGCCGCCCTCGCCCTCCGTCACGCGCCCGAACGGCGCGATACTGCTGCTGGCTGTGGCGTCCGGGTTCTCGCCCCAGATCTCCTGCTGCAAGATCGGCGAGAACAACGCCAACTGGTGGCTGTGAGTGCACAACAAACTCATGGCCCAGGCGGTGCTGGCGCAACTGCCGGCGAGCAGCGCGATACAGTCGGCAAACTCGGGCAATGACAGCTCCAGGCCGCCGAATGCCTTGGGCTGAAAAGCACGATGCAAGCCGATGCTTTTGAGCAACGCGATGTTTTCATCCGGTACCTGGCGCAGTTGTTCTGCACGCGTGGCGTTCGCAGCGATGGCGGGCAGGAGAGGCTTGAGGTCTTCGAGCAACGGGTTTGGCTTTTTCATGGAAGGCCCTGCTTATTATTGGAAGTCCGGCACGCGCTCCAAGATCAGGAGCGACGCAGGATGCAGGGCCAGTATCGAACGCGTTGCGCAGGCGGAAAATGCACGTTTCACAGGCAAGGTTGTACTTTTCGCAAGCACGGCAGGCACAGGCATAAAACCTGGCAGGCACAGTCAAGCCGCTTCGGCAGTCCTTGGTTACCCTCGGTTTTTCTCAGTGAACTGCCAGGAACCTGCCATGAGCGATACCCCACTGCTGCCTCAAGTCGAAGCCTTTTTGCGTCGCCGCCATGGGTTGTTCATCGATGGTGTCAACGTGCCGAGCCATGCCGACCAGACCTTGGCCGTCACCAACCCGGCCACCGGCCAAGTCATCGCCCAGGTTGCCGATGCCGACCTTGCGGATATCGACGCGGCCGTCAGCTCCGCCAACCGTGGCTTTGCGCTGTGGTCCCAGGCCGCCCCTGCGACGCGCGGCAATGTGCTGCTCAAACTGGCTGACCTGCTCGAACAAAACCGCGAAGAGCTGGCGCAGATCGAAACCTGCCAATCGGGCAAGATCATCCAGATTGCCCGCGCCTTCGAGGTCGACCAGGCCGCACATTTCTTGCGTTACTACGCCGGTTGGGCCACCAAGATCAGTGGCCAGACCATCACGCCGTCGCTGCCCTCCTTCAATGGCGAGCGCTACACCGCGTTTACCCTGCGCGAACCCGTGGGTGTGGTGGTGGGTATCGTGCCGTGGAATTTCTCGACCATGATCGCCATCTGGAAACTTGCCTCGGCGCTGGTGACCGGTTGCAGCATCATCATCAAACCCAGCGAGTTCACGCCGCTGACCCTGCTGCGCATCGCCGAACTGGCGATTGAAGCCGGGCTGCCGGCCGGCGTGCTTAACGTACTGACCGGTGGCGGCCACGTCGGCAAGGGCCTGGTGGAACACCCAGGCACCCACAAGGTGTCGTTCACCGGCTCCGTGCCCACTGGCATCGCCGTGGGCCGTAGCGCCATGGGCGCTGGTTTGACCCGTGCGACCCTCGAATTGGGCGGTAAAAACGCAGCGGGCTTCCTGCGCGACATCGACGTGGACAAAGCCGTGGAGGGCATCATCGAAGCGGGCTTTCTGCATTCCGGGCAAATCTGTGCGGCGGCCGAACGCTTCTTCGTGCACCGCTCGCAAATCGACGCCGTCCTGGAAAAACTCAGCCAGCGCCTCAGCCGCCTGACCATTGGCTCGCCCTTGGACGAACGCACCGAGTTCGGCCCGGTGACCCACCGCCAGCATCAGCTGAAACTGCTCGGTTACTTCAACCAGGCCCGCGCCGAGAACAATACGATCATCCACGGTGGCAACCTGCTCGACCGCCCAGGGTGCTATGTCGAACCCACGGTCATCCTGGCCAACAGCATCAACGACACCCTGCTCAACGAAGAAACCTTCGGCCCTATTGCCACCTTCCTGCCCTACGACAGCGAAGACGAACTGCTGACCCTGATGAACAACAGCCCCTTCGGCCTCAGCGCCAGCCTGTGGACCCACGACCTGGGCAAGGCCCTACGCATGGTGCCGGCCATCCAGGCAGGCACGGTGTGGGTGAACATGCACACACTACTCGACCCCGCTGTGCCGTTTGGGGGCAACCGGTCTTCGGGGGTGGGTCGGGAGTTTGGCAGTGCGTTTATCGAGGATTACACCGAGCTCAAGTCGGTGATGATTCGGTATTGAGCAATCAGAAACGCAGAACCATTGTGGGAGTTGTCGAGCTTTAGCGAGGCTACGATGGGGCCGTGTCAGGCGGTAAAATCGTCGGCTGACAGAATGCTATCGTAGCCTCGCTAAAGCTCGACAACTCCCACATGTAATCTTCACAAGGCTGAATAAACGGCGACAGGGCTACCAACTTCCCGTCGCCAGGCTGAACGGTGAGAACTCAGCAAACTGCCAACGCAGCGCCAGTGCCGCCGGACGTCGTACGGCCTGCTGCACGGTCACCGTCCATAACCGTTGCGCCCCCTCGAAGGCCGCCACTTGCGGGCCATCGAGGATCAACGTGGTGCGCCCGGCCACCTGTAGCACATCCCCTGATTCAAAATCGACAAACAACAACCCCGCTACCGGGTTGATCTGCAAGTTGCCTAGGGTGTTGAAGAACTGGTTGCCGGCAAAGTCGGGAATGGTCAACACGCTGCCCTCCACCCGCACAAAACCGCGGTTGCCGCCGCGATGGGAGACGTCCACCGAGCGTTTGCCCTCCACGTCGACGTAGCTGGCGACGAAGAAAGTGTCGGTGTTGCGGATCATCGCTTGGGCCGCATCGTCCAAACCCTCAAGACGTTCAACCTGCGTGCCGGGTCTACGGGCAATCGAATCGACCGGGCGCAGTTGGATGTACTTGGGGCAATTGCCGAACGTATGCACCACGTCGACCGAAAAGCCCTCGTGATCGAGCGCGCCAATGCGTCCGTTCATGCGGTTGCGGCGGCGGGTGTTGAGGTCGATGCCGAGCAGGCCGACGGACGCGCCTCGGTGTAACGCCGCACGCGCCGGGTCGCCGGAAGACGGCAAGCTGTCGATCTGTAAAGTGTGTGGATCGGGTGAATGGGCAAATCCCGGCGCCCCTTCAATCATCGTCGCCCAGGGAATACCTTGCTCGTCCACCACACCCAGCATCAAGTAAGGCAACAACGGGTAGAAATCCCGGTGCTGTTCGGGCAGGTGATCGCGGATCACCTTGGGCCCGACCACGGCCATGCGGTCGGCCACGCCCACCACTTCTTGTACCTGCCGTTCGCCGGCATGCCAGGGAGATTGTTCGATCAGGTTCATGGCGAGCACCTCGTGTTGGATGCGTCGATGCTGCGCCTTGCCAGATGGTGTGAGAATAACCACGCCCGGCAATCCACCATTACGCCAACTAAAATGCCGGATGCTCACGCAGCGCCGTCACGCAGTGGTCGACAAAACTGCGCACACGCATGGGCGCATGGCGACCTTCGCGATACACCACCTGCATGGGCACCGGAGGCGGTTCATAAGCGGGCAATACCCGGCGTAATTGTCCCTTCAGCAGATGCTCATGCACTGGGTAGCTCAGGCAGCGGATCAGCCCCGCGCCCCCCACGCCTGCATTGATCGCGCCTTGTACCGTGGCACAGACCAAACGTGCACGGGCCTTGAGTTGATAACCCTGAAAATCCCAATACACCGCGTCGGCACTGGCGATCAGATGATGTTGCTTGAGGTCACTCGGGTGCCGGGGTTCGCCGTGGGCCGCGAGGTAATCAGGGCTGGCGCAGAGGATAGGACGCACCTGCCCCACCGGCCGTGCGATCAGCGACGAGTCGGGCAACTTGCCCATCAGCACCGCCACGTCCAGGCCCTCGTCATGCAGATTCGGGTAATAGTCGTGGTAGTGCGCCTCCAGGCGCACGCCGGGATAACGGTCCATATAACTGGCCAATACCGGCGCCATCACATAGCGGCTGAACAGTAACGGCAAGAACACTCGCAGATTGCCTTGGGCCTCGACATGCAAGCCCTTGGCCGAAGCTTCGGCAGCCTCCACGGCCGCCAGCAAGCGCACGCAATCGGCCAGGTAAGCGTGGCCTGCGTCGGTCAAGCTGACACCTTGGGTATTGCGCAACAGCAACGGCACGCGCAAGCGCGCTTCCAGCCGTGCAATCGCCCGTACCAAGGTCGGGCCGGAAACGTGAGCTGCGCGCGCCGCTGCCGCCAGGCTCGGTTTCCCGGCCAATGCGGTGAACAGCTGCATATCGCGGTAACGCTCCATCAGCCGCGCCGCTTCATCGCCGGGTTCAGAGCAATGTCCTGGCCCAGGCGATGGGAAAGGAAGTCCACGAACGTGCTGACCTTGGCCGGCACGCGGACGCTTTTCTGGAACACCACCTGGATCGGCAGCGGCGCCGGTTCGAAATCCTCCAGCACAATTTCCAACTCACCCGCCGCCACCGCCGCCGCCACTTGATAGGACAACACCCGCGTCACACCCCAGCCCATTTGAGCCAGGTTGATCGCCGCATGGTTCGCGCTAACCACCAGGCGCGGTTCGATAGGCACCGTCAGCGGCTGTCCCGTTTCGACAAACACCCACTCGTTCACCCTTTGGCTGGTGGACGATGTGGCGATCTTGAATTCACGCAATTGCGCAGGATGTCGGGGTCGCCCGTGTTGATCGAGAAAAGCCGGCGCCGCACAGACCACTCGGCGCACCTCACCGACCTTGATGGCCTGCTGCCCCGGCTCATGCAGATGACCGATGCGCACGGCAACGTCGACGCCTTCGTCGGTCATGTTCACCACGCGATCGACCAGCAACGCGTTGATCGTCACCAAAGGGAAACGGTCCAGGTAGTCCCCCAGTACCGGCGCCACATACCGCTCGCCAAACAACACCGGTGCGGTCACCGTCAGGTGCCCGCACGGGATGGAATAACTACCGGCCGCCGCTTCTTCGGCTTCATCAAGTTCTGCCAGGATGCGCCGACAATCCTCCAAGTAACGCTGGCCGGCTTCGGTCAGGTGCAAGCTGCGCGTGGTGCGCGCCAGCAACTGGGTGCCGATGCGCGCCTCCATGGCGGCAATGGCCCGGGTGACACTGGGCGGCGAGGTTTTCAAACGACGCGCGGCTGCGGCGAAACCCTCCTCCTCAGCCACCGCGAGGAACACCTGCATTTCATGAAATCGATCCATCGGCGCCCCTTCTGGACGTTACTGTGATTGCAGGCCCGCCGCCGTGCGAGGCATGCCGACAAAGCCCGGCAACGCCTCGATACTGGCTAGCCAGGCCCGCACATGAGGGTAGTCGGCCAGTGACACATTGCCTTCCGGCGCGTGAGCCACATAGGAGTAAAACGCGACATCGGCGATGGTCGGCTGCTCGCCGACCAGAAATCCAGTCTGACTCAGTTGCTGTTCCACCAGTTTCAGCAAGGCGTGGGAACGGGCGATGGCATTGACGGTGTCGATCTCGGCACCAAACACCACGGCCAGGCGTGCTGACGCAGGCCCCACATGCAACTGACCGGCCGCAGCCGACAGCCAGCGTTGTACACGTGCCTGGCCCACGGGGTCACTCGGCAGCCATTGGCCTTTGCCGTAGGTGGCCGCGAGATAGACCAGAATCGCGTTGGAGTCCGCGAGCACGACACCGTTGTCGTCAATCGCCGGGACCTGCCCGAAGCTGTTGATGTCAGCAAGAAAACCGGCGGTTTTGTGCGCGCCCTGCTTGAGGTCCACCAGGACAAACTCCATGGGCAGGCCGAGCAGGGACAGCATCAGCTCGACGCGGTGTGAGTGGCCGGACAACGGAAAACCGTAGAGTTTGATCATGAAAGTCTCCAAAAGAGTGGGATATCGGCGCCCCGGATATTCCGCCGCTGCTCCTTCCGTTGGAATCACCAGGATTCACAATCCAGCATTTCACCCGATGAAACAATCACTCGACAAGCCAATCAACCGGAAAGCGGCCTGACAGGCAAAAGGGGGACAGGTTCTGGCACGAATTATCAAGCGCCCGGGAGCGACTGGAGCGCTACCAAGAGTCTGTCTACGCTCTGCACCGAGTGGAGCAAGGAATCGTTCCAGTCGCTCCACCTATTCAAGGAATAATACCCATGAAAGGATTACGCACGCCCATCGCCATGGCCCTCGCGGCGCTGGCATTCACCGCCCATGCCGATCAAGGCAGCGACACCGTCACTCGACTCAACCAACTCTACAACGACACCCGCCAGGACTGCGGTGGGCCGTCCAAGCCCGCCTTCCTGTGTTCTGGCGTCTTGTTCCGCGCCACGTGGCCCTCCACCGACTATCAGTTCTACAGCGTCAGCCCGAAAAGCCAGGCCAGTGGCGGCGTATCCGCGTCATACCTGCGCAAGGACTCCAAGTACCGCAAGTTGGCCTACGGCCTCAAAAGCGGCTTCATCTTCGACACCATTTTTGGCAACCCCAACGACCATCAGGACTATGCGGTGCTGTGCTCGTTCCCCATCGACGCGGCCACCGACGATCGCAGCCAGCAAGGCTGCACCGACTCGCGCCGAACCCCGGGGGTCGTCGAAAAGTACTGCCATGAGCAAGGCATCACCACCGCCGAGCAATGGGGTGTCAACTACAAGCAGAACCGTGGTGACCACTCGCGCCAATGCTCCTTTGACGTGCGCGACGAACGCAACACCGCTGCTGGCCCGGCCTTCTATCAAAGCATTCGGGCAATGGCGACGATTGCCGACGAATCCTTCACGACCCAGAACGAACTGCGCCTGGCCAAGTGGGAGGAAAACCCGCCGAAGTCGCCGTCGATCCTGGCCTCGTTCTACACCGAAGACGCCGGCCTGGAAGGCGCCCGCTTGAACCAGTTGCAGTGGTACAAAGCCGTGGGCCAATACTTGCCGGTGATCAATATGAAACTGCCGCAGACCCGCCAGCAAGAAGCCTCATTCGCCTACGACAGCAAGAAGCAGGTCATCCAGCCCATCACCGAAAAGAACAGCTGCGAGCGTTACGTGCAAAGCGCAACCTGGGTGGAGCGTGACGACCCTGGCTTTGGTCGCAAGGTCATGACCCTGGAAGTGACCCCAACCGACTGCGGCCGCCAAGTCAAAGACGGCCAGACCAACAACTTCTTCAACGAGCTGGCCAGCGACCATTACCTGGATGCTGACTGGAAGGACAACCCGGACAACCGCGATAGCAACGTCGGCAGCATGCGCCGCCAACTGGTCTGTCACTTCAATATTGCCCGCAACAAACCGGAATGGAACCTGGAGCCTTCGCGGCCGTATACCTCCAATGAGGATTCGATTGCCAAGGGTTGCAATAACACTTGAGGTAAGACCTCAGGCACGTTCCTCAAGCCGATCACGCAAAAACCGATGGCTCGTGGAAAACAACCGCCGGTAGGTGAGCAACACCGCACCTACCGTGCCCAACGCCGAGGATGCCGCGATCAAAAACATGATCACGATCTGGTAACGCACCGCATCCACCGGGCTCTCCCCCGCCAGCACCTGGCCGGTCATCATGCCGGGCAAGCTGACAATCCCCACCACCGTCATCTGGTTCAGCGTGGGGATCATCCCAGCGCGCACGGCCTGGCGGATCGCCTCCTGGGCGGCTTCCCAGCGTGAGCCGCCGAGGGCCAGGATCATCTCGATGGTATTACGACCCGAGGTGAGTTCCTGGGTCATGCGCTCGATCCCCAACGACACGCCGGTCAGGGTGTTACCGAGGATCATGCCCAGGATCGGGATCGCATACTGTGGCTCGTACCACGGGTGGATGCGGATCACCGCGAACAGACCCACTGCCGTCACCAGCCATGAACTGCCCCACACCGACACAATGCTGTCGACCCGCTGCCCTCGGTAGGTCCGCCGCCCACGCTCCGCGGCCGACATACCGGCGATCAACGTCATCGCGCACATCAACGGCAGCACCACATACCAGTAGGCGAATTCGAACACCCAGCCCAGCAAGTAACCGATGGCCATCAACTGCACCACCGTGCGCACGGCGGCCCATAGCAACTGGCGCTCCAGGCCCAGGCGCAACAACAGCGACAAGGCGCCGTTGATCAGGATCAGCGAGGCAGCGATGCCCATGTCCAGCGCGGTGAGGTTTTGATAATTCATGGTTGTGCGACTCCGTTCAGCACGCCGGCGCTCATCTGCAAGTGAATGTCGCTCATGCGCCGGGCCTGCTCCAAATCGTGGGAGACCCAGATATAGGCGCGGGCGTTATCGGCGGCATACCAGGCATCGATCAGCGCTTCGACATCGCGGGACGAAGCCGGGTCGAGGGCTGCAGTAGGCTCATCCAGCAAAAGCACTTCGGGGTTGAGCTGCAGGGTGCGGATCAGCGACACCACCTGGGACTCACCGCCCGACAAGTCGCCGGCATTTTTAGCCAGGAAGTCCGGTTGTTTACCGGCATGTCCCAGCAACGTGGTCACGGCTTGCAGATCGAAACTGCGCTTGCGCAGAGTCTTGAGGCTGAACGGGAAACGCAGGTTGTCTTCCACCGTGCCCTCGATCAGCGCCGGGCGCTGCGACAGGTAGCTGATATGGCTGCGATAGTGGGGAATCTCGGCGTTGGTAATCGGTTGGCCGTTCCACAGGATCTGTCCCGAGGTGGGCGCATCCAGCAGGGCCAGTGCGCGCAGGAATACACTTTTACCGGAGCCGGAGGAGCCGGTGATCGACACGCGGTCGGTGGAGTTCAAGGTGAAGTCCGTGGGTTGCAGCAAGGTCGTCTGGCGACGCTCGTCCCGGCGCATGAGGCCGCGGGTTTCTATCAGTGCACTCATGGACGCGATATTCCTCTTGATCCTGTTGGGCGCAATGGTGCGGCACGCGCGCGAAGAATTCATGAAAAATTTCAAACTGTCGCCTCTCGTTAACACGATGGAGGTCCTTGCGATGAGGCCCGCCTTGCAATCGGTGACTGCACTGCCTATATTTCCCGCCTGGCGCTCTCTACGCCACCTTCCGCGGAAAGGGCTGCGCCCAAGATACTTAAGCTTTACCTCATTTCTACGACTCCCAGCCTTAAAGCGGAAAAGGTTTGTGCAAGGAGATCGTATGTCGCAACGCCCCATATCCTCGACCACCGACGGCCGCATTAACCTTGAGCAGCAACGCAAGCGCGCCAAGGAACTGCTGCCGCGCCTGAAAAGCCAAGACCCGACCAGCACCTTGTCCCAGGCTCAATGGCACGTCGCTAAACAGCTGGGTTTCAGCAGTTGGCCCAAGCTCAAGGCCCATGTCGACGCCATCGACTTCGCCGCGCGCCACCCCGGTTTCGAGGCCAGCGACGAAGCCCGTACGACTCATTGGCGTTGTGGCAATGACATCGCCCATAGCCTCCAACTGGCGGGGTTCAAGGGGCAGTTTCAGATGCTCACGGACCCACTGTGCATGGGGCCGGTACGTGACCTGCCCAACACAGCATTCCGCGCACTGCGCAGTGCTTTTATCAGCCAGGCATTTGCCTTGGATGAGGTGCAGGTTGCCCGCCGTATGGACGATGAATACGACCAGCTTGCAGCGCTGGCCGATGCTGACCACAGCGTGCTGTGGTGCGAGGCAGATGCCTATGACCAACTCTTCCTGATCCGTACTCTGGCGGGGCTTGAACGGCTGCCGAAAAAACTGGAGCTGATCGAGGTCGATCGTATTCCTGGCGTCGAGCGTTTTATCGGTATCGGCCAGTTGGCACCCGATGTATTGGCGTGGCTGTGGCCACAGCGTCGCTTGATCGATGAAGAGGCGGTGCTGATGGCCAAACAGGCATGGTCCGCGTATTGCGACAACTCACCCAGACGGTGGGCAGAGCTGGCCCACTCTTCACAGGCGTCCCTACCGTTTCTTGCCCCTGCCTTACTGCGCCAGTTGCAGGAGTTACCGGGAGTCCAGGACGGTCTATCACTCACTGAGCGCCTGTCGCTGGCGTACATCGCCGAGTCCGGGCCGGTGCCCTTTGGCCGTGTTTTCGCCGAGTTGATGGTCAAGCGCGAGCCGCTGCCGTTTCTGGGCGACATGATGTTTCATGCACTGTTACGGCCACTGATCGATGCAGAACAACCGTTGCTGTCGGAAACCGAGGTACATCTGGAATGGCCTCGGCGCATGCTGACGCTGACCGCGCTGGGGCAAGCCGTGTTGGCCGGCCAAGCCTATTGGTTGGACCACGCCAGCCAAGAACGCTGGGTGGGGGGTACCTGCCTGCAACCCGGCCAGGCGCACTGGGCATTGGGGCACGATAACCGACCTGCATGGCGTAGCTGAGGTTTCTGCATCGTCACGCGGCTTAGCGTTTGGGCGATAAGCCCACCGCACACGCGACCACGGCCGGGTCACCCTGGCCGTTGGCGCGCAGGCTGATCGGCGATTGCAGGGTGCGCGTGTCCACCGCGCGCAACGCAGGCCGTTCAACCACGGGCGGACTGTGGGCCGGATCGACGATTTCCATGCAGCGACGCAACGAATTGAAATCGGGCGATTGCGAGAGCGACAGGTGCAAAGTCTGGCTCACCGACACCGACACCACCGAGCTCAGCGCACATTGGCCGTCATAGATCAGGGTGTGGCGAATCAGCGGATTGTCGTGGCAGTACTTGAGCAGGTTGACCTGCCGCGAATGCACCAGCGCCGTGTTGATGATCAACAGGTCGAACGCCACCCCCTCAGAACGTGTCAGCCCCTGGAGCTCGTCGAATGAACTGATGGGCGCAATACGGTGATAGCCCAGTTGGTTGAGCATTTTCTCGATCTTGATCCGTTGCAGCAGGTCGGCATCGGCAATCAGAAGGCGTAACGCTTTATTGGACATAGGGGTAAACCTGACAGTTGGGCATCAACGTCGATCATTCAACGGTGAATACGGTAACGGTCAGTGGCCGGCCATGACTTTAAGGCGATTCTGAAACGGTAGGCGGGGGAGCAATGGCGCACTTTTAAGAATCGCCTCAAAGCCCTCCTCCCGCCCAGCCCCTACCATGGATTGCGTCCCCAAACGCCCCATGGAACTCACTGTGTTGATGTCACTTTTGCGAATGCTGCTGATCGCCGGTACGTTGCTGGCTCTCGCGCCACCCGCCCGCGCCGCGCTGAAAATCGAAGGCACACGCCTGATTTATTTCGGCCAGGACAAGGCGGCCGGCATCAGCGTGGTCAACCAGGCGCCACAGGATGTGGTGGTGCAAACCTGGATCACCGCCGAGGATGAAACGGCTAACCGCGACGTGCCGTTTGCCGCCACCGAGCCGTTGGTGAAGTTGGGGCCAGGGGAACATCACCGGCTGCGGATTCTGTACGCCGGGGCCGGCCTTCCCGCTGATCGCGAGTCACTGTTCTGGCTCAATATCATGGAAGTCCCGCTCAAGCCGGACGACCCCAACAGCGTGCAGTTTGCGATACGTCAACGCCTCAAGCTGTTCTATCGCCCGCCCACCCTCGACGGTGGCTCGACCGAAGCGCTGCAGCAGTTGGTGTGGAGCCGCCACGACGGGCACAGCATCACGGTGAGCAACCCCAGCGCGTTTCACCTGTCGTTGGTGAACGTGCACACCGAGACCCAGGCGCTCAGCGACTATCTGCTGCTCAAGCCCCACGAAAGCAAAACCCTGACCACGCCGGGCGCACTGCCCAAAGGCACCACCCTCCACTTCACCGAAATCAACGATATCGGTTTGCAGGCCCGCCATAGCGCGGCGCTCAACTGATCCATCGCGGGGTATGGCACCTATGTCACTGATCAAACGTTTTCTCCCTTTGCTGCTCTGGGGCTGCGCCGCGCTGCCCGCCACCAGCCACGCCCTGGCCTGCGTGGAAGATGGCAGCGGCGCGTATGTGGATATCAACCCCCTTGGCACCTCACTGGCGGTCGCGGCCGACGCACCGGATGGCACGATCATCTGGGAGTCGGGGCCACGCTCCACCAATGTGCGGTGCAGCGACGATCGCAACCACGGCCGCGAAGAAGTGTATTTCTACGTCAACCCAGCCAACGTCAGTATCGGCCAGGGCATCCGCGTGGGCATTCGCTACAACAATGCGCCGATCACCCAAAGCACCGGCAAGGTAGGCACCGGCTTCTACTCCGACCGCGGCTGCACCTGGTCCAACTGCACCGGTTGGAACAACGCACGCTTCACCCTGAACTTCAGTGTGTTCATTGAAAAATATGGCAAGACACCACCCAATGGCCAAGCCAGCACCCTGACCCAATACCGGGTGTTCCAGCTGGACGGCGTACGCGGGCTCAACACCAACCCCAATAGCAATCTGAACTACATCGTCACCGGCATGAACGACATCCGCTTCGTGCCCTGCGCGCCCGAGCTGACCATCACCCCCAGCGTGGTCAACTTCCCCACGCCATCACGCCAGGCGCAGATCGGCGCCGTGGCCAGCACCGCGAATTTCAACCTGAGTCTGCGCAAAGCCTGCGACACGCCCTACACCGTCGATGCACGCTTCGCCACCACCCCGGGCGGCGGCAGCGTGATCAATGGCCTGCTGGTGCCGGCCAACAACAGCTCGGCAGGTATCTCGTTGTCCCGCGCCGACAGCGATCAGCGCCTGCCCTTCAACAATTGGTTCACCCTGCAGACGCTGATGGGCTCCGGCCAGGCGCGCAATGATTTCCGAGCCGACCTGAACTGGCGCACCCTGCCGATTCCCGGGGCTTTCGAAGCCGCTGTGGTGGTCGACATGCTTTACAAGTAGCTGGCGACTTTAAGGATCGTCTTATGCCGTTGGCATCGTTCTGCCACTACTCTGTGCCGATGCGATTGAAAAGTTATCTGCTCCAGATCAACCCCGTCCTCTCCCGACCCGAAGCAGCCAGAAGGCTGCTTCGTACGTTTGCCACCGTGTTATTGGTCGGCATCCTGAGCGGGGTCTATACCTTTCTGCTGTCCACCTTCAACAACGACATCTCCCAACGACGCGGCTACATGAGCAGCGCCATTGCCGAGGCGCACACTTTTTTCACCAACCGCGAAGCCCTGCTCGAAAGCCTCAGTCTGTCGGCGGTGCGCAAACAGGCACGGATCTACCCGCCCTCCCCGGAAGAGGAACACCTGCAACTGGGCGACACCCCCGGCAACCAATGGAGCATCTGGCTCACCGCGCGCATGCGCGACTACCTCAAGGCCAAGCAGCTCAACCTGCTCTATGTGAACGCCGGCCCCAATCCACAGGTGATGCGCCTCTACAACTCGACCGCGCAGGTACTGCCGATTTCCAAGTGCATGCTCAATCGCCTCAAGGACTTGCAACACAGCGACTCGACCACCCTCGGCGAGCTGTGGCTCAGTGACAAGACCGAGCACCACTCGCACCTGTATGTGTTCATACGGTTGGATGATCGCGATGCCAATTCCGGTTGGCTCGGCCTGGAGATGGAAAGCCGTGAGGTATCGTCGACCCTCAGTGACCAGAGCGCCGGCGAGTTCATGATGCTCAACGCCCAAGGCATGCTGGTGTTCACCAACAGCGCCGATGCGCGGCGGAGCCAGCAACGCCTCAAGCCTGGAGAGGACAGCTTTTTCGGGTTTGTCGGCAACGGTTGGCTGCCCGATCACCTAGTGATCCGCAAGCACTTGAAGTCCTCTGAATGGCAACTGATGTACTCCATCGACCTGCGCGCGGTGGTCACCGGCCTGTGGAAACAACTGCTCGGCTCACTGCTGTTCTGCCTGTTCAGCCTCACGCTGATCTGGCTGATGATGCGCCGGGTCGACCAGCGTTTCATCATTCCGTCGATCCATCGCATCCAGGCGTTGATCGAAAGCGAAGCCTTCGGCCGCGACGTGATCCAGACCGCCCCCGTCGCGCTGTGCGTACTGCGCCGCACCGACGGCCAGGTAGTACTGGAAAATACCCTGGCCCAACAATGGTTAGGCAACGGCCCGGAGCGCGAAGCCTTGCGAACGGGCTGGATCGAGCAAGCCTTTGCCAGCGAGCCGTCCGAACGCAGCGACTACTTTGAAACCGTCGACGGCCGTCACCTCTATCTGAGCAGTGCGCCCACTCGCTACAAAGGTGAAGACGTGTTGTTTTGCGCCTTCAGCGACCTCAGTGCGCGCAAGCAGGTGGAGGCCGCGCTGGAAGAAGCCCGGCAATCGGCGGATGCCGCCAACGCGGCGAAAACCCTGTTCCTGGCCACCATGAGCCACGAGATCCGCACGCCCCTGTATGGCGTGCTGGGCACCCTGGAACTGCTGGCCCGCACCCAACTGGATGCCCAGCAAAAAGACTATCTGCATGCCATCGAAGGCTCGTCCGCGACGCTGCTGCAACTGATCTGCGATGTGCTCGACGTGTCGAAGATCGAGGCCGGCCAACTGGCACTGGAGATGAGCGAATTCTCGCCGCTGGACCTGGTACACGAAATCATCCAGGGCTACGCCGCAGCCGCCCAGGGTAAAGGTTTGCAGCTGTACGCCTGCTTCGACCCCAAGCTGCCCGAGCGGCTGATCGGCGACGTGACGCGCATCCGCCAGATCCTCAACAACCTGCTCAATAATGCGGTGAAGTTCACCGATTACGGGCGTGTGGTGCTGCGGGTCAAGGTATTGGGCCGCGACGGCGAGCGCTCCAGTGTGTTGTGGCAAGTCTCGGACACCGGCAAAGGCATCGCCCAGGAAGACCAGGCGATGATTTTCGAGCCGTTCTACCAGAGCGAAGGCAACACCAATGTGGTGGCCGGCACCGGCCTGGGCCTGCCGATTTGCCAACGCCTGACCGAGTTGATGAATGGCTCGCTGCGCATGGTCAGCGAGCTGGGCCTGGGCAGCAGTTTCAGCCTCACCCTGCCACTGGAAGAAGCGCCCAGCCTGCCAATGACTGCGCTGCTGGCCGACACCATCTACGTCGCCTCGCCTATCCCGGAACTGGCCCACGCCATCAGCGGCTGGCTGCGCCGCTGGGGCGCACGCGCCCAGGCCGGCCTGCCGAGCCTGCCCGACCAGCATCTGCTGCTGCAATTACACCCCGGCAGCGTCGATCCCTTGCTGGCGCCCGACTGGCCAGGGCCGGTGATTCATGTCAGCAGCAATGCCTGTACCACCTTGGAAGCCGATACGGGTGCGTGGCACGTCAATCTCAACCATCTGGGCGCGATCCACCAGGCCGTCAGCCAGGCCCAGGGACTGTGGGTGGTCCGTAGCGATGAGCAAACGCGCCAGCACGACGTGGACAAACTCAACCTGCACCTGTTGGTGGCCGAGGACAACATCATCAACCAACTGATATTGCGCGACCAACTCGAAGAACTCGGCTGCACCGTGGAGCTGGCGGCCGACGGCCAGGAGGCGCTGCAGTTGTACAGCGCCGGTCATTTCGACGTGGTGCTCACCGACGTCAATATGCCCCACATCAACGGCTATGAACTGGCGCGCGAACTGCGTCGCCAGGGCTGCCCGTTGCCGATTATCGGGGCCACCGCCAACGCCATGCGCGGCGAGGCCGACCTGTGCCTGGCCGCCGGCATGAACCATTGCCTGGTCAAACCCTTTGCGTTGCGGGCTCTATTCAACTCCCTGGCGCCTTATGCACGGATCACCCATGAAGCCCCTTAGTATTCTGATTGTTGAGGATCATCCCCTGCAGCACATCTACCTGCAGCACCTGCTCAGTGAGTTGGGGGATTTCAGGCTCGAAACCGCCGAGGATGGCAAAGAAGCGCTGGAGCGCCTGCGCCAGCGGGATTTCGATCTGGTCCTGACCGACCTGCTGATGCCCGGCATGGACGGTGTGCAGTTCATTCAGTGCCTGGCCAACCTGCGTTGCAAACCGGCCCTGGCGATCATGAGCGCAGCATCGCGGCGTATGCTGATGGCGGCCAGCCTGGTGGCAAAAAATCTCGATGTGGAGGTCATCGGGCTGATCTCCAAACCGGTCGCCGCCGACGCTCTGCGCAGCCTGGTAGAACAGCTCAAGAACAAGATACACCGGCCCTCGCCCGACTTGGCCGAGCACGTGGACATCGACCGCCACACGCTGGTCCAGGCCATGGGCAACGGCCAGTTCCAAGCGTGGTTCCAGCCGAAAAAGTCCCTGGCCAACGGTCGCATTGTCGCCGCCGAAGCCCTGGTGCGCTGGATGCACCCCGAGCAAGGCGTGATGCTGCCGGCCGCGTTCCTGCCGGCGATCAAGGCATTCGAACTGGAGGAGCGCCTGCTGTGGGTGGTGCTCAAGCAGGCGATTCACGCCCAGGAGCGTTGGCGCCAGCGGGGTTATGAAATACCGGTGTCGATCAACCTGCCCACGCACCTGCTCAACAGCCACGACCTGGCCGACCGCCTGCTGGAGTTCGTGCTGCACTACGACGGTATCCCGGGAATGATTTGCTTCGAGCTGATGGAGTGCTCGGTGCCGCAGGACATCAGTAACTTCTACGCCGGGGCCTGCCGTCTGCGTATCAAGGGCTTCGGGCTGTCCCAGGACGATTTCGGCAAAGGCTACAGCTCGTACCTCAACCTGGTGTCCACACCGTTCACCGAACTGAAGATCGACCAGGCCCTGGTCCAGGGCAGCCACGATAACGAAGGCATGGCCCAGGCATTGGCGAGCATCATTGCACTGGGCCGCAAACTCGGCCTTACGGTGGTCGCCGAAGGCGTGGAAACGCCCCAGCAACTGGCCCTGCTGCGCAAGATCGACTGCAATCAGGTGCAAGGTTTCCTGATTTCTCACGCGGTGTCTTCAGACCAATTTCAACAACTACTGAACAATGATGGCCCCGCGACATCTCACTAGCTGGCGGCCCCGGATTATTTGCCCTTTTAAGGACTAAGCTCCATCCAGTGCCGATTTATCCAGCGCCTGCGGAACCCCCTGATGAAGCACAACAACGCGATCCTCGAAGCCTTTACCCGTAGCTCTGCACGCCTGAACAAAGGCTTGATGATGCTGATTGGAATCGCGTTGCTGCTGGTCCTCACCAATTACTGGTCACTGCAACGGGGAGTCGAGACTCGCTACGGCGCCACGCGCTTTCACTTCGCGCGCCTGATGGAAAACCTCGCAGAGCAGCAAACCTACCTCAAGAGCCTGGCCCATCCGGGCATCCAGGCCGAACTGCTGCGTGCCACCAACGTTCAGGTCAGCCTGAAAAGCCGCATGGTCGACAACCGTCGCACGCTGTACGAAGGCCAGAAGTATTCGTTTTCGGTGCCGTTCAGCGTCAAGTTGGATGAACAGCAGATCGGCGCCGCCGACAGGCCGCCCATTTTTGCCCTGGGCGCGCACCTGACCAGCTACTACAGCGCCTTCTGGTCCTCGTCGCCGTACGAGGCGCCGCAAACCTTTCTGTTCAACCGCCAGGCGAACTACACCATCACGATTCCGTCGGTGGGTTACCAACGAAGGGAAAGCACCGAGGAAACCGGCAATCTGGTGGCGCTGGTCAAGGCGGTGCAACACACCCTCGCGCAGACGCCGCAACCGCTGGAGCAAGATCGCGTGTATTGGCAGACAGGGCCAGAACCCAAACACCTGCTGGCCTATATCGGACTGCCACTCGACGGCCCAGGCCAGGCGGTGGTGGGCACCTTGCTCGACCTGTCGCGGGTCGACGACGTACAGCGTGCCCTGGATCACTCGGCCTTTGATCGCTTTACCCTGATCGCACCGGACGGCAAGCGGTTGATCGGGCCCGCGACGCCGGCGTCACTCAGTGATGGCGTGCACTTCACGGCCAATGGCTTTGAATTCAAGATTACCCACACCGGCGACCAGCCATGGAGCGCGATCTATGGCCTGAACTACTCGCACTTTTTCCATTCCACCGTGTGGCCGCTGAGTAGTCTGGCCCTGCTGCTGGCCAGCCTGATGACCCTGGGTTGGGCCGGCAGCCGTTGGTATCGGCGCCAGGTGCTCACGCCGGCGCGTCTGGCCCATGAACGCATTGCCGAAAGCGTGGCGTTCAGCCGCGTCATCATCGACACCGCACCCACCGGGCTGTGCGTGGTGAGGCGCAGCGACGGCAAGGTGCTGATCGAAAACCAGCGCGCCCAACAATGGCCGGGCACCGCCCGCCTGGTGGCGGCCATGGCCGGTCAACATGAGCATGCCGAGAACGGCGAGACGCATCTGGAGATCGAAGGCCGGCACCTGCAAATCGGCTTCGTGTCGACCCGTTATCAGGCCGAGAACGTACGTTTGTACGCGTTCAACGACATCACTCGGCATATCGAAGATGCCCAGGCACTGGAGGAGGCACGTCACGCCGCCGACACCGCCAACGAGGCCAAGACGCTGTTCCTGGCAACCATGAGCCATGAAATCCGCACACCGCTATATGGCGTACTGGGCACCCTTGAATTACTCGGCCTGACCGACCTGGACCCGCACCAGCAAACCTACCTGCACACCATCCAGCGCTCGTCCACCACGCTCTTCCAACTGATCAGTGATGTGCTGGATGTCTCGAAGATCGAGTCCGGGCAAATGGCGATAGAAGCCATGGATTTTTGCCCGCTGGACATACTCGAAGACACGCTGCACACCTACACCGCGTTCGCCCAGCGCAAGGGTTTGCAGCTGTATAGTTGCATCGACCCACAGTTGCCTGACTGTGTAATGGGCGACCCGATGCGCATTCGCCAGATCCTCAACAACCTGGTGAGCAACGCCATTAAGTTCACCGACACCGGGCGCGTGGTCATTCGTGCCAGGGTGATGGCGCGCGACGCGTATAATGTCGACCTGGAATGGCAAGTCACCGACTCCGGTGTCGGCATCCCCGAGGCGCAGCAGGCCAAGCTGTTCGATCTGTTCTACCAGGCACCGGACACAGCCAGCGAGGGCGGCGCAGGCTTGGGGCTGCCGATATGCCGGTGGCTGGCGCAGATGATGGGCGGTGAAATCAGGTTGGTCAGCGAGCCAGGTCTGGGCAGCAGCTTTACCCTGAAAATGCGCCTGCCACTGTGCGGCGGCGCGCTGACCAATCTGCCGGTGATCGAACCAAGCCCGACGCCGGTGTATGTGCAGGCACCGGTACGCGAACTGGCACAGTCAATGAGTGACTGGCTCAATCGCCTGGGCATTGCGGCTGACCTGGCGGCGGCCGTCCAGGAAAAAGACAGCCGTCACGCGGTGCTGGTCGACCTGTTGCCCAACGAGCCCCCCCGGCCCTGGCCCGGCCAACGCGTACTCTGCCTCCCGGGCGCACACACCCCGCCGTTGCATACGGCACAGGGCTGGGTGGTCGATTTGCACGATGTGCGTACACTTGCCGCCACCGTGTCACTGGCGCAGCACGGCCAGTATGAGCAACCCGCAGCGGCACAGCCACGAAGCGCCGGCCAGTTGGGCTTGCGCATCCTGGTAGCCGAGGACAACCCGGTCAACCAGGCGATCATCAAGGAACAACTACAGGCCCTCGGTTGCTCGGTAACCCTGGCCGTCAACGGCGAGCAAGCGTTGCAACTGTGGCAACCGCAGGTCTTCGACCTGGTGCTGACCGACGTGAATATGCCGTTGATGAACGGTTATGAGTTGGCCAGGACGTTACGCGAGCATGATCCACAGTTGCCGATCATCGGCGTGACCGCCAATGCGATGCGCGAGGAAGGTGTGCGTTGCCTGGCGGTGGGCATGAACGCCTGGATCGTCAAACCCCTGAGCCTGCAAACCTTGCGTGCCCAGTTGATCAAGTGGTGCCAGGTCAAGCCGCCGCCGGAGCCCGCCGTCGAGCCTTTCGATGACAGCGTGCAACTGTCGGAAAAAATGCGTGCGCTGTTCATCAGCAGCCTGCAACAAGACCTGCAGCGCATCGGCGCAGCACTGGAGCAGCGCGATGCCCATAGCCTCGGGCAACGCCTGCATTCGGCGGCCGGAGCCCTGGGCGCCGTGCAGGCACTCGCGCTGGCCCAGGCCTGCATCGAACTGGAAAGCGCACTCAACAGCAGCAGCCTCAACACCGCACTGGTACTCAAGGTGAAGGCTGTCATGCAGCGAATGTCGGCCATCCTGGAAACACTCCAGCCTGGGCACACTTCACTCACTTGAACTGGCACTACGGACGGCCCCTTATGAAAACATTCAACGTGGTTATCGCGGACGATCACCCGATCGTGCTGCTCGGTGTACGCGAATTGGTGGAGCGCGATACGCGCTTTGCGGTCGTGGGCGAGGCCATCTGCTCGGCGGGTTTGATCGAGTTGTTGCAGCGTCAGGAGGTCGACATCGTGATCACCGACTACAACATGCCGGGGGACTCGCCCTACGGCGACGGCCTCAAACTGGTGGAATACCTGAAACGGCACTTTCCTCAGGTACAGATCCTGATCCTGACGATGATTTCCAATCACCTGATCCTCACCCGCCTGCAAGAACTGGGGGTGGTCGGAATTATCCAGAAAAGCCAGTTGCACACCGAGATTCAACTGGCGCTCAAGGCCATTGCGCAACAAGGCACTTATCACAGCCTGGAGCCGCCCAAGACATCGGTGATCGAGACGCTGACGGCCATCGACGAGCGTTTTTCCACCTTGTCGCCCAAAGAGTTCGAAATCTTGCGCTTATTTATTTCCGGCATGAGCGTAAGTGATATTGCGCGCTGCCAGAACCGAAGTTCGAAAACCATCAGCGCGCAAAAAATTTCGGCCATGCGCAAACTTGAAGTCAGCAGTGACCAAGACCTGTTGGCTTATTGTCTGGCGCGCAACATTTTCAACTAACGAAGAACTTGCAAGCCATTCCTGGAAAATGGCTTTGCCCTTTATTTACAGGCATCCCGTCTATTTATCCAGCGTAGCTGACCCGCCTCTAAAACCACTTATAAGAATCGTCTTATTCGCCCGCCCCTCGACGTCCCTTACTCTTTCCTGGCAGTTAAACAACAGCATTTTCCAACTAACACTTACGGACATCATCATGAAGAAGTTTTCCCTGGCTGTTATCGCCTCGGCCATTATCGCCGCTTCCGGCAGTGCATTTGCCGATGAAACGGTAAAGCCCACTCCTACCCTGGGTGGCAGCGGCAAAATCACCTTCACCGGCGTGATCAACAACGACGCCTGCTCGGTTGACGGTGCCAACTCCGACCGCACGATCTCGGTCGACATGGGCAACGTGTCGATCAAGGACATGGGCACCGCAGAAAACCCGGCTGCCGGTCGCGTGACCGCCAAAGACTTCAACCTGAACGTCAACTGCAACGCAGGCACCAAGGTCGCGATGATCTTTGACGCCAACAACGGCGGTTCGGGCCTGGTCACCGGCAAGAAAGTACTGGCGCTGAACGCCGGCTCCGCCTCGGCGAAAAACGTCGGTATCGCCCTGCTCGACAGCAACGGCGCGCTGATCGACCTCAGCTCGCCATCCACGGCGCGCATTGAAAGCACCATCCACGGCCAAGGTACCGAAGGCGGCGACGCCACCTTGAGCTTCGCTGCCGCCTACGTGACCACCGCAGCCGCCGGCTCGGCCGTTGCCGGTCGTGGTGACGCGACCCTGCCGTTCATCCTGCAATACGAATAATCGGCGCCCCGGCACCGAACGCGCGAGGCCCTGCGGCCTCGCCATTTCTTTTTGATCACACTGGATAAACCTCATGCTGCCTCGTTCGATTGCCGCATGCCTGGGGCTGCTGGGCATGCTTATGGCGACCCAGGCCAGCGCCAGCATTTCACTGAATGCCACCCGTATCGTGTTCGATGGCGACCACAAGGAAGCCAACATCACTGTGCGCAACGGTAGCCAGGATGTGTTGGTGCAATCCTGGGTCGACATGAATGACGCCAGCGCCAGCCGCGCGCCCTTCGCCGTCACGCCGCCCCTGGCTCGTGTGTTTGCCAAAGAGCAGCAACTGCTGCGGATCTTGTATGAAGGCACCGGCATGCCCACGGACCGCGAGTCGGTGGTGTGGCTCAACGTGCAGGAAATCCCCAAGGCCAGTGAGGCCGAGAACACCTTGCAGTTGGCCATCCGCCAACGCATCAAGATTTTTTACCGCCCTGCCGGCCTGCCTGGCAGTGCCTTGCAGGCCCCGGCGCAGCTCGAGTGGGCATTGGTCCGTCGCGGCGCGCAGACACTGCTGAGCGTGAAGAACCCGACGCTGTATCACGTGTCGATGGCCGACATCAAAGTGCAGGCGCAACTGGCGAGTGACTCCACCATGATCGCCCCCGGTGAGCAAAAACAGTTCCCGCTGAATGCCCTACCCGCCAGTGGCCCGGTGCAGTTGTCGTTCTACAGCATCAATGACTACGGCGCGCAAAACCACTACACCGCCCCCCTTTCCAGTGGCGTTTCGGCCCCTGCGCACGCCACTGAATCACGTCTGGCGCCTTAAGCATGTCTTCTCTTTCCAGCACCAGGCCCGCACGTTGCGCGCTGAAACTCAAGACGCTGTCCCTGGCGATTGCCGCCAGCCTGCCGGCCTGGGCCATGGCCGATGAGTCTGCCGAAGCGTTCAACACCACGTTCCTGCAAGGTGGGCAGACCGTCGACCTGCAGCAGTTGCTCGCGGCCAACAGCGTATTGCCAGGCAATTACCGGGTGGACCTGTACAGCAACGAAGTGCTGGTGGGCCGGCGCGATATCGACTTTCAGCGCAACCCACAAAATGGACGGGTCGAAGCCTGCCTGACCCTCGACCTGCTCAAGCAACTGGGAATCGACATGACCCGCCTGCAGGCCCAGGGCAAAATCGACCTCGAGCATCCTTCACCCTGCTACTCACTGGAGCAGTTGATCGAAGACGCCAGCGTACGGTACGACAGCAGCCGCCTGCGCCTGATGGCGAGCATTCCACAAATAGCCCTGCAACGCGGCATGCGCGGCTATGTCGACCCGCAACTGTGGGACGACGGTGTGCCGGCCGCGTTTATCAACTATCAACTCAACAGCAGCCGCACGGCCGGCGACTACGACACACGCATCGCCAATAACCTGGGCATGCGCAACGGCATCAACCTGGGCGCCTGGCGCCTGCGCAACGAGTCGAACTTCAGTGGCGGCACCGGGCGCTCGAACACCTTCACCAGCAACCGCACCTACGTGCAGCATGACGTGACGGCGATCAAGGGCCAGTTCAGTGCCGGCGAGATTTTCTCCGACACTGACCTGTTCGACAGCGTGCGCTATCGCGGCGTGAAACTGGCCTCGGATGAAGGCATGCGCGCCGACAGCGAGCGCGGCTATGCCCCTGTGATCCGGGGTGTGGCGCAGACCAACGCGACCGTGGAAATCCGCCAGAACGATTACATCCTCTACACCGCCAACGTCGCGCCCGGCCCGTTCGAGATCAACGACATCTACCCCAGCGGCTCCAACGGCGATTTGCAGATCACCGTGATCGAAGCCGACGGCAGCCGCCGCGTGAGTATGCAGGCGTTTTCCAGCCTGCCGATCATGGTGCGTGAAGGCCAGGTCAAGTACAGCGTGTCGGCGGGTACGTTCAAGAGCAATGCCGAAGGCTTGGCCACGCCACGCTTTGTCAGCAGCACCGTGGCGTACGGCCTCACCAGCAGCTTGAGCGGTATCGTCGGCCTGCAAGCCAGCGAGGCGTACAACGCGCTGTCCCTGGGTGCGGGTAAAAACACGGCGCTGGGCGCGGTCTCGCTGGACGTGACGCACTCGTCGAGCAAGGCCCGTGGGCAAACCACCCAGGGCAACAGCGTACGTGCCCTGTATGCCAAGACCTTTGCCGGCACCGACACCAACTTCACCCTGGCGGCATACCGCTACTCCACCGAGGGCTACCGCAGCTTCACCGACCACGTCGAAGACATCAGCGAAGGTGCCCGGGTGCGCACCGGCAACTCCAAGACTCGCACCGACCTGACCATCAACCAGAGCATCGGGCGCAACCGCGAGTACGGCAGCCTGTACATGAACGCCAGCGACCAGCGCTATTGGAACCGTGGCGGCTCCCAGAGTTTTTCCGCCGGCTACACCAGCAACTGGGGCGATGTGACGTACAACCTCGGCGTGACCCGCACCAAACAAATCGTCACCTGGGGCGAACCCAGCGATGACACCCAGGTGAACCTGTCCATCGCCTTCCCGCTGGGCAGCCAGCCACGGGCACCACGGGCATTCGTCACCACCAGCAGCAACCACGGCGACACCACGACCCAAGCCGGTATCAACGGCTACGTGGCCGACACCAGCGACACCTTTTACTCGGTGCAGGCCGGTCACA
Organism: Pseudomonas sp. GW821-FHT03A09; assembly: GCF_059421065.1. NCBI lineage: Bacteria > Pseudomonadati > Pseudomonadota > Gammaproteobacteria > Pseudomonadales > Pseudomonadaceae > Pseudomonas > Pseudomonas sp. GW821-FHT03A09. The sequence continues at coordinate 50,006 of NZ_JBWKUX010000003.1, read as the reverse complement.
GCGACACCAGTGGCGATTCAGGCTCGGTGAATATCAACAGCCGGACCTCGGTGGCAGACGTCAGCCTGGGTTACAGCCAGGGCCAGGGCTACAACTCGCAAAACCTCAACCTCGCAGGTTCGGTGGTGGCCCATGCGGGTGGCATCAACCTGGGGCAGACCGTCAGCGAAACCTTCGCCCTCGCCGAAGTGCCAGGCATCAGTGGGGCTAAAATCGGCAGCTACAGCGGTGTGGAGACCGGCTACAACGGCTATGCGGTGATCCCCACGGCCCAGCCCTATCGGGTGAACTGGATCAGCCTGGACACCCGCGACCTGGGCGGCGACGTGGAAATCACCAACGCCACCCAGCAACTGGTGCCGCGCCGTGGCGCCATCGTAGTGGCGCATTACAGCGGCACCACCGGGCGGCGGGTGTTGTTCGAGCTGTTCGATGCGCAGCATCAGCCGCTGTCGTTTGGGGCTTCGCTGGAGGATGCCACTGGGAAGCAGTTGGCGATTGCCGATCCGAATGGGAATGCGCTGGCACTGGTGGAGCAAGACCAAGACACGTTGGTCATCAAGTGGGGCGAACAGCACTGTAGCGCAAGCTATGCGCTGCCACCGCAGAACAAGGCGTTGAATTACGAGCGCCAGTCATTGGTGTGCAAGCCTTGATTGTGTGGGGGGTTAGGCTACTGTGCTGCCATCCCTCTTCGAGACTGTTCAATGCGCAATCTGATTTTTGCCGGGGTCTGCCTGCTGTCCACCACACTGGTGGGCTGCCAGCAAACGCCCCCGGCCAATGACCAACTCGACGCCGTGCTCTGGACTCAGACCTCCATCGAACACGAGCTGATCTACCGTCAGCTGTTCGCCAACGCCACCCGCCAACTCGACGTGGCCCTCGCCGACCCAACCTGGGATGCCCTTCCCTTCCCAACTCGCAACCTGACCGGCCTGCCACCGGCGGTGGTGGTGGATATCGACGAGACCCTGCTGGACAACGTGCCGCTCAACGCCCGCGACATCATTCACAACCAGGTCTACTCCTACGACCGCTGGAACACCTGGGTCGACCAGGCCAAGGCCCAGGCATTGCCAGGCGCCGTGGCCTTCCTGCAAGCGGCCAAGCAAAAAGGCATCCAGGTCTACTACCTCACCAACCGTGAACACAGCCAGGTCGCGGCCACCGTTGCCAACCTGCGCTTGCGCGGCTTTCCGGTTGAAAACAACCAGCAGATACTCGCCGCCAGCACGCCCACCGGTCATTGCGAAAGCGCCGGTTATGGCAAGAGCTGCCGCCGTCAATGGGTCGCGGACCATGCGCGGGTACTGTTGATGGCCGGGGATTCGCTCGGTGATTTCGTGCAAGCCGAACACAACACGCTGGAAGCCCAGCGCAAGGCCGTCGAACCCTATGTGAGTTGGCTGGGGCAGCGCTGGTTTCTACTGCCCAACCCGAGTTATGGCAACTGGTACAGCGCGCCATACCGGGATGATGAAAAGCTGCCGTTCGAGCAGAAGCGCAGGCTCAAGCAGCAGGCGTTGCAGTTGCAAGAATAATGCAGCTTGTAGTGAGCGGGCTTGCCCGCTCACTACAAACTTGGCCGCACTCGTCAGGAGATGATCGTTAACCCCGCTTCCCCATCAGCGGATCACTGATGCTGTGCGCACCAGTCTCGATCCGCCCCGCCACTCGGCGAACCCAGCCATGCTCATTGCGTACCGTGAAGTCATACCAACCACCGCTCGGCTGGCGCGAGAAGGTGCGTTGCTGGGAACTGGCCGGGGCGACTTCAACCTGCCAAGGCCCTTGCTGGGTGTAAGGGCAACGCTCAATCGTGATCGAGGCCGGGTACTTACTGGGGTTTATCATCGTCAGTTGCAGACTGTCGCCCTGATAGGCCACCGATAACTCGGGCTCGCGACGTAGCAAATCCCCTTTGAAAGCGCGGTGAAAGCCATTCGGTCCCAGCAACCACAGGTCATAGCCGCCCGCGATTGCCCAGGTGTCACTGAGGTTCTTGTCGGCGCCCACGGTGTAGCGCCGTGGAATCTCTTCCAAGCGACGCTGATCGTAGACGTGGAAGACCGCGCCCTGCTCACCATGGTTGAAGAAATTCAAGGTCAGCGAGCTGGCGCGACGGTCAACCGTCCCCCCGACATTCAACTGGTACGGCAACGCGCGGGAGGGCCGAGCCATGGGTTCCTGATGCGGCGTCTGTTGCCGGCCCACCGCTGGCACCGTCACTTGAGCCAGTTGCTCCTGGCGCTGGCGCAGCAAGTCCGCAGCCTGCCGGGTAGTGGTGTGCAGCGGTGGCAGCAGTTCGGTGTTGGGGTTGACGAAGTTGAACGCCGACGTGAGGTCGCCGCACACCGCACGACGCCACGCGCTAATATTGGGTTCGCGCACCTGGAAGCGCTTCTCCAGAAATTGCAGCACCGAGGTGTGATCGAACGCCTGGGAATTGACCCAACCACCACGGCTCCAGGGCGACAGCACCAACATCGGCACCCGTGGCCCTGGCCCGTAGACGCCACCGTCGGGCGCAGGCTGTTGAGTGGAACCGGGCGGTGCCGGGTGGGTGAACACCTCGCTGTCGAACTTCACCGTCGACTTACCGGCAAAGCTGCCGTCCACACGTTTGGACGGGGCTGACGGCGAGGGAACATGGTCAAAGAAACCATCGTTCTCATCGTAGTTGACCAGCAACACCGTCTTGCTCCAGACCTGAGGGTTGTCGGTCAGTGCCTTGAGGATCTCCTGGGTGAACCAACCGCCCTGCACCGGGCTGGAAGGCCCGGGGTGCTCAGAGTAATTGGCTGGCGCGACCAGCCAGCTCACCTGGGGCAGGCGACCGTTTTGGATATCGTCGCGAAACCCCTGGATGATCGCTTCCAGGTCCGCCCCGTTGGCGGACGGCAGTGTGTTGCCGTTGCCTTTGTACAGTGGCACGCGGGCGTTGAGCTGATCGCTGTAGGGCACAAAATTCTTGAAGTCTTTCGGGGGCACGGCGGGGTTGCCGGCCGCGACGCTCGCCGCCCGGAACTGGCGAAAACCGGCCAAGGGGTTGTCGCCGAAGTTGTCCGGCAAGAACTGATAGACCTTCCAACTCACGCCCGCCTCTTCCAGGCGTTCGGGGTAGGTTTTCCAGGTGTACCCCACGCTCACCGCGCCCGGGCCATCCCATTCGTTGACCACTGCGGCGACGTTGGCACCAGTCGGGCCGTTGGTGCCGGTCCAATGGAACAGGCGGTTGGGGTTGGTGCCGGCGTGGACCGAGCAGTGGTAGGCATCGCATAAGGTAAAGGTGTTGGCCAGGGCGAACTGGAACGGCAACTCCTGTTCGCGGTAGTAACCCATCGAGGTGTTGGTCTTGTAGGTCGGCCAGGCGTTCATGCGGCCACTGCCCCAGGCAGCGTGCTCGTCCACCCAGGAGTGCGGCGTACCATCGACCCGCTGGGCGTTGCCCTGCGAACTGTCGAGGTGATACGGCAACACCCGCCGTCCCTTGCCCTGTTGCTCCCACACACTGTGCCCACCTGCCAGCGGAATCGTGAAGCGATCACTGAAGCCGCGCACGCCAGGCAAGGTGCCGAAGTAGTGGTCGAACGCACGGTTTTCCTGCATCAGGATGACCACGTGTTCCACGTCCATGATCGTGCCGGTACGGTTGTTGGCGGGTATCGCCAGGGCCTGGCGAATGGAGTCAGGCAGCAGGGTGTAGGCAGAGCCGATGGCGGCGGCCTTCAGCAGGGTTCGGCGGGTAAGAGTCGACATAGCACTATTCAATCCCTTGAGGTTCGTGAGAGAAAACGCTCCGAACAAGGTAGGGACTGTAAGCGACAAAGACATGACATACGCTATTCACGGTCATGTACCGGACCGTGAACAGCCTAGATGGATCACACCGTCCTGGCGGCGATCGCCTCCACTTCCACCAACGCCCCCGGCAATGGCAACGCCACCACTTGCAACGCCGTACGCGCGGGCTTGTTGGGCTGCTGCGGTGTGCCGAAGAACTGCGTGTAGCCGCGCTGCAATCCGGCAAAATCCAGCTTGCCGTCGGTTTCCTCGGCGCCCACCAGAAAGACGCGCAACTGCACGATATCGCCCAGGTCCAGGTCTTGTTGACGCAGGATGTGGCGGATTTTATTGAACACCGAAACCGTCTGTATTTCGGTATTGCCATAGACGCCTGGGACGTTCGAATCGGCAAGGTCGGGCAAGGTACCACTGACAAAAACCAGGCTCGCCGAAGCCGGTACGGTAACCGTCTGCGAGATCGGGAAATCGCCGACGCTGGTGCGTTGAATGCTGTCGCTCATGGTGTTGCTCCTTATGAGGCGGCCACTGCCGCTCGCTGTCGTTGTTGAGTCACCCGCTCGGCCAGTTGCCCGACCACATGACGCGCCGAGTTGGCCGCCGACTCCTGCCAGATGCCCACGCCGCTTTGCACCAGGCCGTCGCCGGCGAAATACACGCGGCCGTGAGGTTGCTCCAGCAAGGCGCTGGCGTCGGCCGGGAAATGTTCCCGTTGCAGCCACGGGCCTTCGCTGTAGGGGATCTGTTCCCAAGACACCGCCAGCGGGTGGCGCAGGTGTTTGGAGTAACCCGGATGCAGCCACTCCACCGCCTCTTTTGATGTGGCGTATTGCGTGGCGAATGGCTGTGCGCCAAACACGTCGGCCCCCTCCCCGGTCACGTAACCGGCCACCAATAAACCTTCAAGGGTGTTGAGGTCATTGCTCGGGTACCACAGCAGCCGCGCCGGATGGTCGATCCAGGACAGGCCACCGTAGGTGCGGTAATCGGTCTCCCAGAAGCGCGGTGATTGCCACGCCACCTTGGTGGCCTGATCACTGCGGGTGCTGCGCAAAGCGGCCTTGATCGGGTCGCTGAAGTCAGTATCAAGCTTGGCCAGGAGCGGCAGGGGCAAGGTCGAGACCAGGTAATCCGCGCGCACCACCTGCTCGCGCCCGCTGGATGAGTCGTGGTAGGTCACCGCCACGCCATCTTCTAGCTGGCGGATCTGCCGCACCTGGGCACCCAGTTGCACCTGCCCGCGCACACGTTGGTAGAAGGCCTCGGTGATGCGATCCATACCGCCCACGGGCTGGAACATGGTGGCCGAGAACTCCGGGAATTCGGTATGCAACAACGCGCCCCACAGTTCTGGATGCAGGAGCCGATCCAGCGACAACGGGCCACGGCTAGCGGGCAAGGCGCCGGGATGCGCCAGTGATTCCAGGTGTCCGGAACGAAGGGTGCCCTCGAACACCAGCGCTTGTGACAAGTCGCCATACACTTGCAAGAACGCCAGCAACCGGGTGCGCTCTTCGCCGCTCAACACATCATCGAGGGCATCCCGTTGCACGGCCTTGGCCAGCAGGCCGGACAAATGCCCACGCGCATCATTGATCGCCTGGCCGACGGTGAACGCCGGCTGTTGCAGGTCCGGGCGCACCTGGGCGCCATGGCTGCTGTTGACCAGCACTTCCAGCGGCACGCCCAGCTCACTGCAATAGTCGAGTATCGTGCGGTGCTGGCTGGGAATCCGTGCGGGGCCGGCATTGAAGTAATGGCCTGGGTCAAACGCGGCCGTTTGCGTGCGGCCGTCCTTGTAGTCCACGCGGTCACCGTTACGGATCGTCCACGTGCGGCCGCCCACCCGATCCCGCGCTTCCAGCACCTGCACGCTGAACCCGGCACGGCTCAGTTCCAGGGCGGTGACCAGCCCGGCGATGCCGGCGCCGAGCACCAGCACACGAGTGCCCTGCCCCAGGCCGTCCTTGAGTTTCAGCGGTTGCGGTCGGCGGTGCGACGAAGGGCCCAGGCCCAAAACCGCCAGTGCATCCTTGACGGCTTTCTCGCCACCCACGGCGGCGATGCTCGACAGCGCTTCACGTCGTGTCAGTCCCATGGTCGAAGCTCCTAGTCCGGCAGGCCCGGTGGGTTGATCAGTGACTTATCGATGCGCTCCACATCCAGCCCCCAACGCTGCAGCACCTGCTCGTATTGGCCACCGGCAATCGCGCCCTCCAACGCCGTATGGATCGGCTTGACCAGGCCGTTATCCTTGCGCGTGGTCACGGCGATATCCGCCTGCAACGGCCAGCCGCCGTTCACGGTGCCGACACGCTTGATGCCACCGGTGATCGCGGCGGAATAGGCGAATACCGAATTGGGGCCGAACAACGCATCGCTACGCCCCGACTGCACCGCCAGTTGCGCGGCAGCCTGGTCGTCGAAGTACTGCAGCAGCGCAGGCTTGATGCCGGCCTTCTCATTGGCCTCGTTCCAGGCCAGCAGGACCTTTTCCTGGTTGGTGCCGGAACCGACGATGATCTTCAGCCCGGCGATGTCCGAGGCCTGTTTGATTTCGCTGATCTTGCTGGTGCTCTTCACATAAAACCCGAGCACGTCCTGGCGATAAGTGGCGAAGTCAAAACGCTTCTTGCGCGCTTCGGTCACGGTGACGTTGCTGATCACCGCGTCATATTTGCCCGAACTGACGCCCAGGGGCCAATCCTCCCAACTGGTCTGCACCACGTTGAGTTGCAGGCCCAAACTATCAGCGACAAGCTGCGCGGTGTCGGCTTCGCTGCCGATGGTGGTCTTGTCGTCGTTGGCCAGCAGCGCCAGCGGTGGCCCCGCCACACCGGACACAGCCACGGTGAACTTGCCCGGCTGGGCGAACTTGAAGCCCGGCGGGATCTGCGCGATGGCCGCTTCGTTACGGGGGACATGGATGCGCACACGGTCGGGGCTGAGGTCAACCTGCTGCACGGCGTAGGCGGTGTGTGCGGTGCCGACGGAGAGCGTCAGCAAGGCCACACGGGCGGTATTGATGAACATGGGCAGTCACTCCTTGAACTAAAGCACTTTGCCGAGAAAGGCTTGGGTGCGGGGATGTCGGGGCTGGCGGAAAATCTGTTCGGGCGGGCCTTCTTCGATCAGTTGGCCGTCGCAGAGAAACACCACGTGGTCAGCCACTTCTCGGGCAAAGCCGATCTCATGGGTGACGATCACCAGGGTCACGCCTAGTTGGGTCAGGCCCTTGATCACATCGAGCACTTCGCCCACCAGCTCCGGGTCGAGGGCCGAGGTGGGTTCGTCGAACAGCAGAACCTTGGGGTCCAGCGCCAGGGCCCGCGCAATGGCGACCCGCTGCTGCTGGCCACCGGAGAGCTGGCGCGGGTAGGCATCGGCCTTGTCCGCCAGGCCGACCTTGGCCAACAGCTGCGCCGCCTTGGCTGGCGCCTCGGCCTTGCTCCAACGCTGGTGGGCCAGGGGCGCCTCGGCGATGTTTTCCCAGGCGGTGAGGTGTGGAAACAGGTTGAAGTTCTGGAATACGAAACCTACGTCGATGCGTCGTTTGAGAATCTCGCGCTCTTTCAACTCGTAAAGCAGATCACCCTTGCGTCGATAGCCAACGTATTCACCGTCGATGGTGATATGCCCACTATCAATCTTCTCCAGATGGTTGATGGTGCGCAGCAAGGTGGATTTGCCCGAGCCGGAGGGCCCAAGGATCACCGTGACCTTGCCGGGGTCGATGGTCAGGTCGATGTCTTGCAAGACCTGCTGGTTACCAAAGCGCTTGCCCACGCCCTGGATCTGAATGCGCCCGGCGCGTGCTTCAGCCATGGGTTTTCTCCTTGAGCCAGCCGCGTAGGCGCTGCAACGGCGTGGGTGGCAGTACGCGGGCGGTGCCCCGGGCAAAGTGGCGTTCGACGTAATACTGGGCGCTGGTGAGCACGGTGGTGATAATCAGGTACCACACCGTCGCCACGATCAGCAGCGGGATCACCGCCTGGGTGCGGTTGTAGATGACCTGCACGGTGTAGAACAGCTCCGGCAACGCCAGCACGTAGACGATGGAGGTGCCCTTGACCAGGCCGATAATCTCGTTGAACCCCGACGGCAGAATCGAGCGCAGTGCCTGAGGCAGGATGATGCGGAAGATACGCCGCGAGGTGGGCAACCCCAAGGCCGCGGCGGCCTCATGCTGGCCGGCGTCAACACCGATCAGGCCGCCACGAATGATTTCTGCCGCATAGGCCGCCTGCATCAGGCTCAAGCCCAACACCGCCACGGTGAATTGGCTGAGCACATCCACCGTCGACCATTCGGCAAACACCACCTCGGTGAACGGCACGCCGAGCACGATGTGGTCATAGAGGTACGCGAAGTTGTAGAGGATGATCAGCACCAGCAGCGCCGGCATCGAGCGGAAGAACCAGATGTAGCCCCAGGCCAAAGCCGCCAGCAACGGCGACCCTGACAACCGCGCCAACGCCAACGCGGTGCCGAGGATGACACTGAACACGGTGCTGAGCAGCGTCAGTAACAGCGTCTGGCCCAGGCCGCGCAGTACCGATGGCGAGAAGAACCACTGGCCGAACACACCCCATTCCCAGCGTGGGTTGGTGGCCAGGGAATGCACAATGGCGAGCAACACCAATGCGGCAAAGATCGACCCGGCCCAGCGCCAGGGATGCCGGGCAGGCACCACCTGCAGGGCCTTGATCGGTGTGGCGATGCGAGTCTGGCGAACCGGGCTGACTTCATCTATCAGGTCATAGGATTTGGCGACGATAGGCATGTACTGTTCCTCGCTCGTGCAGGCGTTAGAAGGCGTAGGTCAAACGGGTGTAGTAGTACCCACCGGTAAAACCGTAGGGCGAGTAGGTGCCGTAGCTGGCGAGCATGGTGCTGCTCGGCACACCTTGCTTCTTGGGGTAGAGATCGAACAGGTTCTTGGCGCCGACAGCGATGTTCAGGGCTTTGGTGAGGTTGTAGCCAAGGTCGAGGTCGGTGATCCAGCGGGCGTTGTAGACCCGGTCCAGGTCGCGGTTGGCCGAGGAATTGACCTCTTTGTACGAGCCGTAGCGGGTCAAGGCCAGGTTGAGGTTGAACCGCTCGATGCTCCAGTCACCGCCCAGGATCAGCTTGGTCTTGGGTTGTACATCGGTGATCAAGCCGCGGGCCTGACGGTCCATCAGGTCATACGAAGTACCGAGGATGTCGGTGGACGCCTTGTAGTTGAGGATCTTGGTCTGGTTCCAGTTGAACGCTGCCGTCCATTTCAGCAAACCGAACTGGCCGAGGTCCTGGCTGTAGTTACTGACCAGATCAACGCCCTTGGTACGGGTGTCGGCACCGTTGATGAAGTACTGGCCGCCGGAGGTGGAGTTGATGCCGTTGCTCTGCAACACTTGGGTGACTTCGGGGCCGAGCAAGGTGCCGGTGAGGGTGATACGGTCTCGCAGGTTGATCACGTAGGCGTCGGCGGTGAAGTTCAAGCGGTTGCTGGGCGTGAAGGTGAAACCGAGGCTGAAGTTGGTCGAGCGCTCGGGCTTGAGATCCTGGGCGCCCAAGGCCTTGGCCGCCGCCGAGCCCACCGGCAGTACGCCGTAGTTGATCGACTGGTACACGCCATCGACCACGCCATACGTCGTGGAGCGCGCGCTGAACAGGCTGTTGGCCAGGGACGGCGCGCGAAAGCCATTGCTCACCGTGGCGCGCACGGCGAATTGTGGGGTGAAGTCGTAGCGGGTGGTCAGCTTGCCGCTGCGGGTGGCGCCGACGCCTTCGTTGTAATGCTCATAGCGAAAGGCTGTGCCGACGTACCAGTCCGGTAGCGGGTTGAAACCCACGTCGACATAACTGGCCAGGCTGTTGCGCGAGGCGCTACTTTCCTCATCCGGCGAAATACCGTTGGTGACTTGCGCCCCAGACGACGCGCAATTGCCCGGTGCCACGCAGTAGCCGCCGTTGGCATAGGACGCGTAGTCACCGGCCTGCACTTCATAGGTGTCGCGTCGATGCTCGAAGCCATAGGACAGATCCAGCGGTTTTTGCAGACCGATATCGAAGCCGCGCTTGAAGTCTAGGTTGGTGGTCAGTTCAGTGGAAACCCAGGTGCCGGAAGTGAAGCTGTTCGGTGTGGCTTCACCCAGGGACGGGTTCTGGTTATGGGTCGTGCCCTGCTCCGCTTCGTTGCGCCCGTAGGTGGTGGACAAGTCCCAGTTCCATTCACCGACGGTGCCTTTACCACCGAACGCGGCCTGGAAATCGTTCTCGTCGATGTACCAGGTGGGTGTGTACCCAGCCGGGTAACCATTGGGCCCGGTGGTGATGGTGTTGGTGATGGTCGGCAGACGAAAGTTCTGACCCTGCTCGGCCTTGCGTCGCGAATAGGTGGTGAAGGAGTACAGGCTGAGGCTGTCATCGATGGGCAACTCGGCGTTGTAGCCCAGGGTCAGCAGGTTGGTCTTGGGGGTGCCGTAGCCGCCGTAGGTGGTCTTGCCCGCCAGGCCGTAGGCTTGCTCGTAGGTGTAGCCGTTGGCGCTGGCTTTGTTGTCATCGTTCTGGCTGCGCGCATCCAGCGCCAGTTGCACGATACCGCCGTCGCCGATCTCGAAGCCCTTGTTGAGGCTTTGCTGCACCGTCTGTTTCTTGCCATCGTAACCCTGGCCGACATTGGTTACCGAGGTGCCGCTGGTGTCGGCCTTGAGGATCACATTGATCACGCCGGCGATGGCATCGGAGCCGTATTGGGCGGCAGCGCCGTCACGCAGTACTTCTACGTGGTCGATGGCGCTGATGGGGATCAAGTCGAGATCGGCCGGGGCGGCGCCGGTGTTGATTCCGTTGATGTTCAGCGTGGCGCTGGTATGGCGGCGCTTGCCATTGACCAGTACCAGCACTTCGGCCGCGCTCAGGCCACGCAAGTTGGGCGCGCGGGCAATGCCGCTGGCGTCCCAGCCGGTTTTTTCCGGCAGGGTGAGCGACGGGATCACGGCGCTCAAGGCTTCCATCAGGCCGGGCTTGCCGGTGCTCTGCAATTGCTTGGCGCTGACTACGTCGATGGGCACCGGGCTGCTGGTGACCGTGCGCTGTTCGGCGCCACGGTTGCCGGTGACGACGACGGTGGACAGGGTGTTGTCGTCCTGGGCTTGCGCGGTGTTGGCCAAAAGGGCCAGGGCCAGCGCGGCGGTGGGGGGTAAGGTTTGCTTCATGTCCACTCCAGCATGTCCAAATCGCGAGGTCGGGCAGTCACGCGGTCGTGGCGACGGCGTGGTGTCAGGCGGTGTGTCGGCGGTTTGGGCTAGGTGTGGTGCGGGGGTTGAATCGGCAACATGGGGTGAGCTCCCTTCCAACGATTCGCGGCGGGCTCAGGGGTTGATCACCCTGGCATGGTGCGCGGAATCTGAATCACGCTGGGTACCATCCGGGGTCAGGGGTAGGCTGTTGAGTCCAAACATAACGAAATGGATTTCAAAAATATAATGCTGTTTTGGTATAAGCTAATATTCTCTAATTTCATTATTTGTTAAAATATTTATTCTTTTTTTGAATGTTTTTTGTGGATTGGATTGGGGGTATATCCGTTGTTTAGGTAACGGCGGCTGGTGGTTCCGCTCTTACAGCGGGTCACTTTGGAAAAGCCCCAAAGTAACCAAAAGGCTCTTGCCCCAACACTCGGTACCTCGCCTAGGCTCGGTATGCCCGTAATCCGACATTGATTTGGGGGGCCGCCGCCACGCGCCATCCATGGCGCGGGGCGGCTAAACCGGCGTCCTGCCGGTTTACCCCCCAAATCAATATCGAATTCCGGCCAGCGTGTTTAACGGGGCGCCTAAGATCAAGATCAAAAACAAAGCCAGAGCCAGAGCCAGAGCCGAATTAGATGTGCTTTTCTGTGGGAGCTGGCTTGCCTGCGAAAGCATCAACCGGATATGCCTGATTCACCGAGGTGTCCGCATCGCAGGCAAGCCAGCTCCCACATTTGACCGAGATCGACTGTCAGAGTCCGGTCGGCTTTAAGGCCGCCGCGCTTTGGCTTTTGATCTGCGATCGCCCCGTTAAACACGCTGGCCCACGCTCCAAAGCCTGCGTTCGGGCACACCGAGCCTGGGCGAGGTGCCGAGTGTTGGGGCGAAGGCCTTTTGGTTACTTTTGGGCCTTTCCAAAAGTGACCCGCTGTAAGAGCGGAACCAATAGCAGCCGTTACCGCAGCAACGGATATGTACACCACCCCCCTCAATCGTCACAGGCAACCCGACCCTAGCCACGATCACCAAACCGCAATGTGCGAATCCGCCCTGGGTTCGGTACCACCACACAACACCCCGCTGGCCATATCACGCAGGATAATCTGCCCACGCCCGTAGTCAGTGAGATCACTGGCGATCTGCACTTGATGACCACGCCGTGCCAGGGCATTGGCCAAGTCACGGGAGGCGCCCTGCTCGATGCCCACCTTCATGTCGCCCAGCCATTGCCAACGCGGCGCATCCAAGGCCGCCTGGGGGTTGAGGCCGAAGTCCACGAGGTTCATCACCATCTGCACATGCCCCTGGGGCTGCATATACCCCCCCATGACGCCGAACGGGCCAAGGGCCTGGCCGTCTTTGGTAAGGAAGCCGGGAATGATGGTGTGAAAGGTTTTTTTGCCCGGCGCCAGGCAGTTCGCGTGGGTCGGATCGAGGCTGAATTCCTGCCCACGGTTTTGCAGGGCAATACCGCTGTCAGGCAATACAACGCCAGAACCGAAGCCGTGGTAGTTGCTCTGGATGAACGAGACCATGTTGCCTTCGGCATCAGCCGTGGCCAGGTACACCGTGCCGCTGGCGTGAGGATCACCGGGCTTGGGTGGCTGGGCGTGTTCAGCGATCTGGCCACGGCGACGGCTGATGTAATCGTCGCTGAGCAGGTCAGCGACGGCCACACGCATGTGCAGCGGGTCAGTGATGTGGTGCAGGCCATCGCTGTAGGCGAGCTTCATCGCCTCTAACTGACGGTGCCAGGTCTGTTGGCTATCGCGGTGATCGAAGCTGAAGCCTTCGAGGATTTTCAGCGCCATCAGCGCCACCAGGCCCTGGCCGCTTGGCGGGATCTCCCAGACATCCACGCCTCGGTAGTTGATATGGATCGGCTCCACCCACTGAGCGCGGTAATCCTTCAGATCGCTGGCGCGCAGGTAACCGCCACTGGCCTTGGCGTGGGCGTCCAGGCGATCGGCCAGGGCGCCGCGATACAGGCTTTCGCAACGAGTGGCGGCGAGTTCTTCCAGGGTGCGGGCCTGGGCCGGGTTGCGGAAAATCTCCCCGGCCCGTGGCGCTCGGCCGTCGATAAGGTAAGTGTCGAACCAGGCGTTCAGCACCGCGTCGCGATGAGGGGTGAACTCATCCAACGCGGCCTGCCATTGATGGGCAACCACCGGTGACAACGGGAAACCTTCGCGTGCCAGGCTGATCGCCGGTTGCAGCAACTCGGCAAACGGTAATTGGCCGAAGCGTTGCGACAGCTCGGCCCAAGCCGATGGGCAGCCGGGCACAGTAACCGGCGTCCAACCGTACAACGGCATCTGGTCATGCCCCGCCGCCTTGACCGCCTCGATACTCAAGGCCGCCGGTGCATGGCCGTTACCGTTCAGGCCATGCAACTGGCCCTTGCACCAGACCAAGGCAAACGCATCGCCCCCCAGGCCGCAGCCGGTGGGCTCAACGACGGTCAACGCGGCCGCCGTAGCGATGGCGGCATCGATGGCGTTGCCGCCCTTTTGCATGACCTGGATGCCGGCCTGGGCAGCCAGGGGCTGGGAGGCCGCCACCATGCCGCGCCGGGCAAACACGCTCTGGCGCTGCGAAGGATAGGGATACTCGTGAGCAGAAAATTTCAACATGGCAAGGACTCGTCCACACAAGGATTCATTGGCCGGGCTCGACCCGGCTCCAGGTCATAACACGCGGCTTAGAAAGGCCCGGGTACGGGGATGGCTGGGGTGGCTGAAAATCTGCTCCGGCGGCCCCTGCTCGATCAGTTCGCCCTGGTCGAGCACCACCACACGGTCCGCCACTTCACGGGCAAAACCCATTTCGTGGGTGACCACCACCATCGTCATGCCCTCCTCGGCCAGCTCCTTCATCACTTGCAGCACTTCGCCGACGGTTTCCGGGTCGAGGGCGCTGGTGGGCTCGTCGAACAACATGGCCTGGGGTTTCATCGCCAGGGCTCGGGCGATGGCCACCCGCTGCTGCTGGCCGCCCGAGAGCATCGACGGGTAATGACTGGCCTTGTCCGCCAGCCCCACTCGCGCCAGCAAGCCACGAGCCTGTTCCAGGGCTTCGGCACGCGGTGTGCCGAGCACGTGAATGGGTGCTTCGATGATGTTTTCCAGCGCGGTCATGTGGGGGAACAGGTTGAAGCGCTGGAACACCATGCCGATGTCGCGGCGCTGGCGGGCGATATTGCGCTCCGAATCGCGCACCAGGCTGCCGTCGCTGCTTTCGCGATAGCCCATCGCGCGACCGTTGACGCGGATGCGCCCGCCCTGGATGTCTTCCAACAGGTTGATGCAGCGAATGAAGGTGGTCTTGCCCGAACCCGAAGCGCCGATCAGCACCACCACTTCGCCACGCCGTACTTGCAGGGAGATGCCCTTGAGAATCTGCAGGTCGCCGAACGACTTGTGCAGGTCCAGGGCTTCGATGATCAGTTCATCACTTTTGTGCGCCATGGTTAACGTCCCCTCAGCAGTTTCAAGGTGCTGCGCCCGAACAGACGGCTGGACGCGGGAGGCGGCGCGCCAGGCCGGTCGGACTGACCGAAACTCGCCTCTAGCCAACGCTGGAAGAAGCCCCACAGGGTGGTGAGCATCAAGAAGTAGATGGCGACCACCAGATACAACTCGAATACACGGAACGTCGCCGAGGTGACCATCTGGGTACTGAGCAACAACTCCTGCACGCCGATCACGCTGACCAGGGTGGTGTTCTTGAGCATCACGTTGAACTCATTGCCCAGTGGCGGCACGATCACGCGAAACGCCTGGGGCAGCACGATACGTCGCATCAGCTTGGCAAAGCCCATGCCCAGGGACCGCCCGGCTTCGTACTGGCCCTTGTCCACCGCACCAATGCCGGCGCGGATAATCTCGGCCATGTACGCGCCTTCGTTAAGACCCAGGGCGATGATCGCCGCCTGGATATTGCCGGGGACAACCAGGCCGAACAGCTCGATATCCTCGAAGCGGAAAATCCCGCCCGCCGCCAGGGCCGTGTACAAAAACACGATCTGCACCAACAGCGGTGTGCCGCGCATCAGCCACACGTAAAAACGTACCGGCAGGTGCAGCAACGGGTTCTTCGACAAGCGCAACAACGCCGCCGCCAACCCCAGCACGCAGCCCAGCAGCATCGCAGACACCGCGATCAGGCAGGTCAGCCAGAGCCCGGTGAGATACACCCCGCTGGGCTGCAACAGGTACTGCCAGAACACATCCCAATTGAAGTTCATTGCGTGTAAACCTCAGTCGAGAGTGTCGCTGCTGACATGCCATTTGTTCAGTAACGCCACGTAGCTGCCATCGCTGCGCATGTCGCTGATCACCTGCTGCACGGCTGTCGTGAGTTGCGGGTCGTCCTTGCGCATGCCCAGCCCGGTGAGGATGCGGCTGAACGCCGGCACGCCTTCCTGGAACAGGTCCGGGGCCATCGCCGCGTAATAACCGGCGGTCTCCACGGTAGTGCCGTAGGCGTCAACCTGGTTGATGCGCAGGGCTTGGAAGGCGTCAGTGTCGGTGTTGTACACCACCAGTTTCATCGGCGGTTTGCCGGCCTTGGCCAGGCTGTCGTTTTGCGTGTCCAGCAAGGTCTTGATGGTGGAACCGTTGAGCACCGCGACTTTGTGCCCCGACAGATCATCCAGGGCCTTGATACCTTTGGGGTTGCCCTTGGGCACCACCACCGACTGGCTGGAATACATGTAGTTGACGATGTCGATCACCTGACGCCGTTCGGGCTTGTCGAACAGTTGATCGACGATCATGTCGCACTGCTGGGCGAGCAATGCGGGCACCAGGCCGGAGAACGGAATCACCCGCCACTGCACCTTTTTATCCCCCAGGCGCTTGGCGATTTCCAGACCCAGGTCGACGGTAAGACCGCGCGGTTTCTGGGCTTCATCGAAGGACACCAGGGGCGGTGAATCCATCCCTGAGCAGTAGATGAGTTTGTCGACGTTCTTCAGGCGCTCCGGCACCTGCGGTGCAGCAATGGCCCATTGGGTACAGAGGCCGAGGGAGACAGCCACCAGCAAGGCGCGGCGTTTATGCATGACCAGACACTCCAGTTCGTTGGGTAACGGGGCAGGACTCAAAGTCAAAACACGGGCGGGCTTGGGCCCGCCTCTTGTTATTGTTCCGATTGCAGGAATTGAATCAGCGCTGGCACGGTGCCTTCGATGTGCTCGCGCACCACAGCTTCGGCGCGAGCGGCATCACCGGCGCGAATCGCATCCAGGATCACCGCGTGTTCTTCACGGGCGCTGAAAGGTTTGTCGCCATGCTGCAACCACAAGCGCATGGGCGCTTCTACCAACGAGTACAGTGCCGAGATCTGCTTCATCAAGCGCGGACGGCCGCTGAGGCTGCACAGGTATTCGTGAAAGGCGCGGTGACGGCTGACCCAGGCGGTGCTTTCGTCGCGGTAGTCGTCCATCTCGTCGAGCATGCGTTCCAGTGCGGCCAACTGGCGTTCACCGATACGGCCAACCGCCACGCGCACCGCCAGGCCTTCGAGGGCGCTGCGCATCTCGAATACCTCATGCAACTCATCGATATCCAAGCCACTGACGACGGCACCCCGGTTGGGCCGCAAGGTCACCAGGCCTTGGGCATCCAGGCGCCGGAAGGCTTCACGCACCGGCATGCGGCTCATGCCGATCTCGCTGGCGATGTCCTCGGCAATCAAGCGGTCGCCCTTTCGGTAGCGGCCACCACAAATGGCATCGAGCAGGAAGCTGTAGGCCTCCTCCTCGGCAGTGAGGGGCTGGCGGTCAACGTAAACGGGGGCAAATTGCATCGGCAGCACCTTTTGAATTTTTGTATCCAATTATCCATAGATGCAAAAAAGCAGGATGCGTGCCAACAGGATGGGCGGCGAACCAAGTGATTGATTCAGGTGAAATAACTGCGAAATACGGCCAGTCTACCGACATGCAGGCGTAGGAATTTGCTACCAAATGGCTCAGAAAATGCCCCATGGGTGGGCGTAAGTAACAGCCAGCGGGCATATCCTTAGCTGTCGATATTCTTATTCCCGGCGGGTCTGGATCGGTAGATTGATAGCCACGGATCTCATGGGAGCATTGGTTGATGGCTGAATCAGTGGTGTGGATTGCCGGTGTCGGTGCGGTAGCCGGCCTGGGTGCGGCATTGGCGCGACGCTTTGCCCGTGAGGGATATCGCGTGGCAGTCAGCGGCAGGAGCCTGAACAAGTTGCAGGCCGTGGTCGCGGATATCGAAGCCCGTGGTGGCAAGGCGAACGCGGTGCTGGCCGACTCGGGCGTGGAAGCGCAGGTGCTCGCGGCGGTGGCGCAGGTCAATCAGCTTGGCACGCTCAAGGCGGCGGTTTTCAACGTAGGCAATTCGGTGTCGGCGCTGTCGCTGGAGTTGAGCGCTGAACTGTTCGAGCAAACCTGGCGTGCATCCACACTGGGCGGTTTTCTGTTCGCCAGAGAGGCCACTCGCGCGCTACTCGCCAATGGTGGTGGCAGCCTGTTGTTTACCGGCGCTACCGCGTCATTGCGCGGCAAGCCGCCGTACACCGCCTTTGCAGCGAGCAAGGCTGGATTGCGTTCGGTGGCACAGTCCTTCGCCCGGGAGTTCGGCCCTAAAAATGTGCATGTTGCCCACGTGGTTATCGACGGTTCCATCGACGGCGAACGTATAAAAAGCCGCGCGCCGGATTACCTGGCCAAGCTGGGTGAGGACGGCTCATTGAAACTCGACGATATCGCCGACGCCTATTGGTACCTGCACACCCAACCGCGCAGCGCCTGGACCCAGGAGCTGGACCTGCGGCCATTCAAGGAACCGTTCTGATTGCTGGAGGTAGTTTTATGGGAACCCATCAGACTCGACTCGCCCCCGTATCGGTGTACGGCGTGCTCAATTACTTGCAGGACACCGGTGAACGCCCGGTGAACTACACCTACCCAGCCCCCGACGGCGTCGCCCAACGCAGCGGCGTGCTCAACCCCACCCGGGTGACCATCCATAACGCGCGGCTGCTGAATGAACCGGCCAGACTCGATCGGCAAGGCTTCGAGAAAGTCGATCACACCAGTGCCGTCGCCAACCTGGAAGATGACGAGCAAGTACGCCTGCTTTACTACTCCGAAACCGAAGCCCTGCTCAAGCAGCAGACCGGCGCCGTGAAAGTGGTAATTTTCGATCATACGATTCGCGTGGATGACCCCGGGCGAGAAGCGCGCGGGCTGCGTGAACCGGTGCGGTATGTGCATAACGACCAGACTGAGCGCTCGGCCGTCCGCCGCGTGCGTGACCATTTACCGGCCGACGAAGCGAAACTGCGGCTGCTCAAGCGGTTTGCAATCATTAATGTCTGGCGACCTATCGGGGCTCCGGTTTTCAGTACGCCGCTGGCTTTGTGCGATGCACGCAGCCTGGCGGCGAACGACCTGCTACCCAGTGACCTGGTGTACCGCGACAAGGTGGGCGAGACGTTTTCAGTCAAGGCCAATCCGGCGCACCGCTGGTATTACTACCCACAGTTGCGGCCTGAGGAGGCCTTGCTGTTGAAAATCTACGATTCGCGGCGGGATGTAGCGAGGTTGAGTGCGCACACTGCGTTTGATGACCCGACCACGCCAGCGGATGCTCCGCCGCGACGGAGCATCGAGTTGCGGGCACTGGTGTTCTTTGACGAATGAACACTCGTCCTCCTCCAGTGCCTACTAAGCAAGTGCAGTGGGCGACTCATCCCGGACACGATGTTAAGTTTTTTCTCGGCCTGAGTGGGTCACGCCTCGACGAACTCAGTGACGGGCCGCCACTAGCTTGGCCTTCAAGCTGCGGTTATAAGCTTCCCACTCCTTGTTGATCACGTCATAGGGCAGATACAGGCTGAGCCGCTCGCTGGACTTAAGATCACCAAACGCAGGAGTGGCGCCGAACAGCATGCCCACGGTAATGCCAAGTACCGCACCATCACGACCGTACACCGGTCCGCCTGACATCCCGTGCACTATTGGCCCGTCGTGTACCGCGTAGGCTGTCGGATCGGAGCTGTTGCTCAGCCGGACCCGCATACCCTTGGCACTGCCCTCGCCCTTGAGGTCCATCAACATCGGGCTGAACCCTACTGCCGTGACCGGTTCCCCGCGCACGGGATCACGCCAGAGCGGGATCGGCCCTTCGGCCGGATGCCGGATGAACACCATGTCGCAACCGGAGCTGCACTGGTAAACCACATTCGGAATCAACGGGATATGCCGTACGGTCACCGCATAATCCTGGTTCCATTGTACGGCGCTGCCCTGAAAGAAATAGGGCAATGGAAAGCCCGAATTGACCGTGAAATGACCATGCAAGCCCTCGTCACTGACAAGCGGACGAGGAACCCCATTACACCCCACCAGCAGCAGCGACGCAAATACCCAGACCAGACCTGTTTTCATCAATGCGACTCCCATGACAAGCGCTGAGCGGTGCGACAACAAGCGCTTGCGCCTCTCGATGCCCTCCCGTTCCAACCAGCTTAGAACCTGCATGGAAAATATGAAGTGATTTTTGCGCGCAAAACCGACTGGGCATGGGCTGGCGCTGATCGAAGGTGAGTCGATGTGGAGTCGAACCTGATATGACTCGAAGACGTTGCAGGGCTGCTTGAGGAGGCCAATGCCGAAAAGCCTTGAGCCAAATGCAGAAAGCCCGGCGCTGGGCCGGGCTTCGATATAACAGCGTCAGAAACTAACGATGCTTGTTCTTGTGTTTATGCTTGTTGTTGCCTTTGTACTTCTTACCATCCGATCGATGATTGCTCTCATCATCCGCCAGATTGTTTCCTAGCGCGCCACCTGCAGCGCCGCCGAGACCTGCACCTATAGTCGAGCCAGCCGTGCCACCGAGGCGATTGCCTATGAGTGACCTGCTGAGCCGATACCGCCGCCTAATGCAGCTTCCGCTCTGTTGCCTCTTTGAGCACCGATGGCACTGCCGGCGGCACCGCCTACGCCTGCGCCTACCGCTGCGCCTGTCGAGCCCCCGAGCTGTTGGCCTACGATATTACCGAGTGCACCACCAACGCCGCCTCCAAGAGCGGCTGTGCCATCTCCGGCAGCCATCGCTCCTTGCGAAATGAGGACACCCAAAACCAGGGCGGGTAGTGTCATTTTCATTTTGTGAACCTCTATGGGTTGTCGGCAGGCGTTCACGGTTTAAAACACGCCTAGCAGTAGGATTAGAACAAAAGCTCGAAGTTCTATACAGGCTGTGTCCAAGGGGGAATGGTTGTAACAAAGTATTCCAAGCAGGATGCAGCTGTTGAGCGCAAATATTGGCTAAGTGTGCGGGCTTGAGTCGAACATAAGAGAAGAGGCAGAACTCGTTACGGCAGGTGCAAATCGCCACGATGAACGATGTGTACCTTGTTGCCGTCTGGATCACGCAGGTACGCACCGTAGTAACCATCACCATAGTGCGAACGCAGGCCAGGCTCACCCTCATCAAGTCCGCCCGCAAGAAGTCCGGCCGCATAGGCAGTATCTACCGCACCTGGAGAGGGCGCAGTGAAAGCAACCATGCTGCCATTCCCTGCTCTGGCACCGTTGCGGTCATAGGGACTGTACACGTAGAAGCGAGGGAGAACGCTATCTGCCTTAATCCAGCATGCCGAAGGCGGTCCACCATCAGGGGTTACAACCCGGCGGCACAGCCCTAAAGGAATCAGTATGGCGTCATAAAAGGCGGCGGCCTGATCAAGATCGTTTGTTCCAACGGTGATGTGACTGAACATCCTTGACTCTCCATCACTTTTGATGCGGGAACCCTATCGTGCCATTTGACCGCTAGAGGCGTACAGCCGTCATTGGCTGGGCGGAGAAGGACAGAAACAAACAACCCGGCGCTGACACCAAATCTGACGCCTCCTTACAGGTAGTTTTGCGCAGGCACAAAAAAGCCGATCTATCTGATCGGCTTAAGTGTCTGACTTTACTCAGGAATAATGGTCGGGACGGAGTGATTCGAACACTCGACCCCTAGCACCCCATGCTAGTGCGCTACCGGACTGCGCTACGCCCCGACTAGGCGTGTTACTGGGTTCGCTTCTTAACGAAGCGAACCGGAATATACCGCAAGCTTTTGAAATGTGGAAGTATTTTAAAGCCTGGATTACTTCTTCAAAACCACCAGCACATCTTCGAGTTCGGAGATCATCTGGCGGATCATTTGTTTGTATTGGGTGGTGTCGTCTTTGGCTTCATCACCGGACATACGCTGGCGCGCACCGCTGATGGTAAACCCCTGGTCGTACAGCAACGCACGGATCTGTCGGATCATCAGCACATCCTGGCGCTGATAATACCGACGGTTCCCGGTGCGTTTGACGGGGTTGAGTTGAGGAAACTCCTGCTCCCAATAGCGCAACACGTGCGGCTTTACCGCACAGAGCTCGCTGACTTCACCGATGGTGAAGTAGCGTTTGCCTGGGATGACGGGTAGCTCGTCGTTATGACTTGGTTCCAGCATAAGCCTCAACTCGGGCCTTCAACTTCTGCCCTGGACGAAAGGTGACCACACGGCGAGCCGTGATCGGGATTTCTTCTCCCGTTTTTGGATTGCGGCCAGGCCGCTGGCGTTTGTCTCGCAGGTCAAAGTTACCGAAACCGGACAACTTGACCTGCTCATTGTCTTCCAGAGCGTGCCTGATTTCTTCAAAAAACAGCTCGACCAATTCCTTGGCCTCGCGCTTGTTCAGACCCAACTCTTCGTACAGACGTTCCGCCATCTCAGCTTTCGTCAAAGCCCCCATACGTCACTTCCTTAACGTGGCGTTCAACCTTTGTTCGAGCGAGGTGAGGATATTTTGTGTCGTGGTATTCACCTCATCGTCATTAAGAGTGCGCGATGGATGCTGCCAGGTCAAGCCAACTGCAAGGCTTTTTCTATGCGGATCAATACCTTTACCCTGATAGACGTCAAATAGCCTGAGGTCTGTCAGCCATTCCCCTGCATTTTCACGGATTACATCCAGAACGGCAGTGGCGGCCACGTCACGGTCGGCAATCAGCGCGAGGTCACGGCGTACTTCAGGGAAACGCGACAACTCGCTGAATTTAGGCATTTTGCCCGATGCAACTTCAGCCAAGACCAGCTCAAAAACGAAGACCGGACGGTCGAGACCGAGGGTTTTCGACAGTTCTGGGTGAATCGCGCCGATGAAGCCCACCAAGCGACCTTCGCGCTCGATACGCGCAGTCTGGCCGGGGTGCAACGCAGGGTGTTTGCCTGGCACGAAAACGAAATCGTCCAGTGCACCAGCAAAACCCAACACCGCTTCCACGTCAGCTTTAACGTCGAAGAAATCCACGGTATCGCGACCTTGCGCCCAACCTTCCGGCAAACGACTACCGCACACCACGCCCGCCAACATCGGCTCTTGCTTCAGGCCATCCAACTGACCGACGAAACGCAGGCCGCTTTCGAACATGCGAACGCGATCTTGCTGACGGTTCAAGTTATGGGAAAGCGCTTTCACCAGGCCAGGCCACAGCGACGAACGCATGGCGGCCATGTCGTTGGAGATTGGGTTGGCCAGCAACAACGGCTCTACGCCCGGGTTGAACAGCTCGAACTGCTTTGGATCGATGAAGCTATAGGTCACCGCTTCCTGGTAGCCACGGGCAACCAGCAGGCGACGCAGCTCAGGCAAGTGTGCACGCGCCTCAGCCTTGGGTTGCGGTGCCAGACGCGCTTGCGGGTAACGAACCGGCAGGCGGTTGTAACCATACAGACGGGCCAGCTCTTCGATCAGATCGACTTCCAGGCTGATATCGAAACGATGGCTTGGCACTTCAACGTGCCACTGCCCTTCCCCACTCACGGAGATAGCCAGGCCCAGGGCCGACAACAGTTGTTCGATTTGAGCAGGCTCGATCACTAGGCCAAGCATTTGCTCGACACTTTTGGCTCGCAGGGTGATCGGCGCAACGGACGGCAAGAACTGTTCGTTGACGGTTTCAGTGATCGGGCCGGCTTCGCCACCGGTGATTTCCAGCAGCAGGCCAGTGGCGCGCTCCATGGCTTCACGGGCCAGCTTCCAGTCCACACCACGCTCATAGCGGTGCGAGGCATCGGTATGCAAGCCATAGGAACGGGCCTTGCCAGCGATAGCGATCTGATCGAAGAACGCACTCTCAAGGAAAATATCGCGAGTGGTCGCGGACACACCGCTGTGCTCGCCACCCATCACACCGGCAATCGCCAGGGCGCGGGCATGGTCGGCGATGACCAAGGTGTCGGCACGCAAGCTGACTTCCTGGCCGTCGAGCAGAACCAGTTTTTCGCCCTCTTCAGCCATACGCACGCGAATGCCACCGTTGATTTCGGCGAGATCGAAGGCGTGCAGTGGCTGACCCAACTCCAGCATCACATAGTTGGTGATGTCGACAGCAGCATCAATGCTGCGCACATCGGCGCGACGCAGACGCTCAACCATCCACAGCGGGGTTGGCTTGGACAAGTCGACGTTACGGATCACACGACCCAGGTAACGTGGACAGGCGTTTGGCGCCAGCACTTCAATAGAACGCACTTCGTCGTGCACTGCCGTTACCGGAGCAACAACCGGACGCGCGACGGGTGCGTTGTACAGCGCACCGACTTCACGAGCCAAGCCGGCCAGGGACAGGCAGTCGCCGCGGTTCGGGGTCAGATCGACCTCAATGCTTGCATCTTCCAGCGCCAGGTAAACGCGAATGTCCTGGCCCACCGGCGCATCAGCCGGCAGTTCCATCAGGCCATCATTGCCTTCGCCTACTTGCAGTTCAGCCTGGGAGCACAGCATGCCGTTGGACTCGACACCACGCAGCTTGGCCTTCTTGATCTTGAAGTCACCCGGCAACTCAGCACCGATCATGGCGAACGGGATCTTCAGGCCCGGGCGCACGTTAGGCGCTCCGCACACGACCTGGAAGGTTTCCGCGCCATTACTGACCTGGCACACACGCAATTTATCTGCATCGGGATGCTGCTCGGTGCTCAGCACCTCGCCGACGACAACACCGCTGAAAACACCGGCGGCCGGCGTGACGCTATCGACCTCAAGGCCGGCCATCGACAGACGAGCAACCAGCTCGTCGCGATCTACCTGCGGGCTTACCCAGCCACGCAGCCATTGTTCACTGAATTTCATCCTGCTCTCCTAAAGATTCGTTACGACTAGCGAAATTGCGCGAGGAACCGCAAGTCGTTGTCGAAGAACAGACGCAGGTCGTTCACGCCGTAACGCAGCATGGCCAGACGCTCAACGCCCATGCCGAAGGCAAAACCCGAGAATTCTTCCGGGTCGATCCCGGACATGCGCAGCACGTTAGGGTGAACCATGCCGCAGCCCATCACTTCCAGCCAGCCGGTCTGCTTGCAGACCCGGCAACCTTTACCGCTGCACATCACGCATTCCATGTCGACTTCAGCGGACGGCTCGGTGAACGGGAAGAACGATGGACGGAAACGCACCGCCAGCTCTTTCTCGAAGAACACCCGCAGGAATTCTTCGATGGTGCCTTTGAGGTCGGCGAAATTGATATCGCGATCAACCAGCAGGCCTTCGACCTGGTGGAACATCGGCGAGTGGGTGATATCGGAGTCGCTACGGTACACACGGCCTGGGCAGACGATGCGGATCGGCGGCTTGTTCGCTTCCATGGTGCGGACCTGTACCGGCGAGGTATGGGTGCGCAACAGCATGTTCGCGTTGAAATAGAAGGTGTCGTGCATCGACCGGGCCGGGTGATGGCCTGGGATGTTGAGCGCCTCGAAGTTGTGATAGTCGTCTTCGACCTCAGGGCCTTCGGCAATGCCGTAGCCGATATGGGTGAAGAACTGCTCGATACGTTCCAGAGTCCGGGTGATCGGATGCAGACCGCCCGAGGCCTGGCCACGGCCAGGCAAGGTTACGTCAATGGACTCGGCGGCGAGTTTGGCCGCGAGATCGGCCTCCTCCATAGTCGCCTTGCGCGCATTGAGCACCTCTGTAACACGCTCCTTGGCGACGTTGATCAGCGCACCGACTTGCGGGCGCTCTTCAGCCGGCAAATTTCCCAGGGTCTTCATCACCTGAGTCAATTCACCCTTTTTGCCAAGGTAGTGAACCCGGATTTGCTCCAGGGCATTGATATCTTCAGCGCTTTGCACAGCCTCAAGAGCTTGAGCGACGAGCGCGTCCAGGTTTTCCATGTACAGACTCCAGATACAAAATAGGGGAAGAGCTTGAAGGCTCTTCCCCTATTTATGACGTTTACCACCTTGGACTGCAGGAGCAGCCCAGGGTGACTGTCGGGGGTACTTAAGCCAAGGTGGCTTTAGCTTTCTCGACAATCGCAGCAAACACCGCTTTTTCGTTCACGGCCAGTTCAGCCAGAACCTTACGGTCGATTTCGATGGACGCTTTTTTCAGGCCAGCGATGAAACGGCTGTAGGACAGACCGTTAACACGTGCACCAGCGTTGATACGAGCGATCCACAGAGCGCGGAACTGACGTTTTTTCTGACGACGGTCACGGTAGGCGTATTGGCCAGCCTTGATTACCGCTTGCTTGGCAACACGGAATACGCGTGAACGCGCGCCGTAGTAGCCTTTAGCAAGTTTCAGAATTTTTTTGTGACGCTTACGGGCAATGACGCCACGCTTTACACGAGCCATGAGTTACTTCCTCTATTCTTGATCCAAAAATTAACGAAGGCGCAGCATGCGCTCGACTTTTGCCACGTCAGACGGATGCAGCAAGCTGCTACCGCGCAGTTGACGCTTACGCTTGGTCGACATTTTGGTCAGGATGTGGCTCTTGAAAGCGTGCTTGTGCTTGATACCGTTAGCAGTTTTCAGAAACCGCTTAGCAGCACCACTTTTAGTCTTCATCTTTGGCATGTTCGGATACTCCGCATTCAGTTGATAAACATAATCAGAAGGCCTGCCGTGCCCTGTTGATTACTTCTTCTTTTTCGGGGCGATGACCATGATCAGCTGGCGTCCTTCCATCTTAGGATGCTGTTCGACCGAACCGTACTCGAGCAGGTCAGCTTCAACCCGCTTGAGGAGTTCCATCCCCAGCTCCTGGTGGGCCATCTCACGGCCGCGGAATCGCAAGGATACCTTGGCCCTGTCCCCATCACTCAGGAAACGTACCAGGTTGCGCAGTTTTACCTGGTAATCCCCTTCCTCCGTCCCTGGACGAAACTTGATTTCTTTTACTTGAATCTGCTTCTGGTTCTTCTTCGCCGCAGCAATCTGCTTCTTCTTTTCGAAGATCGACTTGCCGTAGTCCATCACCCGGCAAACAGGCGGGACTGCGTCGGCGGAGATTTCCACCAGGTCCAATTTGGACTCTTCAGCGATACGAAGCGCTTCATCAATCGAGACGATGCCAATCTGCTCGCCGTCAGCGCCAATTAACCGAACCTCGCGTGCCGAGATATTCTCGTTGATCGGGGCTTTCGGTGCAGCTCGTTTATCTTGTCTCATTTCACGCTTAATAATAATTACTCCGAATCTGGGCGACCACGCCGGGAAACCGCTTGCGCGAGGAACTCAGCGAACTGGGCGACGGGCATCGAGCCCAGGTCAGCACCTTCACGAGTACGCACAGCGACAGTCTGCATCTCGACTTCCCGATCTCCGATAACCAAAAGATAGGGAACCTTGAGCAAAGTATGCTCGCGGATTTTAAAGCCGATCTTTTCATTTCTCAAGTCGGACTTGGCACGAAACCCGCTTTCGTTGAGTGTTTTTTCAACTTCTGCGGCAAAATCTGCCTGTTTATCAGTGATATTCATGATCACTGCCTGGGTCGGAGCCAGCCACGCAGGGAATGCACCCTCGTAGTGCTCGATCAGGATACCGACGAACCGTTCGAACGAACCAAGGATCGCCCGGTGCAGCATAACCGGGTGTTTACGGCTGTTGTCTTCGGAGACGTATTCGGCTCCCAGACGGATCGGCAGGTTAAAATCGAGCTGCAGGGTACCACACTGCCAGACGCGGCCAAGGCAATCTTTCAGCGAGAACTCGATCTTCGGACCATAAAACGCACCCTCGCCAGGCTGCAGGTCGTACGCAAGGCCCGCACTGTCGAGCGCTGCGGCCAGTGCCGCTTCGGCGCGATCCCACAGTTCGTCGGAACCGACGCGTTTTTCCGGACGAGTGGACAGCTTCATTTCGACTTCGGTAAAGCCGAAATCGCGATAAACGTCCATGGTCAGCTTGATGAACGCGGCGGACTCGGCCTGCATCTGCTCTTCGGTGCAGAAGATGTGGGCATCGTCCTGGGTGAAGCCACGCACACGCATGATGCCGTGCAGCGCACCCGATGGCTCGTTACGGTGGCAAGCACCGAACTCGGCCAGGCGCATCGGCAACTCGCGGTAGCTCTTCAGGCCTTGGTTGAACACTTGCACGTGGCAAGGGCAGTTCATTGGCTTGATGGCGTAGTCGCGGTTTTCCGACTGGGTGGTGAACATGTTGTCGGCATAGTTGGCCCAGTGCCCGGACTTCTCCCACAGGCTGCGGTCAACAACCTGAGGAGTCTTGATCTCCAGGTAGCCGTTTTCGCGCTGAACCTTGCGCATGTACTGTTCAAGCACCTGGTACAGAGTCCAGCCGTTCGGGTGCCAGAACACCATACCCGGCGCTTCTTCCTGAAGGTGGAACAGGTTCAGGCGTTTGCCGATCTTGCGGTGGTCGCGTTTTTCAGCTTCTTCGATGCGCTGGATGTAGGCGGCCAGCTGCTTCTTGTCAGCCCAAGCGGTGCCATAGATGCGCTGAAGTTGCTCATTCTTCGCATCACCACGCCAGTAGGCGCCGGACAGCTTGGTCAGCTTGAACGACTTGAGGAAACGCGTATTCGGCACGTGCGGGCCACGGCACATGTCGACGTATTCTTCGTGATAGTACAAGCCCATGGCCTGCTCGTCCGGCATGTCTTCCACCAGACGCAACTTGTAGTCTTCGCCACGGGCGGTGAACACGTCGATCACTTCTGCGCGCGGCGTGACTTTCTTGATCACGTCGTAATCTTTTTCGATCAGCGCATGCATGCGCTGTTCGATGGCCGCGAGGTCGTCCGGAGTGAAAGGACGCTCGTAGGCGATGTCGTAATAGAAGCCTTCTTCGATAACCGGGCCGATCACCATTTTCGCGGTTGGGTACAGTTGCTTGACCGCATGGCCAATCAAGTGCGCGCAAGAGTGGCGAATGATCTCCAGCCCCTCTTGATCCTTGGGCGTGATGATTTGCAGGCTGGCATCAGAGGTAATCAGGTCGCTGGCATCAACCAGCTTGCCGTCGACCTTGCCGGCCACGGTGGCCTTGGCCAAACCGGCACCGATGGATGCGGCGACCTCGGCTACGGAAACCGAATGATCGAATGAACGTTGACTGCCGTCGGGAAGAGTAATAGTTGGCATGGCGCCTCCTCTCCTAGTGGTGACCCCTACCAAAGGTCACGTGGGTTGGGATGAGCCAGTACAAGATCCAACACCAGGCCGTTCAGTGATGAACGCCTGCCTTACAGCGGCAGGAGCCTTTCGGCCAACCGATAATCGAACCAGAGTGACTGGAGTGAGCTAAAAATATGGCAAGGCGGCAATTGGCGCACCTGTAAATAGCCAAGCGCACGATGCTAGCACAGATGAACGGTCATCGCGCCGCCGCTATCTTGCGTAAATACAAATTCGGCCTTTATAGCTGCAAAAGTGAACTTGGGCTGTACGTCAGCCCTCAAAGCCACTGAGAATCGCCGTTCGTCCTCGACCCAAAGGAGCATCCTCATGATGCGTTTCACCTCGACCCTCGCTCTCGCCGCTTCCCTGACCCTCCTTTCCCTCGGTGCGCAGGCCGCAGCCCCATCGAACTGGCCAGCCGGTGCCCGCGACAGCTTCATCAGCGACTGCAGCGCAGCCGCCAGCCAGAACGTAGACGTCAAAACTGCCAAAGCCCACTGCGAATGTGGCGCTGACAAGATCAACGCAGAATTGAGCACTGCCGAAATCA
Organism: Pseudomonas sp. GW821-FHT03A09; assembly: GCF_059421065.1. Classification (NCBI taxonomy): domain Bacteria; kingdom Pseudomonadati; phylum Pseudomonadota; class Gammaproteobacteria; order Pseudomonadales; family Pseudomonadaceae; genus Pseudomonas; species Pseudomonas sp. GW821-FHT03A09. Next base: position 20,940 of record NZ_JBWKUX010000003.1, on the reverse strand, counting down.
AGGAGCTCATGACCAACCAGAACGCCAGCCCGGAGCTTAAAAACAAAGCAGTCGCGGCTATTTCGTCCTGCAAAGTCGTGAAGAAAAATTAAGATTTACAGCTGATCACACAGCAGCGCTGCTGGAAAAATGGCTCTAAAACTGCCATTTCTCACAAATTACGTAGCTTTTACGGCTTTTTTTAACAGCTGATATTTCGCGTCAAAGCCCCGTAGAACGGGGCTTTCAGCCGAACAAAGCACCAAACTCAACGCTATTGATTGGCAAACAATGCCTTGGGGGGGCTCCCAAGCCGAACATTTCGACTATGATAGCCCAGTGTGCCCAGTTGGCCTGAGCAGCACAGCACTACTGAAAATATATGTTTCTTGGAGATACACCATGTCTAATCGCCAAACCGGCACCGTTAAATGGTTCAACGATGAAAAAGGCTTCGGCTTCATCACTCCTCAAGGTGGCGGTGACGACCTGTTCGTACACTTCAAAGCTATCGAAAGCGACGGTTTCAAAAGCCTGAAAGAAGGCCAAACCGTTTCCTTCGTGGCTGAGAAAGGCCAAAAGGGTATGCAAGCTGCACAGGTTCGCGGCGAGTAATTCTCCGCTGAGCTAAAAAACCCCGTCCAAGTGACGGGGTTTTTTATGGGCGCTGCAAAAGCCTGGAGAGACTTAGCCGCAATTGACCCGCGTGACCACCAGGTTGTCGTCGGTGTTCAGGTTCAAGCGGTCGGAGCGGTACTCCAAAGTGATCATGTCGTTAGGTTTGAGGATGCGTGCATTCTGCGCACCGGCACGGGTACGCGCTTGCTCCAGCAACTGGGGCGAAGCTTTCTGGCCGATCGTGAACTCGGCGGCCTTCGACTCACAGCGACTATGACCAGCATCGGCCACGGCGGCGTCTTTGGCTGGCTCAGAGGTACCCGGGGTACTGCAACCCGCCAACGCGAGTGCCGCCAACAAAGTACCGAATGATGCGAGCTTCCAAGGCATGAAGCCTCCTATGATAAAAAATGGACAGAGATCGTGCGACAGCGGCTAGGCCGATTGGTTTCAAGACGTTAACCACTTACGGTAAGTCTGCCTGACTCACAGCGGGCAATCGCCAGGGTAATCGTCACGAAATATGAACCTATTCAGTAGATGTCGATATAGTCAAACGGCGGCGTTGGCCAATTCTGCTGCAGCGCATTGAAAATCTGCATGACCCAGACTTCATCGCTGGCCGCCACGTTACCGACGTAGCCGGAGCCCTTGGCCCAGGTCTCCAGACGAAACAGCAGACCCTCCACATCGACACCGCCGACGGCCCTGCCGGACGAGATATAGGCGATACCGGCCCTGGTTACCCGCAACTGGGTATGTTCGTCATCACTGGCGCTGGCGATCAGATGACGCACGGACTCCAGCGTCAGGTTCCCGGGTTTGCTCAAATCGATCTGCACGCGACGTTTCCCAACACTTAAACAGACGGACAGTGTCGCACAGCACCTGTCCCATGCCTAAGTAGCAGTGCCAATCATGGCGCAAAATGGTTAACCTCCCACACACGAACCGCGTTTTAGCGCATTACCCCGTATCTACAGCTCGCGAGACCTCCATGACCACCGTAACGCTCCAAGCCGACATCAAAGCCAAATGGCCCCAAGGACAGAGTTCCTACAGCCCTGGGAGCCCGGAAGAACTGGCAATCATTGGTATCGACCTGCTGGTCAAAGAGCTCGGCACCCAGGCGGCACAGGCGTTCATCGGCCAGATATTCGAGAAATACCCGACCGATCACATGGGCGCGCACAATCCAGAGCGCGAATAAGAACCGGCCGGCGAGCGCCGACCGGGAGTTACATCACTTCAGACGAGCCAGGCGCTCAGTCAGCAGATCAAAGAAGCCCTGAGCATCGCCGTTCTCAACCCAGAATGCGTTCTTCGGCTGTTTCAGGCCGTCGTACCAATCGACGATGGTCTGGCCGAAGGTTGGGCCTTCGCGACTGTCGACCACCACATTCACCTCACGCCCACTGAACAGTGCAGGCTTGAGCAGATAGGCAATCACGGTGGCGTCATGTACCGGCCCCCCAGGGATGCCGTAGTGCTCCATGTCGCCCTTGACGTATTCATTGAGGATGTCGCCCACCACCTTGCTCGCGTTGTTGTTAAGCGCAGCAATTTGTTTCAGGCGCGCTTCGCTGGTCAGCACCTTGTGAGTCACATCCAGCGGAAGGTAAGTCAGCTTGACGCCACTTTTGAGCACGACTTCAGCCGCAATAGGGTCGGCGAACAGGTTGAATTCGGCCACCGGCGTGATGTTGCCGCCGTTGAAGTGCGCGCCACCCATCACCACCACTTCCTTGATACCTTGGGTAATTTCCGGTGCTTGGGTCAGCGCCAAGGCCAGGTTGGTCTGTGGGCCGAGCATGGCGATGGTGATGCTATGGGGCTTGGCGGCACTCAGGGTCTTGATCAGGTAATCGACGGCATTGCCTTCGGCCAGGCCTTTTTTCGGTTCATGCACAGTGACACCGGAAATGCCTTCCTTACCGTGAATGTTCTCGGCATAGATCGGTGTGCGCAGCATCGGCTTTGGCGCACCCGCATAGACCGGAATGTCCTCACGCCCTGCCCATTCACGAGCCAGACGAGCATTGCGGGACGTCTTGTCCAGTCGCACGTTGCCAGCGACGGTAGTCAGTGCACGAATGCTCAACTCCTCTGGCGAGGCCATGGCGAACAACAAAGCCACCACATCATCGGCCCCTGGGTCGGTATCGATGATCAGGTCGATTTTTTCCGCCGCTTGGGCGCTGGCAGCAGTGAGTGCGGACAAAAGCAGGACACTCCGGAACAGGTTCTTCAGGGTTGGGAGACCACGTTGCATGAAACACTCCTTGTCGTAGGGAAATGCTAGAACGTTACGCCGGAAACCAGCGCGATATTACAGTAAGGCTGGCATTCGCCAGTGCGCACAACAGCGCGCGCCTTGCGGCTCAACTGCTTGAACTCTTCATGGCTGACCAGGCGACGCTCACCCAGCGCGACCTGTTCGGTCAACACATTGAGATCCGCCAGCGCCGGAGGCTGTTTGAGCAGGATTTCTTCCGCCAACACGTGGCTTTCCACCTGCATTTCGCTGAGCACAATGCGCAACGTGCTGATGAAATCAGGAATACCCTGGGTCAGTGCAAGGTCGATCAACTCGACACCCGGCGGCACCGGCAGGCCAGCGTCACCGATGACCAGGATGTCACCATGACCGAGGGACGCGATCACACGCGACAGGGCGATATTAAGCAATGGTGTCTTTTTCATGAGGGCACAAAACCTTGAACGTCGAGCAACATAGGAATAGAGGGCTGTGCTCCGGCGCGAGTCACCGACAACGCGGCTGCAGCCTGGCCAAATCGAATGGCCTCGGCTTCGCTCCTGCCATTGGCAAGTGCGGCGGCGAAACCACCTACAAAAGTGTCCCCCGCTGCGGTGGTGTCTACCGCTTTGACTTTGGGCGCCACCAAGTGCTCAAAACCGTTGCCATTGGCAAACAGGGCACCCTGCGCGCCAAGGGTGATGATGACTTTGCCGGCACCCGCCTTGATCAGGTGCGTCGCGGCCAGTTTGGCACTGTCCAGGGAGTCGACCGTCACGCCGCTCAGGGCCGTGGCTTCACTCTCGTTGGGAATCAGGTAGTCAACCGAGGTATACCACTCGGCTGGCAAGGGGCCGCTCGCCGGCGCCGGGTTGAGGACCACTGTCTTGCCCAGCTCACGGCCGCGCTTGAGCGCATAGCCGACAGTTTCCATTGGCACTTCCAATTGGCAGACGATCACATCGGCGGCCTGCAGAACCGCATCGGCGGCCTGCAACGATGCAGGTGTCAGCTCGCCGTTGCTGCCGGCCACGATCACGATTGCGTTCTGGCTGCTGTCATCCACCACGATCAGTGCCACACCACTGGAACCGTCCACTGTAGTGACGGCCTGGCAATCGATGCCCTCCACCAGCAACGCATCGCGCAATTGGACACCGTAGGCATCCGTGCCGACGCAACCGATCATCGCCACTTCGGCTCCCAGGCGCGCCGACGCCACGGCCTGGTTCGCCCCCTTGCCACCAGGAACAGTGGCAAATGTTTGGCCAATCAGGGTTTCACCGGCACGGGGCAACCGGCTGGCACGGGTGACCAGGTCCATATTCAGGCTGCCTATTACCACTACTTTTGCTGGCATACATCAGTACTCATCAATTCGGTTCAGCGGTATTGGGCAAACACGCCGGTCAACGGTGCTGTCGACTCGCGCAAGACAATGCTCGGCGTCACTATGCGCTGATCGACCGGCAGTTGGGGTGTTGCAATTCTACGCAGTAAAAGCTCGGCCGCCGTTTCACCCAGTTGCACGATCGACTGCCCGACCGTGGTCAACGCCGGATAAACATAACGCCCCATCTGAATATCATCGAAGCCGATCACCGACAGTTCGCCCGGCACGCGAATATTGCGTTCCGCCGCCGCACGCAGAACGCCGAAGCCAATCATATCGTTGCTGGCAAAAATCGCGCTGGGCGGATGTTCCGCCAGCAATTGCACGGCGGCGGCATAACCACCGGTACTGGTGAAATCACTTTCCCGGATGCGATTGGACGCCAACTCGACGCCCGCCTCACGCAAGGCACGGTGATACCCCGCCAATCGCATTTGCGCCACGCGGGTATGTCCTGGCCCGCCGATGCAGGCGATGTCCCGATGCCCCAACTCAAGCAGGTGCCGAGTCGCCAGGTAGGCGCCCTCTTCGTGGTCAATTCGCACCAGGTCGACATCAATGCCATCCAACGCCCGGTCGACAATCACCATGGGCGTACGTACCGCACTCAAGCCAGCAGCCAGACCACTGTCGTCGCCACCCACCGAGGTGACGATCAGGCCGTCGATGCGTTTTTCCAACAACACGCGCAAGTAGTTACGTTGTTTTTCGGCGTTGTCATCGGAGTTGCACAGGATCACGCAGTAGCCATTACGCTCGCAATAATCCTCGATACCCCGAGCCAGCTCCGCAAAATAGGGGTTAAGACTGTTGGGCACCAGCAAACCGATGGTGGCCGTGGTCTTCGCCTTGAGTGAGCGCGCGACGGCGCTTGGCACATAGTCCAATTGCTTGATCGCCGCCTCGACTTTGATGCGTACCGGCTCGCTGACTGGGCGTGTCTTGTTCACCACATGGGACACCGTGGTGTAGGAAATACCCGCAAGCGCTGCCACATCCTTGATCGTAGCCATGGTTTAGCCCCGCCGACTGGCGCGCTGGCTGCGATAGGTATCGAGGACAACGGCGATCACGATGACAGCACCGGTAATGATGCGTTTAGTGGGCTCCGTCGCACCGATCTGCGCCAGACCGGCCGCCAGTACCGAAATAATCAACACACCAAAAAAGGTACTGATGACCGAACCGCGCCCGCCCATCAGGCTGGTGCCGCCGATCACCACAGCGGCGATCACTTGCAACTCCAGACCCGAGCCGGCGTTCGGGTCTGCCGCTTCAAGGCGAGAGATCTGGAACAGTGCAGCCACACCGGCCAACAGCCCCATCAGGCTGAACACCAGGATCTTGTAAGGCTTGGGATTAATCCCTGCCAGGCGCACTGCCTCTTCATTCGTACCGATACCGATGAGGTACCGACCAAATACCGTGCGGGTCAACACCAACTGCGCCACGATAATCACCAGCAACGCGATGATGAACGACGGAGAAATGCCGAAAGCAATCGGGTTGGATAACCAGGCAAACGAGTCGCCGATGTAAGCGGTGCGCGAGCCGGTCATCTGGTAGGCCACGCCACGGGCCATCTCCAACACACCGAGGGACACGATAAACGACGGAATTCGCCAAGCCACCGTGATGGAGCCAGTGATCGTGCCGGCCAACGCCGCGCACGCCATGCCGAGGACAGCAGCGGGCATCACGCTCCAGCCCCAACCAAGAATCGCCACGCTGACGGCCGACGCGGCCAGCGCCAGCACCGAGCCCACCGACAGGTCGATACCGCCGATGATCAGGATGAAGGTCATGCCCACCGCCAACACCATCAGGTCTGGAATCTGGTTGGCCAGGGTGCTGAAGGTGTCATAGGACAGGAAGTGATCGCTGAGCACCGAGAACAGTGCAATCATCGCCAGCAGGGCACCGGCCAGGCCCAGATAGGTGCCCAGGCCGTAGAAGTTACCGCCGGTTTTGCCGGGGGAAGTTGTTGTTTTCATGGGGTATCCCTAAGCACTGCGTCATTGAGCAGCGCATCACGTTTTTGGTAACCGGCAAAAGCGGCGGCGAGCAACTCGTCCTGGGTCCAGCTGTCGCGCTCGAAGGTTTCGATCAGGCGTCCGGCTGACAGCACGCCGATCCGATCACAGATCAGCATCAGCTCGCGCAGATCGCTGGACACCACCACCAACGCTTTGCCTTGGCGAGTCAGTTCGCCGAGCAAGGCATAAATATCGAACTTGGCACCCACGTCGATACCTCGGGTCGGCTCGTCAAACAGCATCACCGCACAATCGCGCTCCAACCAGCGACCAATCACGACCTTCTGCTGGTTGCCGCCCGAAAGCTCGGAGACCAGCTGCGCCGGACTGGAACTGCGGATGCGCATGGCATCGACCTGGCGCTTGGCCAAGGCAGTTTCGTCGCGACTGTTCACCACCCCGCCACCGGAAATCTTGAGCATGTTGCCCAAGGCGATGTTGGCGCTGATGGACTGGGTCAGTAGCAAGCCTTCACCTTTGCGGTCCTCGGTGATCAGGGCAATGCCATGGCCCACCGCGTCCACCGGGGAACGAATGCTCACCACCTGGGCTGGCGAACCCAGGGCAACGGTGCCACTGTCCGCCAGGTCTGCACCGAAGATCAGGCGCAGCAACTCTGTGCGGCCGGCACCAATCAGGCCGGAGATGCCATAGATTTCACCAGCACGCACTTCAAAGGACACATCGCGGACCTTGTCCGAACGGGTCAGCCCTTTCACCGTCAAAGCGGGGCCTCCGATAGTCCGCGGGCCCAGGTCGATCTGCTCGCCCAGCTCACGACCGACCATCAGGGTGACCAGTTGTTCGCTGTTGTAGTTGGCCATCGGCTCGACGCAAACCAGCTTACCGTCACGCAATACCGCAATGCGTTGGGCGACACGGGCCAGTTCTTCGAGCCGATGCGAAATATAAATGATCGCCACGCCCCGGGCCTGCAGGCGGGTGATTTGCTCGAACAGCATTTCGACTTCACGGGCGGTGAGCATGGCCGTGGGCTCGTCGAGAATCAGTACGTGGCAGTCGCCGATCAGGTTACGTGCAATTTCAACCATCTGTTGATGGCCGATGCCCAGGCTACCGACGAGGGTATCCGGGTCTATCGCATCCAAGCCGACCTGGGCCATGGCTTCGATGGCGGCCGTACGCAATTGCTTGCGACTGATCCAGCCACACTTGCTGGGCAGGTTATCCAGGAACAGGTTTTCGGCTACGGTCAGCGTCGGCAGTAGGTTGAGCTCTTGCATGACCATGCGCACGCCCAACTCTTCGGCCTGGGTGCGGCTGCCTGGACGGTAATCCTGACCGTTGAATTGCATGTGCCCGGCGGTCGGCGTGACCAACCCACCGATGATCTTCGACAGCGTGCTTTTACCCGCGCCATTCTCGCCGGTCAGCGCCAGCACTTCCCCTCGATTGAGCGTCAGGGTGATGTCGGATAGAACCGGTTGCGCATAAGTCTTGCCGATACCGCTGACCGAGAGGACAGCGTTCGGGGCGGAAGATGACATAGGAAAATCTCCAGGCGTCCGCTCAGGACGAGCGGACGCTGTTGGGTGCCGCCAGGATTACTTCTTGAGGACGAGTTCGACCGGGGTTTCGATCACGCCGTCTTTGGCATCGACGTTCTCACCCTTGACCAGTTTGAGCGCGTTCTGGATACCGAACACGGCTTGCTGGGCGGCGGCCTGGTCAGCGGTCGCCAGTACACGACCGTCCTGCAGCATCGGCTTGATCGCTTCGATGTTGTCGTAGCCAACCACCAGCACTTTACCCGCCTTGCCTGCCGCGCGTACGGCAGAGACAGCCCCCAGGGCCATGTTGTCGTTGCCGGCCAGCAGCGCCTTGAGGTCTGGATATTCACTCAGCATCGCGGAAGCCACTTTCTGGCCCTGGTCAATTTCCCAGTTACCGGATTGGGTAGAGACGATCTTCATACCCGCAGCGTCCATCGCATCTTTGTAGCCTGCGGTGCGTTGCTGGGCATTGGTGGTGGTCGGCACACCTTCGATGATTGCAACCTTGTCACCCGAGGTCAGTTGCTTGGCCAGGTAGTCACCTACCAGCTTGGAACCTTTGCGGTTGTCCGGGCCTACGAACGGGATGTCGAGGTTTTTGCTTTTCAACACGTCCGGATCAAGGCGGTTGTCGATATTGACGACCTTGATGCCGGCGTCCGAGGCTTTTTTCAACACGGTGACCAGTGCCTTGGAGTCAGCCGGCGCGATCACGATGGCGTTTACCTTGGCGAGAATCATCTGGTTGACGATATCGATCTGCGCGCTGGTATCGGTTTCGTTCTTGATGCCGTTGGTGATCATGTCGAAATCGGCGGCGTGTTCTTTCTGGTACGTCTTGGCGCCGTCCTGCATCGTGACAAAGAATTCGTTGGCGAGGGATTTCATGACCAGGCCGACCTTGGGTTTGGCGACGTCATCGGCAAATGCAGAGGAGAGAGGCAGAGCAGCGGATGCGGCAGCAAGCACAGCGACAGCAAGAAGACGTCCAGCAAATGGCAGCTTCATGGGTTCACTCCGATCTTATGATTATTGTGAGCAACGCTTGCTCCGAAGATCTCTTCGGCAGCCTTCCCACCTGGGCGGCTGATACGAGCGGCCACGATACTCAAGGAGCACTCCGTGAAACATCTCGCAAACGTTTGCGTTAATCAAACTATGAGAACCTTGCCGAGATTTGTCAACGGGTGAGAGCAGTCTTTCACTCAAGGTATTCAGCCACTGCCTCGACGCCCATCCAGTGATGCGTTTAAACATCGTCCTGTCCGGATCGTTCTCTAAAACGACAGGCTGTTACGCCAGGGTCATACACCCGCCATGGATATCCCATCATGATTTTCGGACAACCGAACGAAATACTAGCCCACTGTTCGGAAAGCCGGACAACAGCTCGCTTCATTCATTTCAAAATCAAAATTAAATTGTTTTAAATCAATACCTTAATTTATATCCGCACACACAATCCGCCTGGTACAAATCCTGCTCTTTCTCAGAACCTTGAGGCGTTCAGAACCGCCCGGGTGTTCTAGATGAACCTGCACCAGCACTCATCAAAAACCAGAGAGAAAAATAATGAAATCTGCACTGAAGAACTTTGTTCCGGGCGCCCTCGCCCTTCTGCTGCTGTTCCCCATTGCCGCCCAGGCGAAGGAAGCTGAAACCAAGACCAAACTGTCCAACGTGGTGATCCTCGCCACCGGCGGTACCATTGCCGGCGCCGGCGCCAGTGCGGCCAACAGTGCCACATACCAGGCGGCCAAAGTCGGCATCGAACAACTGATCGCCGGCGTTCCTGAGCTTAGCCAGATCGCCAATGTGCGTGGCGAACAAGTGATGCAAATTGCGTCCGAAAGCATCAACAACGAAAACCTGCTGCAGCTGGGCCGCCGCGTGGCCGAACTGGCCGACAGCAAGGACGTGGACGGCATCGTGATCACCCACGGCACCGACACCCTGGAAGAAACCGCCTACTTCCTGAACCTGGTCGAAAAAACCGACAAGCCAATCGTTGTGGTCGGTTCGATGCGCCCAGGCACCGCCATGTCGGCTGATGGCATGCTCAACCTGTACAACGCCGTGGCCGTAGCCGGCAGCAAAGACGCGCGCGGCAAAGGTGTGCTGGTCACCATGAACGACGAGATCCAGTCGGGTCGCGACGTCAGCAAGATGATCAACATCAAGACCGAAGCGTTCAAAAGCCCATGGGGCCCGTTGGGCATGGTGGTTGAAGGCAAATCCTACTGGTTCCGCCTACCTGCCAAGCGCCACACCATGGATTCGGAATTCGATATCAAGACCATCAAGAGCCTGCCAGATGTGGAAATCGCCTATGGCTACGGCAACGTGAGCGACACCGCCGTCAAGGCCCTGGCGCAGGCCGGCGCAAAAGCCATCATTCATGCCGGTACCGGTAATGGTTCGGTGTCTTCCAAGGTCGTTCCTGCCCTGCAGGAACTGCGCAAGCAAGGTGTACAGATCATCCGCTCCTCCCACGTAAATGCCGGCGGTTTCGTTCTGCGCAATGCCGAACAGCCTGACGACAAATACGACTGGGTGGCCGCCCATGACCTGAACCCACAGAAAGCCCGCATCCTGGCCATGGTCGCACTGACCAAGACCCAAGACAGCAAAGAGCTGCAGCGGATGTTCTGGGAATACTGATTTGCGCTGACACCTCGATAGGGGCTTGACCGCCCCTATCTCCCTACCCCCAATCCCCCCCGCCCTACACCAATCCTCTTAAACAGCTGTCAGACGAAGCTCTTGAAATTTAAGCAGTTGCGAAATCGCTCACAGTTAAATACTGTATGTGCGTACAGCTTATTAAGGATACGTCCGTGGCAAAGTCCTCTTCCGCAACGCCCACACCGCCTGATGCGTACGAACGCCTGGCCCTTCGTGTGCAAAAAATCATCAATTCGACCAACGCCCAGAAAGCCAAGGCCGCGTTGATATTCCGTTTGCCGGATGAACCGGTGAGTGAATGGGAGCGCCTGCTGGAAGAAATCGCGGAGAACGATAACGTCACTCTCGCCTATCGGGATGACGGTGGCGTGCAGATTTTTTGGGTTGTACCGAAGGAAGATTGATTCAATGAGTGCCCGCTTTATTGCCGTGTTTTGCCTGTTTTTTTCCATCACCGCCCACGCCCAGGCGCCTCGAACCTTCAGCGAAGCCAAGAAAATCGCCTGGAAGCTCTACGCCCCGCAATCCACTGAGTTTTATTGCGGCTGCAAATACACCGGTAACCGTGTGGACCTGAAAGCCTGCGGCTATATCCCGCGTAAAAACGCCAACCGCGCCGCACGCATCGAATGGGAACATATCGTTCCAGCGTGGCAGATCGGGCACCAGCGCCAATGCTGGCAGAACGGCGGACGCAAGAACTGCACACGCAATGACGAGGTGTTCAAGCGCGCCGAGGCTGATTTGCACAACCTGGTCCCGAGCATCGGCGAAGTGAATGGCGACCGTAACAACTTCAGCTTCGGCTGGCTGCCGGTACAAAGCGGGCAGTACGGCTCATGCCTGACTCAAGTGGACTTCAAGGCCAAGAAGGTCATGCCGCGCCCGTCCATTCGCGGCATGATCGCGCGCACGTACTTTTACATGAGCAAGCAGTACGGATTGCGCCTGTCAAAACAGGACCGCCAACTCTACGAAGCCTGGAACAAGACCTATCCGGTACAACCCTGGGAGCGTCAGCGCAACCAGACCGTGGCTTGTGTGATGGGGCGCGGCAATGAGTTTGTCGGCCCGGTGAACCTGAAAGCCTGCGGTTGAACGTGGGCGGCACTCCCGCCCAACCTACCCGTTACTGCGCGGGCGTGTGCTCGATGACTTGCGACTCGGTGTCGTTCTTCTTGGCACGAGCCAACTTCTCGGTCAGCAGTGTTTGCTTGGCTTCGGCTTCGGCCTTGCTGGCAAACGGCCCCAGAAACACTTCATCCTTACCGTCTACCTTCACGATGTAAAAACTGAAACCGTGCTCCAGCAACCAAGCGGTAAGGTCGGTGATCGCCTGCAGCTTGTGATCTGGCGGGCCAACCCACACATCCCATTCCTGAGCGGCAATTGCACCGGTCTGTGGCTGGCTTTCGGTCGCGGCAGGCTTGGCCTTGGGGGCATCGACACTTTTACCTTCACCGCAACCGGCCAATGCCAACACCGCAATTGCCATCGCTACTTTACGCACTGCCCTGCTCCTTTGAGGATAAAGAGGCAACTTTACCATTCACTGTCTATTCTGGCCGTCATAAACGTTGGCTTAAACAATGCGAATGATGTATCGCAGACCTGTATGATGCCACCATGGGAATTAATGTCGCCTCTATGCGTCCTAGAAAGAGGCAGTCACAGGGAAGCGCTTAGCAGTAAGCTACACACATCCGACAACGACCCTGTCTGAAACATGTGTCCTTAAAAGTAATCAAGGAGAACTCCATGCTTATACTCACCCGCAAAGTCGGTGAAAGCATAAACATCGGTGATGACATTACGATCACCATCCTGGGCGTCAGCGGCCAGCAAGTTCGAATCGGCATCAACGCCCCCAAGGACGTTGCCGTACATCGTGAGGAAATTTACCAGCGTATCCAGGCCGGCCTTACGGCACCGGACAAAAACCAGACTCCTTGACGCAGCCCGAGTAGCCAGCCTTTTCATCCATACTGACGGCTGGCGAAAACCCATTCAGCCTGCTCGCGCTTGCTCACGCGACCAGCGCGCCTTACCGATTTTCCTTCGCCGCAAGATGAAACTGTCATGAAGCCTGGAACTTGCTGCGCTATTCGCAGCCGAAGCTTCTGACAATCATCCTGCCATCTGTGTGCATCTAGGAGCACGTCGATGAGGCCTCCAGTAACACAACCGCTTATTTCCAGATCCTGGATCATCGCCCTGTTGATTGGGTTGTTTTTTCTAGCTGCTGGATATGGCCTGAGGTTCGAAATTGAACGCGTCAGCGATCCCAGCGCTCACTCGTGGCTGGACCTGACACTATTGCTATGTGGTTACCTGCTAGCGTTCTGCCTCAAGCCGATCCAAAAGGCGGTTCTGCGTAAATTATGCCAACGTGCCGCCCATCGTGAGCACCACAAAGCCGCACGCTGACGCCTCTACTTACGCATCAGATCACCGGCATTTACAGAGCCACGACAGCACTTATGCTTGGTGTTTTCACATCAGCCAAGCAACGCTCTCAAGTACAGCCAACCCTCCGTATCGCGCCGGGCTTGCAACCCCTCATAGCCTTCAATGCGGGCATGTGCTGTCGCCATGGGTGTGAGGTGGGTCGAGGTAACGACCATTACATCCGCTCCCGCTGCTTCCCCCGCTCGAATACCCACCGCCGCATCCTCGAACACCAGACATTCCTGTACCGGCACGCCCAAGCGTTGCGCACCGAGCAGATAACACGCGGGATCGGGCTTGCCACAGACGACATCTTCGGCCGTCACCATCACCGCCGGCGCAGCAATGCCCGCCGCTTGCAGCCGACGCAATGCCAACGCCTTGGGTGCAGACGTGACCAGCGCCCATTGCTTACTCGGCACACTGTTCAGAAATTCGATAGCGCCGGGAATTGCCACCACACCCTGGACATCGTCGATTTCAGCCTCAGTGATCCACTGTGCTTCGATCTCCGGGTCAACGCCTGGCAACGCCTGGCGGGTAATGGTATCGATGGCCCGAGCGCCATGGATGGTGGTGAGAAACGCCTCCACATCCAAGCCATGGCGCTCAGCCCAGCGACTCCACACACGCTCGGCGGCGGCAATGGAATTAAGCAGCGTCCCATCCATATCGAACAGGAAGGCACGGTAACGCTGGGTAAATGCGGCGGGGCCTGGGGCGGACACTGTTGGGTTTTCCTTCTATTCGCGGACATAGGCTGACCCCGATGCAATCTACGGATCACGCCATCGCATTACAACCTTGTGGTTTCGAAGGGCTGGCCAACACAGTGGAGGTCAGCATTCTTGCAGATGGCCGATCAACTGACCTGTCCGCCCGTTTCAGAGACGTCCACCGTGGTTCGCCACGCCGTCAGTATTGCCACCTGCAAACCTTCAACCAACGTATCCAAAGCCATTGATGGCCTCCCCGAGTCACCCACCTGCTCCGGCAGGCTCGGCACATGGATAAACCCACTGCGTATGCCAGAGCCCGCCAACGTATGCTGCAATTGGTAGAACACCTGATTGCACACAAACGTACCTGCGGTCTGCGAAACCGACGCCGCAATCCCCGCCTCGCGCACCGCCTTGACCATAGCCTTGATCGGCAACGTGCTGAAGTAAGCCGCAGGGCCGCCGCTCACCACAGCCGTATCGATTGGCTGCGCCCCCAGATTGTCGGGGATACGCGCATCGTTGAGGTTGATTGCCACCCGCTCAATGGAGATATCACTGCGTCCGGGAGCCAAGCCGGTAGCAATCACCATGGCGGGGCGTACTTCCTCAATCAGTTGAGTCAAGTGCTCCCCTACCGTAGCAAATGCACAGGGTAAGCGGCGTGCCAAAATCTGCACCTCATCACCCCATTGCACGCCGTCCAACTGACGTACAGCCTCCCAAGATGGGTTGACCGGGTCTTGATCGAATGGCTCGAAGCCCGTCAGCAATAGGGTTTGCATCTTGCCCTCACATCAGTAGGTAAAGCAGAACAATATTGACCACCAGCATCATCAACGCTGTTGGTAACTGAGCCTTGATCACTGCGTTCTTGTCGGGCAGCTCCAGTAACGCCGCAGGAACGATATTGAAGTTGGCCGCCATGGGGGTCATCAACGTACCGCAATAACCTGAGAACATACCGATCGCCGCCATCACTGCCGGGTTGCCGCCATAGATCCCCACCAGCACTGGCACACCAACCCCGCCGGTCATGACCGGAAACGCCGCAAACCCATTGCCCATGATCACGGTAAACAACGCCATCCCCAGCACGTAAACCATCACCGCTACCAACTTGAAATCCAAGTTGATGTAGGTGGTGGTGACATGGGCGACCGCAGTACCCACCCCAGCTTCATTGAATAGCAACCCGAGCATTGCCAGCATTTGAGGTAGCACCATGGCCCAGCCCAAAGCTTCTGTAAGGCGTCGGGATTCGCGCAAGGCTTGTACGGGCGTGTCGCGGGTCAGCCAGCAGGCCAGGCCGAGAGCGATCAAACAACCAATACCCAGGGATACGAACGTGGTGTTTTTCGGGTCCAGTAACGGTATGCCAGCAATCTCGGTGTTCTTGAGCAACACAGAGCCAATCACCGTCGTGAGGGGAATGGCCAGTGCAGGGATAAACAGCTTGTGCCCCAGGCGACCTGCGCTGGCGCGGGAAGCCTTGTCATGCAGCTCGGCATGCGCACCTCGACCCACGCCACCCAGCCCGGCGATCAGCGCCATGATCACGACACCCATTCCGATGACCACCGAAGGCAAGCGCTCCCCGATCAAAAACGGAATGGCAAACAACAGCCAGAACAGAGCACTGGACCAACGTTTGGGATGGGTGCGGTCCATCAGGATCATGCCTGCGGTAATCAGCAACAGCACACCAGCAAGCCAGTAGAGGTATTCAATGGAGATGATCATTGCACCGCCTCCACGGAAGCGGCGGTAGAGCCGGAAAGCTCACGGGTAAGCCTGCGATCAAATCGATGCAAGCGGATCGCATGAATGATGAAGGCGCAGATTGCCGTCGGAATACCCCACACCGCGATGTGCAGCGGCTCCACATCAATGCCTGAACCCAGCAGGAAGGTGTGCATCAGTGCGATCGCACCAAACGCGACAAAGATGTCCTCACCGAAAAACAACCCGACGTTGTCGGTGGCCGCGCACATGGCCAACACCTTGTGGCGCTGCTTGTCCGGTAATTTACCGTAGCGCTTTTCCGCAGCCCCTTCGGCCATTGGCGCCAACAGTGGGCGCACCATCTGCGGATGGCCACCCAGGCTGGTCAGACCCATGGCCGCCGTGGACTCACGCACGAACAGGTAAATAATCAACAAGCGCCCGACGGTGGCTCGTTCAAATCGCGCAATCCAGTTTTGAGCATGCAAGCGCAGCCCGTGACGCTCCAGCAGACCAATGACTGCCAAGGGCAGCAACAGAATCAGTTGTAAGGCACGCGTCTGAAGGAAACCATCACCCATGGTGGCGAGGATTTTTTCCAATGGAAAATGGGCTGCGAACCCGGTGGCAATAGCGGCGGCGGTGACCACCAAGAGCGGATTGAAACGCAAGACAAAGCCAACCACGATGACAAGCACGCCGATCAACGGCCATAGGTTCACAACAGTTTGCATGACGGTGAGGTCCTTAAGTGCGCGCTGCGGCGCCATTAAAGCAGGATGTGAACCAAGGGTTCACAGCGTGAAAGTGGCGGGCAGTCGGCTCGATTTTTTATTGTTGACCCGGAAGGTCGAGCGTCAGTGGCCGCATCTTTGCTGCTTGGGACAGGGGGTGTCCAACAAGAAAAATTGTTGCTGCAAACCAATAAATTTTGTGGGTAATTGGCCCTGGATGATTTGGCTTCGTCACATTGTGCAACGCCTCAATTGCCAGCTCCATCGCACAATTGCCAGCTCGGGTTCAGCGCTGGAAAATCTGGATCATTGCCTATACTCAATAATGCATCTGAGTGTTTCTGCACAAGGTTCGCAGCACCCTAGTCGGCGCAGAGGTGAGACGCTATGTACGCAGGGCAAATGAGTATGACGACAATGATGTTCGGGGAGATCCGGTGCCAGGTGATCGTCCAGATCATCTGCCTGCTGGCGGTGGCACAGCTCTTTTGCTGACCACCCAAGCTCAAGGCATAGGCAGACCCAATAAGGGCTGCACTATTTCACTTATACAGGCTGCGAATAAAGCAGACAAAATCCGGAATCGCTTCTAAACCCCAAGGCAAAACCAACAAAAAACTGGTTAAAAACCAGAGAAAGGGAATTCATGCAAGTCAAAAACCAATCCTACAGACCGGATATTGACGGTCTGCGGGCAATTGCTGTGCTGCTCGTCGTTCTCTACCACGCAAAATTCCCCATCCTGGGTGGTTTCGTCGGCGTAGACGTGTTCTTCGTTATTTCCGGCTATCTGATTACTTCAATACTGCGCCGGGAAATACTGGCCGATAAGTTTTCATTCAAGTCGTTTTACGTGCGGCGTATCAAACGCTTGTTGCCAGCCTATGCATTCATGATGTGTTGCCTGTCGATGTACTGCTACAACTATCTAATGCCCGACGACCCGATTTCCTATGCCAAAAGCGCGGTTTATTCGCTGGTGGCCATCAGCAACATCTACTTCTATTCGGGCACAGGCTATTTCGGTTCTGCCAGTACTGAACCCTTGCTGCACACTTGGTCCATTGATGTCGAAGAACAATTCTATATTGTTTGGCCGATTGTCCTGTTGGGGCTGGCCTGAGTCAGCAGTAACAAGATTGCCCGCTATGTCATCGCCGGTTTGTTTGTGGTGTCACTGCTAGCCTCTGAGTATTACGCTGTCAACCATAAGAACGCCGCCTACTTGCTACTGCCCTTCCGTTTTTTTGAGTTACTGTAAAGGTTTATTTAGATGCGGGCGTCAAAGTAGTCATCATTGTCCAGCCCTTTGCCGAGATTGGAAGGGCAACGGAGAGCAAGCTACGTGAAATGAAATTGAAACACACCGCCCCATCAAAAGTAATGCTTGCACCCACCGAGAAAAAACGAACAACGCATCGAGTACAAAATCAAAAAAACCTACCCAGAGGTCATATTGATTGATCCCAACGACGTACTGTGCCAAGAAAAATGCACATCAATAGTAGACGGGAAGATAATCTTCCGACTGGATGGATCTCACCTCAATGCTCTAGGCGCCGCCGCACTAGGTGATGAGTACATCAAGCGAGAGGGAAACCCGCTTAAAGCACTGTAAGGACAAAGGCGTGCACTGCACGCCTTTTTTACTCAACCCTCTAGATAATCTGTCGCAGCGGCTTGAACAGTCGAGCAATAAAGATGGGGATTAACGTCACGATGAAAATAACAGCAACCAGCAGCGGCGTTACCCATAGCACTGAATGTCCTTCGATTAAAGCTCCATAGAACAAGCTCAGTCTATTCATTACAAATACGTGCAGACAATATACCCCGAGTGTACAACCTGCCAGGACGCTGAGTGGGTTGGCATACCTGGAAAGCCGTACACCTAAAGTAATCAAGAGTCTAAAGCCGAAAAACGAGCCGATCACAACAAATGGCGCCAAGTAACGAAACATAAATTGATTGGGGGCTCCATCTTTCATAGACAACCAATAGGTCGCCAAGGCGATAAATAAGACGCACAACATATACCCACATGCACTTGAAAGCACTGACGGGCACCCACGAGCTCGAATCCGCTCAAAACAGAACGCTCCTAGAAATACATACCCACTTAAGCCGACAAATGACGAAAGCCCATATACAAAAGCAAGATCACCCACCGCTGGAAAAAAATAAGAAACCGTCGGAAAGACACAAGCAACAACAAACCAAATAATGAGATATATTATTTTTTCAACCTCTGTTGAGGCTCTGTATATCTGTGACATGAAAGGAATAAAAAGATAAATCCCAATGAGGGCATAAAGATACCAAAGGTGATAATACGCAGGCCCGGCAAGCGCCGAAGCGAAAGCCCCCATCAGCCCTGTAATATCACCATTCAATATTGACTTCCAACAGATATAGAAGATCGACCAAAAAATCAGCGGTGGAAAAACCCTGACAAAGCGTTTTTTATAAAAATCAATCGCCCCGCCCCCTCGACTCAGCAGAAGAGCCCCGGACAACATTAAAAATAACGGAACGCACACTCTTACAAGCGACTGATAAATTTCAGAATATATCCAGCCCTGGGTAAATTCTGAAACACCGGGCCCAGACACATGAAGCATGACAACCATCAAGCAAGCGATTACCCGCGTGAAATCCAGCGCTACACCCAACTCTTTAGTAAACACCCCTACTCCCCTATTTTTCGATATTATTTTTCTTATCGAACTCCCAGATAACAACTGAGGCTTATCTAAGTTTTTAAAACAACGCCAAAACATGAACACCTTACTATTCAACGCACGCGATCATAGCATATAGCAATAATTTCGAATGAACGTCCCGCAGTACACAAAGGAACGAGAGGCGAGCAAAGATCGCACGCCTGAAAGGGATACAACATTTACGGAGCCTCAGCACTGCCCAAATTTCAGACAAAAAAAAGGCCCACCTTTCGGTGAGCCTTTTCATACCGCCCAGCAGAGCGGATTTTGTTTGGTAGGCGCGATTGGACTCGAACCAACGACCCCCACCATGTCAAGGTGGTGCTCTAACCAACTGAGCTACGTGCCTGCTGTGAGGCGGCATTCTACGGAATTCCGGAGGGGTGTCAACATCTTTTTTGCAGCTAACCCTATGAATATGCGAATTTTTTATTTGCGACAGGCACGCTCGTGATTTTCGGGTGGCTGGCAGGCAATTTTCAACTCAGGTAGGATCGGAGCACTCGTAAAAAATATAAAACAGAGGTTCCAGGATGGCGAACACCCCCTACCCCCAGTCGTATTACGCCGCGTCCGCCAATGCGGTCCCGCCTCGTCCGACACTGCAGGGCGAAGTCGAAACCGATGTATGTGTGATTGGTGCCGGCTACACCGGTCTTTCCAGCGCACTATTCCTTCTGGAGAACGGTTTTCGCGTGACGGTGCTGGAGGCCGCCAAGGTGGGGTTCGGCGCCTCTGGCCGCAATGGCGGGCAAATCGTCAACAGCTACAGCCGTGATATCGATGTGATTGAGCGCAGTGTCGGCCCCAAGCAAGCGCAACTGCTGGGGCAAATGGCATTCGAGGGCGGCAAGATCATCCGTGAGCGCGTGGCCAAGTATCAGATCCAGTGCGACCTGAAGGACGGCGGCGTGTTCGCGGCACTCAACAGCAAGCACATGGGCCACCTGGAGTCGCAGAAGCGCCTATGGGAACGCTTCGGCCACACGCAGCTGGAGTTGCTGGACGAGCGCCGTATTCGCGAAGTGGTGGCCTGCGACAACTATGTAGGCGGCATGCTCGACATGAGCGGCGGGCACATTCACCCGCTCAACCTGGCGCTGGGTGAAGCAGCCGCAGTGGAGTCCCTGGGCGGCACCATTTATGAACAGTCTGCGGCGGTGCGCATCGAACGCGCTGCCAACCCTGTGGTGCATACCGCAGAAGGCAAGGTCAGAGCCAAATTCATCATCGTCGCGGGCAATGCCTACCTGGGCAACCTGGTGCCGGAGCTGGCTGCCAAGTCGATGCCGTGCGGCACCCAGGTCATCACTACTGCACCGCTGGGCGATGAGTTGGCCAAGACACTGCTGCCGCAGGATTACTGCGTAGAAGACTGCAACTACCTGCTCGACTATTACCGCCTCACCAGCGACAAGCGCCTGATTTTCGGCGGTGGCGTGGTCTATGGCGCACGCGACCCTGCCAATATCGAAGCGATCATCCGACCGAAGATGCTCAAAGCCTTCCCGCAGCTCAAGGATGTGAAAATCGACTACGCCTGGACCGGCAACTTCCTGCTGACCCTCTCCCGACTGCCACAGGTCGGACGCCTGGGCGACAACATCTACTACTCCCAGGGCTGCAGCGGCCATGGCGTGACGTACACACACTTGGCAGGCAAGGTACTGGCGGAGGCGCTGAGAGGCCAGGCAGAGCGTTTTGACGCGTTTGCCGACCTGCCGCACTACCCGTTCCCAGGCGGGCAATTACTGCGCACGCCGTTTGCGGCATTGGGAGCCTGGTATTACGGCCTGCGGGACAAGCTGGGGTTCTGACCCAACCAAACTGTGGGAGCGGGCTTGCCCGCGAAAGCGGAGTGTCAGTCGATAGATTAGTTGACTGATCCACCGCATTCGCGAGCAAGCCCGCCACCACATACCAAATCGCAGAAACAAAAAACCCCGGTCTTTCGACCAGGGTCTTTGCTATCGGATCAAAGCAGCCCGAGGCTTGCTTTGTGCACCAAGGCGTTCAGTGGGCCTTGAAGCAGATATGGCGCAGCGGACGGGACTCGAACCCGCGACCCCCGGCGTGACAGGCCGGTATTCTAACCGACTGAACTACCGC